>DATBKB010000044.1:0-17260 GCA_036556145.1 Candidatus Limnocylindrales bacterium | reverse complement strand
CGCCCGCTCGCCGTAGCCGAGCCAGCAGATCCGTGCCGGCAGCCCCTGGAACGGCACCTTCGCCTCGGCCATCTCGATCCAGCGGCGGAGTGCCGCGTTCTCCGGGAAGAGCTCGAGGATCGCGCGGTCGGTCCGAGCGATGTCGGCCGGGTCGCCGGACAGCGCGGCCCACCGGAACGGACCCTTGCCCTCGCAGAACAGCGGCCGGATGAAGGCGGGCACGAAGCCGGGGTAGTCGAAGGCGTCGGTCACGCCCGCCTCGAACGCCATGGCCCGGAGGTTGTTGCCGTAGTCGAAGACGACGGCGCCGGCCGATCGGAAGGCGAGCATTGCGCGGACGTGGTCGGCCATCGAGCGCATCGACCGGCGGACGTACTCGTCGGGCAGCTTCGCGCGCAGCTCGATGGCATCGGCGAGCGCGATCTCCGACGGCACGTATCCCGCGAGGGCGTCGTGCGCCGACGTCTGGTCGGTGACGACGTCGAACCGCTCGCCCCGCCGGGCGAGCTCGGGCTCGATCTCGGCCGCGTTGCCGACGAGCGCGATCGACAGCGGCTCACCGGCCTTCGCGGCGGCACCGGCCCAACCGAGCGCTTCGTCGGTCGAAAACGTCAGCCGGTCGACGTAGCCGATCTCGTGGCGGCGCCGAGCCCGGGCCTCGTCGACCTCGATGACGATCGCGACGCCCTCGTTCATCGTCACCGCGAGCGGTTGCGCACCGCCCATCCCGCCGAGGCCGGCCGTCAGCGTCACCCGGCCGCGCAACGTCCCGCCGAAGTGCTGGCGGGCGAGCTCTGCGAACGTCTCGTACGTGCCCTGGAGGATCCCCTGGGTGCCGATGTAGATCCAGGAGCCGGCCGTCATCTGGCCGTACATCGTCAGGCCGGCGCGCTCGAGCTCGCGGAATGTGTCCCACGTCGCCCAGCGGCCGACAAGATTCGAGTTCGCGATGAGCACCCGCGGCGCCCACGCATGCGTCCGGAACACGCCGACGGGCTTGCCGGACTGGACGAGCAGCGTCTCGTCGTCGCCGAGCCGGCGGAGCTCGCGCACGATCGCGTCGAACGCCGCCCAGCTGCGGGCCGCCCGGCCGGTGCCGCCGTAGACGACGAGGTCGTCGGGACGCTCGGCAACCTCCGGGTCGAGGTTGTTCATGAGCATGCGCAGGGCGGCTTCCTGCTGCCACCCGCGGCACGACAGCTCGGCCCCACGGGGCGCGCGGATGGCGCGCGCCTCGTCGGTCGCCATCGAGCGTCCGGTTCGACCGAACGTCGTCAGCCTCGAGCGACTGGCGTCAGCTTCGACCGAAGGCGGCTTTCACGGCCGGCGTGTTGAGGTAGTAGATGATCGCCGCGCCGATCGCGATCCCGATGATCGTGCTCACGAGCTGGCTCGAGTCGTTGAGGTAGCTCACGATCGCGTTCACGATGCCGAGCGCGGCCCCGACCATGCCGAGGATCCATGCCCACGGCTTGAGGGTCCACGCGCCGTAGGCGAAGGCGATGTAGACGGCGCCCGTCACGATCGCGATGACGCCGGCCAGGACCACGAGCCCGCCAAGGGCCGCGTTGCCGGTCGCCCCGGCGGCGACGCCGCCGAGCCCGATTGCGGCGATCCCGAGCAGCAGCGTGATGACGCCGAAGATCCCGGCGAGCACGGCGAGAACGGTCACCCCGGTTGGTCGCGCCACGATCGGTCGCTGGACAGTCATGGGTTGGGCGGCTCCTTCCCTCCATGCGGCGCACTGGGGACGCCGCCTGGCGGAATCTACTCGCTCTGCAACGCCACCCGCTGCGCGGCCCAGCCCGCTACGCCGGGCGCCGTCGCAGCACGACGAAGGCGGCAACGGCGAGGCCGCCGACGAGGGCGACGCCCACACCGATGCCCACGGCGGGCAGCCAGCCGCCCCCCGAACCGCCGTCGCCCGGCTCAGTCGGGCCGGGACCGGTCAATACCTGGCCCGGCCCGAAGGTTTCCTCGGCTTCCGCGAGAAGCGCGTTCGCCTCGGCCGAACCGAGGCGCGCGTACGGGCTGCAGATGCTGGGCACGAAGACGCCGTTGTCCCCGCGGCTCGCGGTGAGGACCAACCGATCGCCAGGCTGGATCTCGATCCCGCACATCGCCGAATCGCCGGTCTGGAGCTGGACGATCGGTGCGGCGCCCGAGCCGGCGAACCAGCGCTCGACCGCAAAGCTGACGGTGTTGCCGGTTCGGCCGGCGGCGAGGCCCGTGAAGAGGGCGCTGCCCCACTCCTCGACCGCGATCTTGAGCGTGGGCGGCTGGGCGCAGCTACAGGCGAAGACGCACGCTGGGGAAGCGCCCGAGGCGGCGCCGGCGAGGACCAGCAGGAGGACGGCCAGCGGTAGGCGGCTGCGCATGCCGAAGGGCCCGTTCAGTCTTCGAGGGCCTCGACGAGCCGCTCGCCGAGTCGCCGCTCACCGAGCGACGAGACGGACACGAGCACCCGGCTGTTCCGCAGCCAGGCGTGGTACGTGCGGACGCCGCCCGCACAGGTGCCGATGTGCACCTCCCGGCCGCCGAGGCGGGCCGTGGCGGTGCGGGCCAGCCCGCCCGCCTGCGAGCAGGCTCCCTCGTCGAAGCTCGCCCGCCAGCTTCGGAACAGCTCCTCGTCGAAGACGCCGGGCCGGAGACGGACGACCGAGGCGTAGGCGAACTCGCCCGACGGCGCGTCGATCGCGAGGGCGGTCGCGACGGCCTCCCCGAACTGCACCACGACAGGGTCGGAGGCGGCCATGAGGTCCGACTCGGGTCGCCCGGCGAGGACGAGGCCGTCGACGGCCGCCGGGAGATGCTCGAGGAGCGCCGGATCGATCGCGACGGCACCCGCCGGCGTGGCGAACGGGGTCGCCGCGGGCGTGACGTGCGAGTTCGGCGTCGACTGCGGGCTCCGCCCTGCGTCGGACGAGGCAGGCGCCGTCCCGCAGGCAGCGAGCGTGGCGAGCCCGATGGCAGCCGCAGCAGCGGCAGCGACCGCGGCGAGGCGATGCGGTGCCCGCACCGGCCCTAGAGCTCCCGCCGCAGCACGGGGTAGCGCTCGTCGTCGACGGCGATCGAGAATCCGACGCGGATCCAGAACTCGGGGGTCGCCGCGCTCGTCGCGTCCTCGCGCGTTCGGCGCTCCGGATACGCCTCGACCGCGGCGAAGCCGCGCCCCGCCAGGTCGTCGCACACCGCCTCGACGAGGGTGAGCGCCCGGCCCTGCCGGCGGGCGCCCCGGGTCGTCGCGATGCAGGTGATGACCGCCGGAAGCGGCGACTCCGGAAGCTGCGGGTAGAGGTCGCGGAGCCGGCCGGCGCGGGGATACGCGGACAGCGGCCCGAACTGCGAGTACGCGGCCGGCACGTCGTCGACGAGCAGGACCTTCGCGTAGCTGCCGAAGACGCCGAGGCCCCGACCGAGGAGCCCGAGCTTCCGCGGTGCGCCGGCCGCGACGCGCGGTCTCGGCGCGCGCGTCGGCGCGAAGGGGTTGTCGGCGACCGGGTCCGTGTCGGGCGCGAACGGGTTGAACGACGGGCCGGCAGTCGCCGGAGCGAACGGGTTGAACGCCGGATCGGTGGCATCGTCGAGGAACGGGTTGCCCGTCCTGGGCTTCTCGGGTGGGGCGGCGGCCGCCTCGAGCCACCCGGGACGGCTCGCCTTCGAGCCCCGGTCGGCATCCTCCCAGTAGTCGCACGTTCGGTGGTCGAACGACGGGTCGGCGCAGGGCGGGATGAGCCCGAAGCTCGCCTCGTCGGTGACGTCGACGATCCGGATCGCGGCCATGGCCTGAGTCTAGGCGGCGGACAAGGGCAAGCGCCCGCAGGCGCGGGCGGCGGGCGCCGGCAGGCTGGGGAACGCGCGGGCTACGAGCCCGCGAGCCCGGCCAGCGCGCCGGACCGGACGAGCTCCGTGGCCGCGGCAAGGTCCGGGCCGGGCTCGCGATCGGCGTCCAGGTGCCGGACGCGGCCGCGCACGAGCGCGAGCGCGTCGGCGACGCCGGCGCCGGGCGCGGCACCGTCGAGCAAGCCCATTCGGAGGTCGAGCGCCTGCGCCGCGACGACGAGCTCGATGGCAACGATTCGCTCGACGTGCTCGAGCACGCGTCGTGCGTGCCGCGCCGCGATGGAGCCCATCGAGACGTGGTCCTCCTGGTTCGCGCTCGTGGGGATCGAATCGACCGACGCCGGGTGGGCCAGGACCTTGTTCTCGGAGACCAGGGCGGCGGCCGTGTACTGGTAGAGCATCATCCCCGACTCGAGGCCGGAGCTGCCCGCGAGGAACGGCGGCAGGCCTCCGTTCAGCCGGGGGTCGACGAGCAGCGCCGTGCGCCGCTCGCTGATCGATCCCAGCTCGGCGATCGCGAGCTTCGCGTAGTCGAGCGCCAGGGCGACCGGCTCGCCGTGGAAGTTGCCGCCGCTGACGACCCGCCCGCCGCCGGTCGCGACGGTGCGGGCGTCCGCCGCGCCGCCGCCCGGGAACACGAGCGGGTTGTCGGTCGCCGAGTTGAGCTCGATGTCGAGGACCGCCCGGAGATGATCGACCGCGTCGCGCGCCGCGCCGTGGACCTGCGGGACGCAGCGAAGCGAGTACGGGTCCTGGACCTTGTGCGTCTCGCCGTGATGCGCGCGCTGGATCGCCGAGTCGCGCAGGAGATGCCGCATCTCCGCCGCCACCGCGACCTGGCCGCGATGCGGCCGGGCGAGCTGGTAGGGCGCCGCGAACGCGACGTCCGTGCCGAGCAGCGCCTCGACGCTCATCGCCGCCGCGACGCTCGCCGTGCGAGAAAGCCGGTCGGCGTCCGCCACGAGGAGCGCCGCGATCGCGCTCATCATCTGCGTGCCGTTGAGGAGCGCGAGGCCCTCCTTCGGGCCCAGCCGGAGCGGCTCGAGTCCGGCCTCGCCGAGGGCCCGGTCGGCCGGCACGACATCGCCGTTGACCTCGACCTGGCCGCGGCCGATGAGCGGCAACGCGAGGTGCGCGAGCGGGGCGAGGTCGCCGGACGCCCCGACCGATCCCTGCTCCGGCACCACGGGGTGAATGCCGCGCTCGAGGAAGGCCAGCAGCCGGTCGACGACGGCGGGTCGGCAGCCGCTGTGACCGAGCGCCAGCGTGTTCGCGCGCAGCAGGAGCATCGCCCGGACGACCTCGCGCGGGAACGCCGGCCCGACGCCGGCGGCATGGCTGACGAGGAGGTTCTCCTGGAGCCGCTCGGCGTCGGCCGGCGGCACGAACGTTGACGCGAGATCGCCGAACCCGGTCGTGACGCCGTAGACGACCTCGCCCGCTGCGACGAGCTCGTCCACGACCGCCCGAGCCTCGTCCATGCGCGCGCGGGCATGGACGTCGAGTGAGACCCGCGCGCCGTGGCGCGCGACGGCCTCGACGTCCTCGATGGCGAGGTCGGCGCCGGTCAGAACGACCGATTCGGACCGCCCGCCGGACGGTCCCCGGGCGGGCGTGAAGTGCGGATCGCCGCTCCGCGGCCGATCGGGCGGCTCGGTCACGAGCGGCAGGATAGTCCGCTATCCTCGCGCTCGTTGCTCGCCATCATCGACGAGATCGTCATCCCCTTCCTCAACGGCCTCTACGGCGCCGTGGGATATGCGGGCGTCCTCGTCGCGATGGCGATCGAGTCGGCGATGATCCCGCTCCCCTCGGAGCTGATCCTCCCGTACGCCGGCTTTCTCGTCTCGGATCCGAGCCAGCTCGAGCCGCTGACGCGCGGCCCCTGGAACTACTGGATCGTCGTGGTCGCGGCGACGATCGGGAACACGATCGGGTCGGTCATCGGCTACTTCATCGGCGCCCGCGGCGGGCGGCCGTTCCTCGAGCGCTACGGCAAGTACCTGCTGATCCGGCCGCACGAGATCGAGCTGGCCGATCGGTTCTTCCAGCGCTACGGCGCCGCCACGGCGTTCTTCAGCCGCCTCCTGCCGATCGTCCGGACGTTCATCAGCTTCCCGGCCGGCGTGGCGCGGATGCCGCTCGGGACGTTCATCGTCTACTCGACGGCGGGCGCGTTCATCTGGTCGATGCTGCTCGTCTACGCGGGCGAGCAGCTCGGCGCGCGGTGGGTCGACATCCGGCACGCGCTCCAGCCGTTCGACCTGGCGATCGCCGTGATCGTGGTCGCGGGTGGCCTGCTCTTCATCTGGTGGCGGCTCGGGATGCCGGGCCGCCCGCGCCGGGCCGACTGAGGACCTCGCCATGCCCGTCCGCACCGTCATCCAACGTGGACCGAAGAACAAGCGGTCGGTCGCCGTCGCGCTCGACTGGCCCGGCTGGAGTCGGGGCGCCAGGACCGCCGACGTCGCCCTGGAGACGCTCGAGGCCTACCGGGACCGCTATCGGCCGATCGCGCGACTCGCCGGGATGGCTCGCGAGTTCGACGCGGCGGGGCGCCTGAAGATCGTCGAAGACATGGTCGGCACGGGTTCGGTCGACTTCTGGGGCATCTCGTTCTCGCCGTCCTCGACCGAGCACGATCCGATGCCCAAGGAGAAGCTCGAGCGCGGGATCACGATCCTGCGGGCGTGCTGGACGTTCTTCGACGGCGTGGCGGCGCGGGTGTCGCCGGAGATGCGCAAGGGCCCCCGCGGTGGTGGACGCGACCGCGACCGGATCATCCGGCACGTGATCCGTAACGAGAGCGAGGCATTCGCGAAGCAGGTCGGGTTGCGGATCCCGGAAGAGGCGGCGCTCACGCCAGAGGGACTGCGCGAGCATCGGACCAACTACGTGGCGGCCATGCGGGCCTACAACGCCGGGCAGGGCAAGCGCATGCGTTCGTGGTCGCTGGCGTTCCTCATCCGCCACTCCGCCTTCCACACGCTCGACCACGCGTGGGAGATGGAGGACAAGGACCTCTCCTGACGGATCGGCCGGACTATCGATCGGGAGTTCGAGCCGCCTCCTCGGGCGCCGGTCGGGCCCTGAAGGCGGTCCATAAGGCCAGGTCGTAGATGATCTTCAGTCCGCCGCCGAGGAAGAACGGCAGTGCGGCGAGCGACGCGGTCGCGACGAGCGGCGCGGCCAGGTTGGCGCTCAGCGCCGCGCCGATCGAGCGGGCGATGCCGGTCACGCCGGCCGCCGCCGAGCGCTCGTCCGGGTCGACGACCGCGATCGTGTAGCTCTGCCGCGTCGGCACGTCCATCTGGCTGATGCTGAAGCGCGCGAGCAGCACGAGGATCGCCAGCGGCAGCGTCGGCATGAGCGGGACGAGGATCAGCAACACGTTCGACGGCAGGTGGGTGAAGACCATCGTGTTGATGAGCCCGATTCGGGCGGCGATGCTCGCCGCCGCGAGTGATGACGCCGCCGCCAGCATGTTGGCACCGAAGAAGATGCCGCCGAGGAGCGCCTCCGGCACGCCGAAGGTTTCGTGGAACCAGAACGCGAGGATGCTCTGCATGACGAGCCCGCCGGCGAAGGCGTCCAGCGCGAACAGCGCGGAGAGACCAAGGACCGTGTTCCGGGACCGGTGCAGGCCCAGGCGTCGCGCGACCGTCGTATCGACGGGCCGGGCAATCTCGACTGCCGGCGAGACGCGGCTGAACACCGCCGCGAGGCCGAGCCCGATGGCGGCATAGCCGAGGACGACGGTGCGATAGGCGGACAGATCGTCGAGGCCGGCCGACTGAAGGGCACCGACCGCGACGCCGCCGGCGAGCGCGCCGACGGCCGTCGCCACCGAGCCGGCGAGGTTGTACCAGGCGAACACGCTCGTCCGGCGCCGGTCGTCGATCGTCTCGCTGAGCGATGCCTGCTCGATGGCAAGGAACGGCCCGACCTCGTTCCCCGACGGGCTGATGACGCCGATGGTCGCGGCGAGCAGCAGGAACGGGAAGGCATCGGTGGCCGCGAATGCGAGACCCGCGACGACCATCAGGAGCGCGCCCGCGATGAGGCTCCTCCGGCGCCCGATCCGGTCGGCGTGCGTCGTCAGCCACAGGCTGATCACCGTGTCGCCGACGAGCGTGAGGCTGAGGATCAGCCCGATCGCCACGCCGTCGAGGCCGAGCCTCGCGAGGTAGATCACGAGGATGACCGCGATCGCGCCGTAGCCGATCAGCCGCAGCGTCCGAGCCGCGAAGAGGAGCCGACCGTCGCGGGTCAGCGTTGGCGGTCGCGGGAGCATCGCCGGAATCTACGCGGCGGCCGAGGCGGCGTGGCGCATGACGCCGTGCGCTAGCCTTGCGCCATGACCCACGAAGCCCGCGAGCCCCACCCGCGAGACCAGGCGCACCCGATCAACCAGGACGCCGTGATCATCGAGCACGACCCGCACGCCACGCTGCCACCGGGCCCGATCGACCGCCGAGCGTGGTCGGCCGGCGTCGGCGGGATCCTGCTCGGGCTGCTGGTCGCGCTCTGCTTCGTCGTCGCGGCGAGCGCAGCCGGGAGCTAGCCCGCCGCGTCGAGCGCTAGAACAGGCCGACGATGTTGCCCTCGGCGTCGACGTCGATGTTCTCCCCGCCCGGTTTCGACGGCAGCCCTGGCATCGTCCGCATCTCCCCGAGGAGCGGCGTGACGAAGCCGGCGCCGGCGGACAGGCGCACGTCGCGGATCGGGACGCGGAAGCCCGTCGGGCGGTTCTTCAGCGCCGGGTCGTGGCTCAGCGAGTACTGGGTCTTCGCCATGCAGATCGGCAGGTGGCCGAACCCGAGCGCCTCGTACTGCTTGAGCGCCTTGGCCGCCGCGGGCAGGACGTCGACGCCGCTCGCACCGTAGATCCGGACGGCAATCGTCTCGATCTTCTCGAGGAGCGGCGCATCGTCGGCGTAGAGCAGCTTGAAGTCGGGCGCGCCCTGCGCCGCGGCGTCCCAGGCGGCGCGGGCGAGGTCCTCCGCGCCGGCTCCGCCATCGGTGAAGTGGCGGGACACGACGGCAGCGCGCGCTCCGGCCGCGAGCGCCACCTCCTCCACCGCGGCGATCTCGGCGGGCGTGTCGGTCGGGTAGGTGTTGATCGCCACGACGACCGGGACGCGGAACGCGAGGACGTTCTCGATCTGCTTGGCGAGGTTCGCCCCGCCGGCCCGGACCGCCTCGACGTTCTCCGCGAGCAACGCCGGGTCGAGCGGCTTGCCGGCCACGATCCTGCCGACGCCGCCGTGCATCTTCAGCGCCCGGATCGTCGCGACGACGACGGCCGCGTCCGGCCGCAGGCCGGACGCGCGGCACTTGATGTCGAAGAACTTCTCGGCGCCCATGTCGGCGCCGAAGCCGGCCTCGGTGCAGACGATCTCGCTGGTGGCGAGGGCCAGCCGGTCGGCCAGCACGGAATTGTTGCCGTGGGCGATGTTCGCGAACGGCCCGCAGTGGACGAACGCCGGGCCGCCCTCGAGCGTCTGGAGGAGGTTCGGCTTGAGGGCGTCCTTGAGCAGCGCCGTCATCGCGCCGGCGACCTTCAGGTCGTCGGCGGTGACGGCCCGGCCGTCGGTCGTCGTCGCGAGCACGATGCGGCCGAGGCGCGCGCGCAGGTCGGCCAGGTCGGCGGCGAGGGCGAGGACGGCCATGACCTCCGAGGCGACCGTGATCTGCCACTCGGTCTCGCGCGGCACGCCGTTCTCGCGGCCGCCGAGGCCGATGACGGCGCGCCGGATCGCGCGGTCGCTGATGTCGACGACGCGCGGCCAGAGGATCGACTGCGGGTCGATGCCGAGCGCGTTGCCGTGGTGGAGGTGGTTGTCGAGGAACGCCGCGGCGAGGTTGTGGGCCGCGCCGATGGCATGGACGTCGCCGGTCAGGTGAAGGTTGAAGTCTTCCATCGGGATGACCTGGCTGTACCCACCGCCGGCGGCGCCGCCCTTGATGCCGAAGACCGGCCCGAGGCTCGGCTGGCGGATCGCGACCGCCGCGCGCTTGCCGATCCGGTTCAGGCCCTGGGCGAGCCCGACGGTCGTCGTCGTCTTGCCCTCGCCGAGCGGGGTCGGCGTGATCGCGGTCACGACGACGTACCGGCCGCGCGGGTTCAGCGACTCGAGCCGGCGGATCGCGGCCAGGCTGACCTTCGCCTTCGTCGGGCCGTAGAGCTCGATCTCGTCGTCGCGCAGCCCCAGCTCCCGGGCGACCTCGAGGATCGGCCGCGGGCTGACCGAGCGGGCGATCTCGAGGTCCGAGGGGAACGGCTTCGTCGCGCTCATCGGCCCGCCCCGGCGGCCCGCAGGCCGTGGCCGCGCCCGCCGCGCCGAGCCGTCTCCGCCTGCTCGTTCGCCGCCCGAACGAGGTGCGTCAGCAGGAGCGCGTTCGTCAGGGGGCCGACGCCACCCGGCACCGGCGTGATCGCCGACGCGACACGGCTCGCGCTCTCGAAGTCGACGTCGCCGACGATCCGGTCGCCGACGACGTTGATGCCGACGTCCACGACGACCGCCCCGGGCTTGAGCATCTCGCCGGTCACGAGGCCGGGCTTGCCGGCGGCGACGACGACGATGTCAGCGCCACGGACGGCGCCGGCCAGGTCGCGCGTGCGCGAGTGGCAGACCGTCACGGTGGCATGCTCACGGAGCAGGAGGATCGCGGCCGGCTTGCCGACGACGTTCGAGCGGCCGATGACCACGGCCCGCTTGCCCTCGATCTCGATGCCGGATCGCTTGAGGATCTCGACCGCGGCGTGGGCGGTCGTCGGCAGGAATCCCTCGTAGCCCAGCGTCATGAGCCCCGCGTTCCTCGGGTGGAGGCCGTCGATGTCCTTGCCCGGATCGAGGACGTCGAGGACCGTCGAGAGCGGGATCCGCTTCGGCAGCGGCATCTGGACGATGATCCCGGCCACGAGCGGGTCGGCGTTGAGCTCCTCGATACGGGCCCTCAGCGCCGCGGCGGAGGCGCGGCCCGGAACCTCCACGAGGTGGCCCTCGATCCCGACCTTCGCGCAACCGCGGAGGATCTGCTCGAGGTAGACCATCGACGGCGCATCGCGACCGACGATGACGACGGCGAGCCCGGGCGCGTAACCGTTGCGCCGCTTGAACGCCGCGACGTCGTCCTTGACCGCCGCGCGGATGTCGTTCGCGATCGGCGGACCGTGGAGGATCCGCGCGCCCTCTCCGTCCACGGTCAGGCGGGTCCGGCCGCAGTGAGCTCGAGCGGCTCGCGCGCCTCCCCGGACGCGACGACCACCCGCGTCGCACTCGCGAGACGGCCGATCTCGTGAATCAGCTCGTCGACGCGCTCGGTGGCCTCGTGAGCGAAGAGCTCGTCACCGACCGACGGGAGGTTGACGAGGACGTTCGCGGCGGCTCCGCGCGCTGCCGCTTCGCCCAGGAGCGCGGCGACGTTGAGATCGCTCGAGGCGTTCTTGTTGCTGCGGCCGGCGAGCGACTCCGCCGTGGCGACGAGCTCGAGGCAGGCCTCGACGCATTCGAGCGGTACCTCCGCGGCACGGCGCGCGGCGGCCGCCAGCGCATCGGAGCGCCGCGCCATCTCGACCTCCGACTCGCGCGGCAGCTTCAGCGCCGCCGCGAACCCGGCATAGGCATCGGCGTCGTCGTCCGCGAGGCGAAGAAATCGGTCGACCAGGCGCCGCCCCGTGGCCTGGGCCGACGCGTGAAGCGCCGTGTGCGCCGCGTACTTCGGGCGACCCTCGGACAGCGCCGCCACCATCGTCACGAGGCTCGCGCCGAGACCGGCCGCGACCGCGGACGCGCTGCCGCCACCGGGCACCGGCTCCGACGAGGCGAGCCGTTCGAGGAAGGCGGCGAGCGTCAGATCACCGAAGCGTTCCGGGGCGCGCTGCACGCCGGGATTGTAGGCGGCAGCCGCTCAACGGCAGCGGTCGTCGCGTCGGCGGGCACGGGGCGAGCGCGGTACCGGCGCGCCCGCCCCGCGCTGCCGCGGGAGAGCCCGTCGACGCCGGAGGACGTCGCGGGCCGGGAATGGGTCGGTCAGTCCGCTCGGTGGCCTTCCTCGTCGAGACCCTCGATCGTCCACCGCTTCGTCCGGTGGCGATAGCTCAGCGTCAGGCGAGCGGCCGGCGTCTCGACCTCGAAGACCGTCCTCGGACCGACGACGACCGGGTAGGCCCGCGATTCCTCGCGGACCGTCGCCAGGGCGACGACCGGGTAGCGGCGACCATCCCACGAGACCTCCGTGGGACGGCCGTCGAACCAGTTGGTGCGGACCTCGACGTTGACAGGGGCGACGCGGACCATGGCCATCGCTGGCTCCTTTCCGGGGGCAACGGGCGGGGGCGTCGCCGGGGCACTCGAGCGACAGAACGTCTGTTCGATTACGACGGACGCTACATCGAACAGGCGTTCGATGTCAAGCGGTGTCGTCCTCGGGCGCAATGTCGTCGAGGGCTGTGTCAGCTTCGCTGTCACGATCGCCGTCACGACCCGCGTCATCCTCGCGCGCGCCCGCCTGAGGGCGCTTCCGGCGGCCCCGCTCGGCGTCGGCGGCATGGACGCCGCGATGCTCGACGGCGCTGCCCATGTCCCGCTCGAACGGCGCCGGCAACCCGGTCCCGATGAGGCGCGCCCGCGTCACGACCCGCTCGCCGTAGCGGCGCCGCAGTCCGTCGGCCGCCTCGACCGCGCGGCGTCGCCGCGCGTCATCGCCCTCGAACAGCCCGAGCTGGTCCGGCGAGCCGAGGTTCGACGCCGTCACCCCGAGCAGCCGGACGCGGATGCCGCGGACCTCGGGGCGGGCGAGCTCGAGGGCGGCGGTCCAGATCGGCTCGGTCAGGTCGGTCGGGACCGGCAGCGTCCGCTGCCGGGTGATCGTGTGGAACGTCGAGTCGCGGATCTTCACGCTGATCGTGCCCGCCTTCACGCCACTCGACCGAAGCCGGCCGGCGACGCCTTCGGCCATCGCGAGGAGCGTCCGCTCGATCGTGTCGCGGTCCGACGTGTCCACGTCGAACGTGTGCTCGTGACCGATCGACTTCGCGTCCGCGCCCTCGGCGACCGGATCGGCATCGAGACCCTGGGCCCGCGCGGCGAGCGAGCCACCGTGCTTCCCGAACCGGCGGACGAGGACGTCCGGGTCGAGCGCCGCCAATCCGCCGATCGTCGTGATGCCGTAGTCCCGCAGCGCCACGGCCGTCTTCTGGCCCACGCCCCAGAGCCGCGAGATCGGCAGCGGCGCGAGGAACGCCGCCTCGTCGCCGGGTGGCACGACGACGAGCCCGTCGGGCTTGCGCAGGTCCGAGGCGATCTTCGCGACGAGCTTCGTCGTCGCGACGCCCACCGAGATCGTCAGCCCGACCTCGCCGCGCACCGCCTGCTTCACCTGCTGCGCGATCGCCTCACCGTCGCCGAACAGCTTGCGCGAGCCGGTCACGTCGAGGAATGCCTCGTCGATGGAGATCGGCTCGACGAGCGGCGTGAAGCGACGCAGGATCGCCATGACCTCCCGGCTGACCGACTGGTACTTGCGCCCGTCCACCGGCAGGAACACGCCGTCGGGGCAGAGCCGCCCCGCCTGACGGAGCGGCATCGCGGAGTGGACGCCGAACCGCCGCGCCTCGTAGCTCGCGGCGCTGACGACGCCCCGGTCGTTCGGGCCGCCGCCGCCGACGATCACGGGCCTGCCCCGGAGCTGCGGCCGGTCGCGCTGCTCGACCGCCGCGAAGAACGCGTCGAGGTCGACATGGAGGATCGTCCGGCCGGGCACGCTCTGTATCATCCTTCGGCTGTGAATGCCCCCGGGACCCCGCTGGCGCGCGCGGCGGAGGCCATGGCCCGGGCGGCCGAGGCGCTGTCGCGGGCCGACCCGAGGCGGCGCACGCTCGTCGGCTGGGGGTTGATCGGCGGCGGGGCCGTGGCCGTCGCCTGGTTCCTGCCAGCGACCGCGGTCCTCCTCGCCTGGCCCTTCCTCTTCGCGGTCCCCGGCTGGTGGCTCGTCACCCGCATCGTCCCGACGATGGCGCCACCGGCGCGGATCGGGCTCGGGATCGTCGTCAGCGTCTTCGTCTCCGCCCACCTCGTGAACGTCGTCAGCCTCGGGATCGGCTTCACCCGGCTGAGCGTCCTCGTCTCGGTGGTCGTCCTCGCGGTCGCCACCGCCGTCCTGGCGACTCGCGAGCTACCGCGCCTCGCGCCGCCGCCACCGCTCCCGACTCGCGCCTCGATCGCCGATGCGATCCGCGGGAACATCCTGGCCTTCGGGATCGCGGCGATCGTCGGCCTGGCCGTCCTGCTCGTGCTCGGCCTCAACGGCTGGCGCGAGACGCCGCGCGGGTGGGTCTCGGGCGGCTGGAACTGGAGCGACCTGCTCGTCCACGTCGCGATCGGCCAGAGCCTGATCCACGGCAACTTCCCGCCGCAGGTCCCGTACTTCGCCGGCATGCCGCTGACGTACCACTGGTTCGCCGACTTCCACGGCGCGATCGCGGCGAGCGTCGCCGGCATCAACCTCATCCCGGTCTACTTCGTCACGAGCGCCCTCTTCGCGGCGGTCCTCGCGCTGCTCGTGTGGGAGCTCGCGCGGCGGCTGACCGGGGACCGCCGGGTCGCGACGATCGCGACGATCCTCGTCTGCTTCGGCGGCGGAATGGGCTGGTTGCGGCTCGCCGGCGACCTCATGGCCGGCGACGGGAGCATCGGCGATCTCGTATCGAGCCGGCCGTACGACAACAGCTGGGCGCCCGATTGGCCCTTCTTCCGGATCGCCTCGATCTTCGGGACCGGCTTCCTGCCGCACCGGGCCACGACGCTGGGGCTGCCGGGGCTCGTCGCCGCGGTCCTGCTGCTCGCCGTCTGCCTGAACCGGCGGCCGGCGGGCGTGCTGCTGGCCGGCGTCATCGCCGCCCTCCTCGCGCCGTTCCAGTTCTACGCGTTCCCCGCCACGTACCTCATCGCCGGGCTCTACGTCCTGGCGACGCGGGCGTGGCGCGAGCCGACGTTCCGCCGCGACGCCGCGCTCTTCCTCGCGCCGGCGGTGCTCGCGCTCCCGTTCATCGCCGGGGCTGTCTTCCAGCAGGGCGCCCGAGGAGCCTTCCACCCGGTCCTCGGCTGGGGCGAGGCGCGCTTCGGTGAGGGCCCCTTCGCGGCCCTGTTCTTCTACGTCACGAACCTGGGTCTGCCGATGTTCCTCGCCCTCGCCGCCCTGACGCGGCCGGCGCCGAGCCGTCGCTTCCTCGGCCTGTGGCTCGCCGCGCTGTTCCTCGTCCCCAACCTCGTCGTCGTGAGCGCCGTCGACTTCGACATGAACAAGTACTTCCAGATGATGTGGATCGCGGTCGCGATCCTCGCCGCGTGGCTGATCAAGGACCTGCCCCGGCCGGCGATCGCCGGTGTCCTCGTCTTCGCCGCGATCTCACCCGCCCTCATCGCCGTCTACCACGCGACGCACGAGGCGGTGACGATGAGCCCGGCCCAGGAGGCGGCCGGGCGGTGGATCGAGCGGAACACGCCCGAGCGGGCGGTCTTCGTCACGGACGCGTTCATCAACAGCCCGGTCGACCTCGCGGGCCGGCTGCGGCTCACGACCTTCGGGCCGTACGTCGCGAACCTCGGCTACGACCCGACCGAGCGCGAACGCGACACCGGCGCGATCTACTGCGACGGACCGGGGCGCGCTGCCGAGCTCATGCGGAAGCACGGCGCCGGCTACGTGCTCTCGTCCGGCAGCTTCCTCCAGTGCGAGGGCGGCGCGCCGACCGACTTCCGCTCGAGCCCGCTCTTCGAGACCCTCTACGACCGCGACGGCGTCGCGGTCTTCCGTCTCAGGACCTGACGGCCCGGGCCGGCCCGGTCAGCCCTTGGGTTCGACGACGACCGTGACCTCGGGCGTCATGCCGCTCAGGACCTTGATCGCGACCTTGTAGGTGCCGAGCGACTTCAGCGGGTCCTCGAGGTCGATCTTGTGCCGATCGACGTCGATACCGCGGCGGGCGAGCGCGTCGGCGATGTCCTTGGACGTGATCGAGCCGTAGAGCTTGCCGCCCTCGCCGACCTTGACGCCCATCGTCAGCGTCGTGCTGGCGATGCGGGTGGCGATCACCTCGGCATCCTCGCGCTCGCGCTTGCGCTTCTCCTCCCGGCTGGCAATGTCGTGCTGCCAGGCGCGGTACGCGCCGCCGGCGGCCGGCACGGCGAGCTTGCGCGGGATGAGGAAGTTCGTGGCGTATCCATCGGCCACGTTCTTCATCTCGCCGCTCTTGCCGAGCGTGGCGACGTCCTGGGTGAGAATGACCTTCACGCGAGCCGTTCCTCCCTGTTGATCCAGTTGCGCAGCCGCGGCCCGACGCCCGATTCCTCGATCGCGCTGCCGACCGTGTCGAGCGCGCCGGGGATCCGGCGGATCGTCTTGCGGACCGGCCCCGGCGTCAGGCGCCGGATCTGGGCGATATCGCGATCGAACGCCACCCGGTCGATGCCGAGCTCATCGAGCTTCTCGTCGAGCAGGTCGTCGGGGACGCCGTCGAGGAAGAGGTCGATCGCCAGGGCCACGACGACGAGGTCGTCGAGGCCACCGATGACGGGCACGTCGTCCGGGATGAGGTCGCGGCCGAGGATGAGATAGCCGAGCGCCCCGCCGAGCAGGGCCTTCCGCCCGGTCGGCATCCGATCGTCGAGCGACAGCGCGACGACGAGGCGGGCGTAGTTCGGGATCCGGCTGGCGACCGGCAGAAACGCCATGAGGCCGAACAGCCGGCGAACCCCGCCGCCGATGCTCCGCCGCCGGGTGCCGCTCCTCGTGACGTTCTTCGTCTTCGGTGCCATGGGCTGGGAACTGTACCAGCCGGACGCCCTGGACTCGATAGAAGCAGCCCGCGGCGTGTCGAAGCCGGTGGCCAAGCCGTCAACCCGCGAAAGTCATCGGCGAGATTGCGCCAGCCCCGAATCGGGACTCCCCGTTCGGCGTCGTGGCCTGTCTCGTGTTGCCCCACCGCGTCGACATGGAATGGCCAGCCGCTTGCGCTTGCCGACGTGCGGCGCTCCAAGCCGGGTTTAGCGGAGGCCGGAGTTAGTCTTCCGAGAGCGCCTCCCCTACATCGATCCGGAGCAAGTCGTTAGTGAAGGGCGTCGCGCCACCGTCCGAGTCGACCACCATCGCGATTGCGGAGCCGTTTGGCGCCCAACTCAGCCACTCGGCGTGATGCGTTGAGAGTCTCACAAGTCGACCGTCGTCGAGACTGATCGCCCAAGTCCCGTCGCCGTGGTCGCTCATCGAACCACTGAACGCCAGCCACCGCCCGTCGGGACGCCAAGCGACTTCGCCGGGCAGCACGATCCTCCGTACTAGTTGCCTAAGACGACCGTCCTCAAGGAGGAAGAGCGTCCATGGAGCGTGCAGCCTCTCCGTTCCAGCCGTC
>DATBKB010000043.1:0-7887 GCA_036556145.1 Candidatus Limnocylindrales bacterium | reverse complement strand
CTTAGCGGGCGCACACAAAGCATCCGACGCCGGCGGTCTCGTACAGATGCTGGAGGTCGCGTTGAAGCGTGGTTGAACTCGTCCTTGACGGCCGCCCGGTCGAGACCGTCCTCGCCCTCTTGGGGCGTGACGAAACGACATGACGTACGCCCTCGGCTGGGGCTTGACGCGCAGCCGCCGATTGCTGACCGCGTTTGTAGATCACGTGGCTCCCGGAGCGCCCATTGAGGCTCCGGTGGTTGTCGAACTTCAGGAGCACGATCGGGCGACCGGTGGCTGAAGTGAGACAGATAGCGGCGGACACGGCACGATCCCCGCACGGAACGGACGTTGACGGACTACGGCGGACGCCCTGTCTCGAACTTGAAAACCGTTGAGTCGCAAGACTCCGTGGGTTCGAATCCCACCCTCTCCGCCAATGCCAGGTGGCAACGTCGCATGCCCCCGCAAGGCGCGTTTCGGTGCGCCGGTGGTTAAATGGCCCGGCCATGACGTCGACTGGCAGGCTGCGCATCGCGCTCGTCGCACCGCCGATGCTCCCTGTTCCTCCACCGACCTACGCGGGAACCGAACGGGTCGTCGCCGCACTCGGTGACGAGCTCCTTCGCCTCGGCCACGACGTCACGCTCTTCGCACCGGGTGACTCCGAGTTCGGCGGACGCGTCGAGCCGACGATCGAGCAGAGCCTGTGGCGATCGGGCTACAAGGGCGACGTCTCGGCCTACATGCAGGTCAGCGTGGCCAAGGCCTGGGAGCAGCACGAGCGATTCGACATCATCCACTCCCACGCCGAGATGCACGGCTTCCTCCTGAGCCGGTACTGCCCGACGCCGGTCGTCTCGACCCTCCACGGCCGCCTCGACGCCTGGGGCGTGCCCGAGCTCCTCGGCGAGTTCAGCGAGATCCCGCTCGTCGCGATCAGCGACAGCCAGCGCCGCTGGCATCCCGACGCCAACTGGGTGGCCACCATTCACCACGGCCTGCCGCTCGCCGCCATGCCGTTCAGCAACACCCCCGGCGAGTACCTGGCCTTCGTGGGCCGAATCACGCCGGAGAAGGGCGTGGAGGACGCGATCGAGCTCGCCCGGCTGACGGGTCGCCGGCTCAAGATGGCGGCGAAGGTCTACGACGCCCACGAGCGCGAGCATTTCAAGGACGTCGTCCAGCCGGCGATCGACGCCGGCGTCGTCGACTTCCTCGGCGAGGTCGGACCCGCGCAACGGGATCCGCTCTACGCCGGCGCCTTCGCCACGATCATGCTCGGGGCCTGGCCGGAGCCGTTCGGCCTCGTCGCGATCGAGTCGCTCGGCACGGGCACGCCGGTCGTCGCCCGGCGCGCCGGGGCCCTGACGGAGACGATCGAGCACGGCGTCGACGGCTTCCTCGTCGACGACCTCACCGAGGCCAACCTCGCGATCGGGCGAGTCGGCCAGCTCGACCGGGCGGAGATCCGCCGCCGGGCCCTCGATCGGTTCTCGCCGAACCGGATGGCCGACGAGTACCTCGGCGTCTACCGCCGCCTGATCGCCGACCGCCGCAACGGCAGCGGTTCGCCGCCCCAGAGGGAGCTCGTCCGAGCGGCTCGCGGCTGACCGCCGAGGCGAGTGGTGCGAGCTGCCCACGCCGTCCTTGACGCCCCCCGGAACCGCGCCTAGACTCCCGCCCTACATCGCGAAGAGCGGGCTGTGATCGGGACGAGTACCCGTCGCACGTCGGCAGAGAGACCCGGTGGCTGGTGCAAACCGGGGCGGCGACGAAGGGGAATGGACCCGGGAGCCTCCGGACCCAACGGGACGGCACCGAAACCGACCCAAGTAGGCTCCGGCGCAGAGCGCCAGCGATAGCGGGCAGCGCCGATCGGCAGCCGCGCGAGCGCCGCCCGTCGGTACAAAGTGCGGCATCGCCGAATGAGGGTGGCACCGCGGAAGGCACGACCTTTCGTCCCGGGAGACGAAGGTCGTTCCTGATTCTCGGGACCCCGGAGGCGCCGCAACACCGATGGCCACCACCGACCCGCTGAGCCTCGCCCAGGCAAAGCGCCTCGCCGCGAGCGCGGACACGATCCTGCTCCGGGCGACCCGACCGGCGGACCTCGAGACGCCCATCGGCGCCTTCCTCCGGCTCGACGACGGCTCGACGCCGGCGTACCTGCTCGAGTCCGTCGAGGGCGGGGAGCGCCTCGGGCGGTATTCGTTCCTCGGGATCGGGCCGCGCCGGCTGCTCGAGGTCCGCGACGGCCGCGCCCGCGTCCAGACCCGCCCCGTAACCGTCCACGAGTACGCGCCCGATCTGCCGACCGAGACCGCCGATGCGCCCGACCCGCTCGACGCGATCCGACGCTTCATCGCCCGCCGCCGGGTGCAGCCGGTCGACGGCATGCCGCGGTTCACCGGCGGTGCGGTCGGCGCGCTCGCGTACGACGCGGTGTCGACGTTCGAGCCTTCCGTGCCGTTGCCCGGTCGGGACCCGGTCGGCGTTCCGACCGCCGCCTTCATCGAGACCGACCTCGTCCTCGTCTTCGACCACCTGACCCACACGCTGTCGGCCATCGCGTCGCTCCACACCGAGGCGCCCGACTTCGAAGGCCGCTACCGGATCGCCGAGGCGGCGATCTTCGAGGCGCTCGAGCGGACCGCCCGGCCGAGCGCGACCGAGCTGGCGAACGGCGGCTCCGCGCGCCGGCCCCCGGCCGCGGCGGCCGGCAAGGGGATCCAGACGAGCCTCGGCCGCGACGAGTACATCCACGCCGTCGAGCGCGCGAAGGACGCGATCGCCGCCGGCGAGGCGATCCAGGTCGTGCTCGCCCGACGGCAGTCGATCGACCTGCCGGTGGATCCCGCGAGCAGCAAGCCGCTCGAGGGCGTCGCGCTCTATCGCTCGCTCCGCAGCGTCAACCCCAGCCCGTACCTGTTCTTCGTCCGGACGCCGACGTTCGAGGTCGTCGGGGCGAGCCCGGAGCTCCTCCTCCAGGTCGAGGGCGACAAGCTCACGACCCATCCGATCGCCGGCACGCGCCCGCGCGGCGCCGACCCGCGCGAGGACGCGATCCTCGCCGAGCAGCTCCAGCGCGACCCGAAGGAGCGCGCCGAGCACGTGATGCTCGTCGACCTCGGCCGGAACGACCTCGGTCGCGTCGCCCGGCCCGGCACCGTGACCGTCAGCAAGTACATGGAGGTCGAGCGCTACAGTCACGTCCTCCACCTCGTGTCGCACGTCGAGGGCCGCCTGCGGCCGGACAAGGATGCGCTCGACGCGCTGCGGGCCGTCTTCCCGGCCGGGACCCTCACCGGCGCGCCGAAGGTTCGCGCGATGCAGCTCATCGCCGCCGCGGAGGCCGAGCGGCGTGGCTTGTACGGCGGCGCGGTCGGGTACCTCGGCTACGACGGCAACCTCGACACCGCGATCACGATCCGTAGCGCCGTCCTCAAGGGCGGCAAGGCCCACGTCCACACGGGCGCGGGCATCGTCGCCGGCAGCGTGCCGGAGAAGGAGTTCGAGGAGACCGAGCACAAGGCGGCCGCGCTGCGGCGGGCGATCGAGCTCGCGTCGGGCGTGGCTGAGACCGCGAAGCCCGAACGGACGGGCGCGGACGCGCCCGGAGCCGAGCCGGCGGGAGTCGGGCCGTGATCCTCGTCGTCGACAACTACGACTCGTTCACGTTCAACCTCGTCCAGGCGCTCTTGGCCGCTGGCGCCGACGTGCGGGTCGTGCGGAACGACGCCATCGACCGCGACGGGCTCGAGAAGCTCGCCGCCGACCCCGAAGCCAACCTGCGCGGCATCGTCATCTCGCCCGGGCCGGGCGACCCGGACGACGCCGGCGTATCGGTCGACACGATCAAGGTCGCGGCCGAGCGGAAGATCCCGCTGCTCGGCGTGTGCCTCGGGATGCAGTCGATGGCCGCGGCGTATGGCGCCTCGATCGTCCGCGCGCCGACGCTCGTCCACGGCGAGGCGTCCGAGGTGACCCACGACGGTGCCGGGCTGCTCGAGGGCATGCCGCCATCCTTCATGGCGGCCCGCTACCACTCGCTCGCGATCGATCCGGCGACGCTGCCCGAGGAGCTGCGGGTCACCGCGATGAGCGAGGTCGACCGGGTCGTCATGGGGATTCGCCACGTCGCGCTGCCGATGGAGGGCGTCCAGTTCCATCCCGAGTCCGTGTTGACGCCGCAGGGCCCGCACCTGCTCGCGAACTTCCTCCGACTGGCCGGCGAAGGAGAAGCCGGCCGGCTCGATGCCGCCACGGGGTCGTTCGCGACCGCCGGCCTCGCCGAAACCGAGGCGATTCCGTGAGCGAGCAGGTCCGGGCCGCGCTCGTGGCCGTCGTCGAGGGCCGGTCGCTGACGATGGACGAGGCCCGGGCGGCGATGGGCGCGGTCATGGACGGCGAGGCGACGCCGGCGCAGCTGGCGGCGTTGCTGGTGGCGCTGCGGATGCGCGGCGAGACCATCGAGGAGCTGGCCGGATTCGCGGGCGCGATGCGTGACCGCGTCGTGCGCGTCGAGGCGCCGGCCGGCACGGTCGACACCTGCGGCACCGGTGGCGACAAGAGCGGCACCTTCAACATCTCGACCTGCGCGGCGCTCGTCGTCGCCGCCGCCGGCGTGCCCGTGGCGAAGCACGGCAACCGCGCGATGACGTCGCAGTCCGGCTCGGCGGACGTGCTCGAGGCGCTCGGCGTCAGGACCGATCACGACGCCGGGTCCGCGGCGGCCGCGCTGCGCGAGGTCGGCTTTGCGTTCCTCTTCGCGCCGATGTTCCACCCGGCGATGAAGCACGCCGGGCCGACGCGCCGCGAGATCGGCGTGCGGACGGCGTTCAACCTGCTCGGCCCGCTGACGAACCCGGCCGGCGCCCGACGCCAGGTCATCGGCGTCGCCGATCCGACAGCCGCGCCCCGATTGGCCGAGGTCCTCCGCCTGCTCGGCGTCGACCGGGCGTTCGTCGTCCACGGCGACGGGCTCGACGAGCTGCCGCTCGACGGCTCGGGCGTCCTGTACCACGCCTCGCCCGACGCGGTCGTCCGCCACGAGATCGATGTGCGCGAGCTCGGACTTCCGGTCGCCCAGACGTCCCGGCTGGCCGGCGGCGACCCCGCGACGAATGCCCGACTGATCGAGGCGGTCCTGGGCGGCGAACGAGGGCCGCGGCGGGACGTGGTCCTGCTGAATGCTGCGGCCGCGCTGCTCGCCGCCGGTCGCGTCGAGCAGATGGAATCGGGGCTGGAACTTGCCCGCTCGACGATCGAGGACGGCCGCGCGCGGGACCTCCTCGAGCGACTCCGCGGCGAGAAGCTGGCGGCCGACGCGGCGAAGGCGGCCGAGCCACAGGGCGCCCCGGCATGACGGTCGCCGAGCGGCCAACCGCAAGGCGCAGTCCGCGCGCGAACGTCGTCGCGGAGATCGCCGCGCGCCGGCGCGCGGACATCCGCGCCGAGCTCGAGGGCCTCGACGCGCGCGCTCGCCGCGCGCTGGTCGCGGACGCTCCGCCGCCGCGGCCGGTCGCCGAGCGACTCGCCGCGCCGGGTCTGCACCTCGTCGCCGAGATCAAGCGGCGCTCTCCATCGGCCGGCCGGCTCGCGCCGGAGAGCCGCGACGTCGTGGCGATCGCGCGCGCGTACGAGGCCGGGGGAGCGGCCGCGATCTCCGTCCTCTGCGAGCCGCATTGGTTCGGCGGGTCGATCGACGACCTCCGCGCCGTCCGCGCCGCGGTTCGCGTGCCCGTGCTCGCGAAGGAGTTCGTCGTCGAGGACGCGCAGCTCGACCTCTTGCGTGCGGCCGGCGCCGATCTCGTGCTGCTGCTCGCGTCGCTCCATGCCGCGTCCCGGTTGCGACGTCTCGTCGAGCGCGCGCTCGCGCTCGGCCTCGAGCCGCTCGTCGAGGCGCATGACGAGCGTGAGCTGGAGCGGGCGCTGGCAACGCCGGCGCGATTGATCGGGCTGAACAACCGCGACCTCCGGACGCTCGCGGTGGACCCGGAGCGGGCGATCGCGCTCCGTCGGCTCGTGCCCGACGACCGGCTCGTCGTCGCCGAGAGCGGCGTTCGCGAGCCCTCCACGATCGCGGCCTGGCGTGCCGCCGGGTTCGACGCCGCGCTCGTCGGGGAGGCGCTTGTTCGTGCCCGCGACGCTCGCGCCGAAACCGCTCGCTTCGTCGCTGCCGGCCGGAATCCGGACGACCCGGCGAACCGCGCCCGCGCGCCGTTCGTGAAGATCTGCGGCATCACCGACGCCGACGGCGTCCACGCCGCGATCCGTGCCGGCGCGGACGCCATCGGCCTCAACCTCGTCCCCGGTACGCCTCGTGCGCTGGACCTGCGGGAGGCTGTCGCGCTCGCGGGCGCCGCCCGCGCCGCCGCCGCGCCCTCGAGTCGGCCCGCGATCGTGGCGATCACCGTCGACCGGACCGCCGACGAGCTCAACGAGATCGGGGATGCCCTCGAGGCCGACGCGATCCAGCTCAGCGGCAGCGAGCCGCCCGCGCTCCTGGCGGAGCTCCGTCGGCCCGCGTGGAAGACGCTCCACCTGCCGCCGGAGTGCGCCGACGATCCCGTCGGCGAAGCCGAATCCGCGACCCGCGCGGTCGTGGACCGAGCTCGCGAGTACCTCGCCGCCGGCGCCGCCCGGCTGCTGCTCGACACGGCCGGCGGCCCGCACCCAGGCGGCACCGGGCAGCGCGCCGCCATCCAGCTGGCCGCAGCCATCGCCCGCGAGGTCCCGGTGACGCTCGCCGGTGGCCTCGAGCCGGGGACCGTCGCCGACGCGGTCCGGGCGATCCCGGCGCTCGGCGTCGACGTCGCGTCCGGCGTCGAGCGCCCGCGCGCGGCCGCCGGGCGCCCGCGAAAGGACCCGCTCAAGGTCGCGCTGTTCGCGAAGCGTGCCCGCGCCGCCCGAACGGACCGACCGAACCTCGCGTCGCGACCAACGCCCGTCCACGCCGGCCTCCTCGAGGCCGACGCTCGCGGCCGCTGGGGCATCGATCGCGCCTTCGGTGGCCGGTACGTGCCCGAGACGCTCATGGCCGCGCTCGAACAGCTCGAAGCCGCGTGGGCGGAGATCCGCCACGACCCCCGCTTCTGGGCGGAGCTTCGAGCGCGTCTCCAAACGTACGCCGGTCGCCCGACGCCGCTGTACCGCGCCGACAACCTCGCCGCGGACATCCGAGCCGCCGCCGCCCGCGTCGCGGAGCAACGCGGCCGCGACCTCGGGATCCCCGATCTCCGCCTGTACCTGAAGCGCGAGGACCTGGCCCACACGGGCGCCCACAAGATCAACAACGCCCTCGGACAGGCACTGCTGACGAGGCGGCTCGGCAAGACGAGGGTCATCGCCGAGACCGGCGCCGGCCAGCACGGCGTGGCCACCGCGACCGCCTGTGCGCTGCTCGACCTGCCCTGCGTCGTGTACATGGGCGCCGAGGACATCGAGCGACAGGGTCCGAACGTCCTGCGGATGCGCGCACTCGGTGCCGAGGTCCGGCCGGTGACGAGCGGCTCGGCAACCCTGAAGGATGCGATCAACGACGCGATGCGCGACTGGGTGACGAACGTCGCGACGACGCACTACGTCCTCGGCTCGGCGATGGGACCTCATCCGTACCCGACGATCGTCCGCGACCTCCAGCGAACGATCGGCGACGAGGCGGCCGCCCAGCTCGAGGCGATCGAGGGCCGCCTGCCGGATCTCGTCATCGCCTGCGTCGGCGGCGGATCGAACGCGATCGGCCTGCTCAGCCGGTTCATCGGCGAACCCTCGGTGCGCATCGCCGTGGCCGAGGCGGCCGGCGACGGGATCGCCACCGGCCGGCATGCTGCGGCCCTCGCCGGTGGGTCGCCCGGGATCCTCCATGGTGCCCGCTCCCTGATGCTCCAGGACCGCGACGGGCAG
>DATBKB010000042.1:0-22230 GCA_036556145.1 Candidatus Limnocylindrales bacterium | reverse complement strand
CCCATCGACGCCGCCGCCTCCGGCGAGCGAGGAATTGGCGGCGTTGACGATGGCATCGACGTGGAGGTCGACGATGTCGGCCTGGACGAGCTCGAGTCGCATGTTGTCCTCGGAGTGCAGCCTGTTCGCATCGGAGTCTGGCCGCGTCGTCGACCGGGCGCGGCCGCCCGGCCGGGCGTGTGCACGCGGTTCGTGTGCACGCGGTTCGTGTGCACGCGGTTCGATTTGGCATACGAAGAGGACTTTGGAAGAGGCCCCCCGAGTGCTATGCCACTCGAGAGCATGTATGTCCAACCGGGTGCCGGGGATCTCGAGTGTCTCCGCGGGAAACTCGAGGACATGTATTCCCCCGAGTGGCATCGATGAGACGGGGGGTCTTATCGCGGGGGCTTCGTATGCTCTTGGGCGGGGTCGCCCCGGGCTCGATTCGGGCTCGCCCCCGGCGACTGGGTGCGCGCGGGCACTACGATACGCCGGCCATGTCGGAACCCACGCCCGGTCGCGCCGCGCCTGGTCGCGAGGCGCCCGACCCCGCCGCGCCTGGTCCCGCCGCGCCTGGTCCCGCCGCGCCCGACCCCGCGGCCCCCAGCCTCGCCACGCCGTACCGCACCCACACCGCGGGCCAGCTGCGCGCGTCGGACGAGGGCCGCCACGCCCGCCTCGCCGGCTGGGTCCACCGCCGGCGCGATCACGGCCAGCTGATCTTCCTCGACGTTCGCGATCGGCACGGCATCACCCAGGTCGTCGTCGACAAGACCGAGCAGCCGGAGGCCCACGCCCAGGCCAGCCGCGTCCGCAACGAGTTCGTCGTCACGGTCGCGGGCGCCGTCGCCCGCCGGCTGGCGGGCACCGAGAACAAGAAGCTCGGGACCGGCGAGATCGAGCTTCGCGCGACGGACCTCACCATCCTGTCGGAATCGAAGACGCCGCCCTTCTACATCAACGAGCCCGACGCGCCGATCGACGAGGCCCTCCGCCTCCGCTACCGCTACCTCGACATCCGGCGCGAGCCGATGCAGCGACGGCTGCTGCTGCGGAGTCGCCTCGTCCAGGCGATACGCGACGCCCATCACGCCAACGGCTTCGTCGAGGTCGAGACACCCGACCTCATCAAGTCGACGCCCGAGGGGGCACGCGACTTCATCGTCCCGTCACGGCTCCAGCCCGGGACCGTGTACGCGCTGCCGCAGAGCCCCCAGCAGCTCAAGCAGCTGCTGATGGTCGCGGGCATCGATCGCTACTTCCAGATCGCCCGCTGCTTCCGGGACGAGGACCTGCGCGGCGACCGGCAGCCGGAGTTCACTCAACTCGACCTCGAGATGAGCTTCGTCGACGAGGCGACGGTCATGGACTTCGTCGAGCGGATGGCCATCGAGGTCTCGAGAGCCGCGGTCCCGGAGCGACCGCTCGGCCAGGTGCCGTTCCCGCGCTTCACCTATCGCGAGGCGATGGAACGCTTTGGCTCCGACAAGCCGGACGTCCGCTTCGGCATGGAGCTCGTCGACCTCGGCCCCGCGGTTGCGCCGCAAGGCAAGGCGGCCTCCGGCTTCCGCGTCTTCGACGACGCGATCGCGAGCGGCGGCCGGGTTCGGGCGATCGTCGCGGCCGGCATGGGCGGGGCGAGCCGGCGCGAGATCGACGAGCTCACCGAGACGGCCAAGCGCTTCGGTGCGAAGGGCCTCGCCCACCTCTCGTGCGAGGCGGACGGCGACGTCAAGGGGCCGATCGCAAAGTTCCTCGCCGACGACGTCATCCGCCGGATCATCGAGCTGACGGGTGCGAGCGACGGCGACCTGATCCTCGTCGTCGCCGACGCGCCCGAGGTCGTGAACGACGTGCTCGGCCGGCTCCGCGCCGGGCTCGGTGAGCGCCTCGGCCTCGCCGACCCGAACGTCCTCTCCTACGCCTGGGTCTACCGCTTCCCGATGTACCAGTGGGACAGCGAGCGAGGGCGCTGGGACGCGACGCACAACCCCTTCAGCGGCGTCGTGACGGAGGACGAGCCCCTGCTGGTGACGGCGTCAGGCGATCCTGCCAAGCCGAGCCCGGACGACCCGGCCGGTCGAGCCCGGGCGATGCAGTACGACATCACGCTCAACGGCTGGGAGCTCGGCGGCGGCTCGATCCGGATCCACCGGCGCGACCTCCTCGAGCGGAGCTTCGCGCTGCAGGGGCAGACGATCGAAGGGATGCGGGCGAAGTTCGGCGCGGTGCTCGATGCCTTCGAGTACGGCGCGCCGCCCCACGGCGGCATCGCTCTCGGCATCGATCGCTGGGCGGCCCTGCTCGCGAACCAGACGAACATCCGCGAGGTCATGGCGTTCCCGAAGACCCAGTCGGGGAGCGACCTCATGCTCGAGGCGCCCTCGGCTCCCGATCCGGAGCAGCTCACCGAGCTGGGGCTGAAGTTCGTCGGACCCCCCGTCGCGAAGACGCCGAAGGCGAGCGCTTGAGCGATCGCGGCGCCGTCGGCGACGCCCGGATCCGCGCGTTCGACCTTGCCCGCGGCCTCGCGATCGCGTTCATGGTCGCGGTCCACGTGCTCGGACATTACGGCGACGACGCCTCGTGGACGTCGCCGCTGGGCGCCGCGGTCATCGTCCTCGGCGGCCCGACCGCGGCCCCGGTGTTCATGTTCCTCATGGGCGCGTCGCTCGCGTTCAGCCGGCGAGCGTCGGCCGGCGGCATCGCCAGGCGCGGCCTGTGGCTGCTGTTCCTCGCCTACACGTTGAACGTGCTGCGCGGCGCGTTGCCGGCGTCGCTCGGGCTCGTGACCGGGTACGTCACCGAGGCCGACATCTGGCCCTACACCGTCCCGACCCTGCTGACGCTCGTCGACATCCACCAGATGGCCGGGCTGGCGCTGCTCGTCATCGCGGGGCTGGTCGCGCTCGCCACGGCGACGCGCGGGGTGGTCGGCGCGGCAGGCGTCGACTTGCGGCCGGTCCTCGTCGGCCTCGCCATCGTCGTCGGGCTCGCATCACCGGTGCTGTGGGGCGTCGCGACGGGCAACGGCGCACTGGATCTTGCCGCCGCGCTCCTCTGGGGCACCGACTGGAACGTCTTCTTCCCGTTGTTTCCCTGGCTCGCCTATCCGCTGCTCGGCTTCGCCTACGGCCGGACGCTGGTGACGCGACCGGATCGGCGTCGCTTCGTTCGTCGGATGGGGCTTGTCGGCGTCGCCGTCATGGCCGTCGGCGCCGCGGTGATCGTCGCCGGGTACGGCGCGATCGGCGTGGAGGACTACTGGCGGCAGCGTCCCGGCATCCTGCTGGCGATCGTCGGGCTCGTCCTCGCCTGGCTCGCGCTCGCCGACGTCGTCGTGTCGCGCGTTCGGCCCAATGCCGTCTTCGACCGCCTCTACGCCTGGAGCGCGCGGGTCACGCCGATGTACTGCATCCATTGGATCCTCATCGGCTGGGGCGTCGGGCTCCTCGGCCACCGCGAGACCGGCCTCGGCGGCGCCGCGCTGGCGTTCGTCGTGATCCTCGTCCTGACCGACCGGATCACGACGATCGTGCCGCTCCTGCGCGGACGGCGGGCCGAGGCGCCCCTCACCGAGGAGGCTCCGCCGGCGCTGGCTGGACCGGCCCTCGCCGGCGGCGGGTGATCCGGCTCCTCTCCGAGCGGCCGCGGCTCGCGGCGCTGCTCGGCGCGACGTGCATCGCGTTCTCGGGGATCTTCTATCGCTACGCCGACGTGTCGCCATCGACGGCGACCGTCTTCCGCTGCCTCTACGGGCTGCCGCTGCTCGCCGCGGTCGCCTGGTGGGAGCACCGGCGCCATGGCTCGTTGCCGTGGTCGACGATCCGGCTCTCGATGGTGGCGGGCCTCTTCTTCGCCGGTGACCTGACGTTCTGGCACCACGCGATCGAGGCGGTCGGTGCCGGCCTGTCGACGGTCCTCGGCAACCTGCAGGTCCTCGTCGTCGGCATCGTTGCGTGGCTGCTCTTCGGGGAGCGGCCGTCCCGCGCCGTCGTCGTCGCGCTGCCGATCGTCCTCGTCGGCGTCGTCCTCATCTCCGGACTCGTCGGCGCCGACGCCTACGGCTCGAACCCGGCACTCGGCGTCGTGCTCGGCATGGCGACGGCGATCTGCTACGCGGGCTACCTGCTCGTCATCCGCCAGGGCGGCCGCGATCGGCGGCGGACCGCCGGCCCGGTCGCGATCTCGACGTTCTCGACGGCCGTGGCGGCGATCCTCATCGGCGTCCCGATGGGCGATCTCGATCTCATGCCCACCTGGCCTGCCCACGGTTGGCTGGCGGTCTATGGGCTGACGTCGCAGTCGCTCGGCTACCTGCTCATCTCGCTCTCGCTGCCGAGGCTGCCGGCGGTGCTCGTCTCGATCATCCTGCTCGCGCAGCCGGTCATGACCGTCGGGCTGGCGATGGTCCTGCTCGGCGAGTCCCCGTCGATCGCCCAGCTCGCGGGCGTTGCCCTCGTCGTGGGCGGGATCGCGATCGCCACCGTGCCGATCGAGCGGCTTCGGCGGATCCTCGAGCCGGCGGGAACGCCGTAGCGTCAGCCCGGCTGGTCGGGGTTCTCGGCGGCCGCCTGGCCGTACGGCGCCAGCGCCGGTCCCTCCAGAGCCGACTCCTCCGCGTCGACACGGTCGGCGACCGCGGCGCCCCACTCGTGGACATGACCGGCCGGCGGCTCGGTCGGGCCCACATACGGCGGCAGCGACGCGCGCGGCACCGATCGGTCATGCGTCACGCCCGGGTCGCCGAGCTCGACCGACACCTGGCGCACGCCGGCGGCAAGGAGATCGGCCACGACGTCGTCGGGCATCCGATCCGGCTTCACGGTGCGCAGCGCCTCGACGGCCTCGACGGGCACGAGGACCGGCCACCCTGGCGCGCCCTCGAAGACCGGCCGGAGCAGCGCCCCGGCCGTCGTCCCGTGGGCCTCGATGAGCGACGTCACGGTTTCCGGGCCGACCCACGTGAACCGCGCCGGCCAGACGAGAGCCGCGTCGGTCTCGTGGATCTCCGCGACCGCGACGTCGATGCCCCGGGCGATCTGGCCGGCCGGCCCGTGGTCGAGCGGCGCCGGCCCGGCGAGGGTCACGGACGTCCCCGCGAGCGCACCCGAGACGGAGCCGTCGGGGTCGTGGGCGACCACGACGATCGGAACGGCGCCGCCGGACCAGGCGACGTCGGCGATCCGGCGAACGGACGGCAGCCCGTCGGCGTCCGAGAGGGCCGAATCGGGGGTCGCCGCGAGGACCACGGCAGCGACAGTCACTCGCGCAGTGTAGGCGGGCGGCCCGAACGCCCTGTGGCACAATCCGCCGGCCCATGTCCGACGCCGCCCCGTCCAACACGTCTCTCGCCGGAGCCGCCGTCCGCGGCGACCTGCGGAATCTCGCGATCGTCGCCCACGTCGATCACGGCAAGACGACGCTCGTGGACGCGATGCTCCGCCAGACCGGGGCGTTCCGGGCGAACCAGGCGGTGGTCGATCGGGTCCTCGACTCGGGTGACCTCGAGCGGGAGAAGGGGATCACGATCCTCGCCAAGCAGACGACCGTCGAGTACCGCGGCGTCCGGCTGAACATCGTCGACACGCCCGGTCACGCCGACTTCGGCGGGGAGGTCGAGCGGAGCCTGCTCATGGTCGATTCGGTGCTGCTCCTCGTGGACGCGGCCGAGGGACCGTTGCCCCAGACGCGCTATGTCCTCCAGAAGGCGATGGCCCGCCGGCTGCCCGTGATCGTCGCCATCAACAAGATCGACCGCTCGGACGCGCGACCCGCGGAGGTCCTCGACGCGGTGTACGAGCTGTTCATCGACCTCGGCGCCGACGAGCACCAGATCGAGTTCCCGGTGGTCTACACGAACGCGAAGGCAGGCACCGCGACGCGGTCGCTCGACCGGCTTGGCACAGACCTCGGGCCCCTGTTCGACCTGCTCGTCGACGTCACGCCGCCGCCGACGCACGACCCGGGGCATCCACTGCAGCTGCTCGTGACGAACCTCTCGGCGAACGACTACGTCGGCCGGATGGCCGTCGGCCGGATCCGGAACGGCGAGATTCGCGTCGGGCAGCGGATCGCCGTCGTCCGCGACGAGCCCGACGACACGTCAGGCGCCGTCGAGCCCGGGCGCACGGTCACGCTGTCGGGCGCCGTCACGAGCCTCCAGACCGCGCGCGGGATCGAGCGCATCGACATTCCGTCGGCCGGCGCAGGGGACATCGTCTCGGTCGCCGGACTGCCCGAGGTGACGATCGGCGACACGATCACCGACCCGGCCGACCCGCGCCCGCTGCCCCGCCTCGACGTCGACGCCCCCACGCTGCGAATGACGTTCGGCGTCAACACCTCGCCGCTCGCCGGACGCGACGGCCGCTACCTGACCTCGCGCCAGATCAAGGCCCGCCTCGATCGCGAGGTCCTGGGCAACGTGTCGATCGAGGTCCACCCGACCGAGTCGGGCGACACGTTCGAGGTCCGCGGGCGGGGCGAGCTGCAGCTCGCCGTCCTCATCGAGCAGATGCGGCGGGAGGGCTTCGAGCTGACGGTGTCCCGACCCGAGGTCATCCTCCGCGAGGTCGGCGGGGAGACGCACGAGCCGTACGAGCGGGTCACGATCGACATCCCGCCCGACTACATCGGCCAGGTCCAGTCGGCCATGGCCGGCCGCAAGGGCCGGCTCGAGCAGATGACGACCGATGCGGACGGCCGGGTCCGGCTCGAGTACGTGTTGCCGGTCCGGGGCCTCATCGGCTACCGCGGCCAGCTCCTCACCGACACGCGCGGGACCGCGCTCCTCCACCAGATCGGCGAGGGCTACGGCCCGTGGGCGGGCGAGGTCACCCACCGGACCGATGGCGTCCTCGTCGCCGACCGCAGCGGCACGTCGAACGCCTACGCGCTGTTCAACCTCCAGGAGCGGGCCGAGCTCTTCATCGGCGCTGGCGTCGAGGTCTACGAGGGGATGATCGTCGGCGAGAACGCGCGGTCGGGCGACCTCGACGTCAACCCGACGAAGGAGAAGAAGCTGACGAACATCCGGACCCACGCCCACGACGAGGCGCTGCGGCTCACGCCGCCCCGGCCGCTCACGCTCGAGTCCGCGATCGAGTTCATCGCGGTCGACGAGCTCGTCGAGGTCACGCCGAAGGCGATCCGCCTCAGGAAGCGGCTGCTCTCGGGCCACGACCGGCGTCGCGAGCGCGGTCGCGAGGAGGACCTTCGCCGGGGGTCCGGCTGACGAAAGCGGCCAAACGGAGGCGGGTCGATTCGGTAGGGTGTCAGCAGATGGCCCGTCACCGACCCGCTCGCCGTGCCGTCGGCGCGCTCGCCGCGATCCTCGCCGTCGGCCTCCTCGGAACCGCGCCGCCGCCTCGCGCGGCCGCGGCCACGGACCTCCTCCCGGACCTGCGGATGGCGAAGCTCGCCGACTTCCGGATCACGTACTCGGGAAGCCGGCGGCTGCTGCGATTCACGTCGACGATGACGAACTGGGGACGGGGCGCGCTCGAGATCCGGGCGACGCGGCCGAACACCTCGACGCCGTGGAACGTCGACCAGGTGATCTTCAACAGCGCCGGCGGCAGCCGGCGCGTCGACACGGTCCTCAACATGTCGTACGGCGGCGACGGCCACGGCCACTGGCACGTGAACCGCATGGTCGACGTCGACATGTGGTCGACGTTCCGCCACGCCGCGGGCGCGAAGCTCGGCTATTGCTTCTTTGACACGACGATCGTCAACCGCTCGCTCCCGGGCGCGCGCGGCACGCCGTTCTACCGGGAGTCGATGTGCGCCCGGCAGACCGGGCTGACGAACCGGGTCGGAATCTCCGTCGGCTGGGGCGACAAGTACCAGTGGTCGCTGCCGTTCCAGTGGATCGACATCACGGGCCTGCCGTCCGGGGAGTACCGGGTCCGGGCGATCGTCGACGCGCGCAACCGGCTCGTCGAGAGCAACGACGCGAACAACTGCACGTACACGCGGATCGGGATCAGCAGGACCAGCAACGTCGTGACGATCCTCGGCTCGGGCTCCGTCTGCACCGACGACTGGCGGGCGAGCCCGTATGCGGCCGACATCCAGTGGGCCATGGAGAAGGGCCTGCACCCGGGCTGCGGGGTCGACCTGTTCTGCCCGAACGAGCGCGTGACCCGGGCCGAGCTGGCGACCTGGCTCGCGCTCCAGTACGGCCCGCCGGAGACCGACCAGGACCTCTTCACCGACGACGAGGCGTCGCCCGCCGAAGCCGACATCAACCGGACCGCGGCCGCCGGCATCACCGCGGGCTGCACCGCGACGACGTACTGCCCGACGGCGTTCGCCAGCCGCGGCGAGCTGGCGACGTACGTCGTCCACGCCCTCGGCCTGCCGCCGACCGACACCGACTACTTCACCGACGACGAGACGAGCCCACACGAGGCGAACATCAACGCGCTCGCCGAGGCGGGCCTCGCGATCGGCTGTGGCGAGGGTCTCTACTGCGCGTTCGCGGCGGTCCTGCGGGCGCCGCTCGCGGCCGTCCTGCACCGCGGCGAGGGCCTTCCGCCACCGGGCTGACGGTCAGGGCGACCCGCCGACGGCGAATTCACCGCTCGCGGGGCCGGTTCCGTGCTGTACCGTGCCGCCGGGCCCATTCGGGCCTCTCGACCGTCACGGGAGGTCCACCGATGCGTCGCGCCGTCACCGCCTGGCTTGCCGCGGTCCTGCTGCTCGCCATGGCCGCCGTCCCGGCGGCCGCGTTCCCGCTCGAGCTGTGCCAGCTGAGCCTGACGTCGACCAGCGCAAGCGGGTCGACGATCGACACGGCCCAGTCCGGGGCGAACGACGCGACCCAGGCCGATCCGTTCCTCGTCGACTGGGACGGCACCGTCGTCTACTCGGGCACGACGACGAACGTCATCAAGAACTACCGCTACCAGGTCTACGTCCTGGGCATTCCCACGCCGATCGCCAACTCGGGCACGAACGACGAGGAGAACACCGAGGGCAACGGGAGCGTCGGCGTCTCCTCGAACATGCCGTTCCGCGTGACCGGGCTGTTCAAGGTCAGCGGCACCTACGCGGGCGAGGGCGGCACCTGCGCCGGCAGCGGCTGGTTCAAGCTGACCGGCGACCCGGTCGGGACGATCCCGTTCTTCGCGGCGCTCGCCCTCATCATCCTCGGGATCCTGCTCGAGATCCGCGGCCTCCGCGGCCATGCGTTCTCGGCGGTCGGGGGCGGGGTGCTGATCGGGTTGGGGACGGCAATCCTGCTCGTCATCTACTCGACGCTGCCAATCGCCGAGTACACGCCGGTCGTCGTCCTCGGTCTGGGCCTGCTGCTCGGGATCATCGTCGCCCTCCTCGGGCGGCGACGCCGCGAGGTCGTCGTCGAGGCCTGAGCCGAGCCGGCGCGCGCTCGACCCGGCCGCCGGGAGGCAGCCCAGCGGCCGGACGTACAATCGCCGCCCGATGGCGATCTACCTCGACCACGCCGCCACCACGCCCCTGCGCGGCGAGGTGCTCGACGCGATGCGCCCGTTCCTCACCGAGACCTTCGGCAACGCGAGCTCGGCGCACTCGTTCGGGCGCGCCGCCCGGGCGGCCCTCGACGAAGCCCACGAGCGCGTCGCCGCGCGCCTCAACGCCCAGCCCCGGGAGATCGTCTTCACCTCGGGCGGCACCGAGGCGAACAACCTCGCGATCAAGGGCGCGGCGTGGGCCGGCAAGGCGCGCGGCAACCGGATCGTCACGACCTCGGTCGAGCACCACGCCGTCGGGCACGCCGTCCGGTACCTGGAGAAATTCGGCTTCGAGATCGTGGAGTTGCCGGTCGACCGCTATGGCCGTGTCGACCCGGATCACCTCGAGGCCGCGATCACGGACCGCACGATCCTCGTCTCGGTGATGCTGGCGAACAACGAGGTGGGGACGATCCAGCCGATCGCCGAGGTCGGCCGGCGCGTCCGCCAGCACAAGGGCGTCCTCTTCCACGTCGACGCCGTCCAGGCGGCGCCGTACGTCGAGCTCGACGTCGAGCGTCTCGGGGCGGACTTCGTGGCGATCGCCGCCCACAAGTTCGAGGGCCCCAAGGGCGTCGGCGCCCTCTACATCCGGCACGGGACGCACATCCTCGCGCAGCAGCACGGCGGGACGCAGGAGCGCCACCGGCGGGCCGGCACGGAGAACGTCGCGGGGGCCATCGGCCTCGCCGCGGCCTACGACCTGGCCTGCGCGGAGCGAACCGAGACGAACAAGCGCCTCCGACGGCAGCGGGATCGTCTCAAGCAGGCGGTCCTCGCCATCGATGGCACGGAGCTGACCGGCCATCCGAACGAGCGCCTGCCCGGGATCCTGTCGATCATCGCCCGCGACACGGACGGCGCAGCCGTCGCGCTGTCGCTCGACCTCGAGGGCATCGCGTGCTCGGTCGGCTCGGCCTGCACCACCGGGTCGACCGAGGTCTCGCACGTCCTCACCGCGATGGGCTATCCGGAAGAGGAGGCGCGCGGCGCGCTCCGGCTGTCACTGGGTCGCACGACGACCGACGACGAGATCGATCGGGCGGCCCAGATCGTGCCCCGGGTCGTCGCGTCGATGCGGGCCGGCGCCGCGATGGTTGCGGCCGATCCACTCGGACAGGGCGTCGCCTCGTGAGCCGCGTCCTCGTCGCGATGTCGGGCGGCGTCGATTCGTCGGTCGCCGCGGCATTGCTCCACGAGCAGGGGCACGACGTCGTCGGCGTCTGGATGCGCCTTCACGACGTCGCCGACACCTACTCCGAGTTCAAGAAGTCGTGCTGCTCGCTCGACGCCGCGGACGACGCGCGGCGGGTCGCCGGCCAGCTCGGGATCCCGTTCTACGTCATGAACCTCGAGCGCGAGTTCGACGCCGGGGTCCTCCAGCCGTTCCTCGACGCGTACCTCGACGGCCGGACGCCGAGCCCGTGCATCGACTGCAACACGTACGTGAAGTTCGGGGCGCTGCTGGGCCGCGCCAGGCACCTCTACGAGTGCGACTCGGTCGCGACCGGCCACTACGCGCGACGCGTCGACGCGGCGGACGGCGGCGTGGCCCTCGCCCGCGCCCGCGACCGCGAGAAGGACCAGACCTATTTCCTCTACGGCCTCCGCCAGGACCAGCTCGCGCATGCGCGGTTCCCGCTGGGCGAGCTGACGAAGCCGGAGGTCCGCTCGATCGCCGGTTCGCTGGGCCTTGCGACCGCGGCCAAGCCGGAGAGCCAGGAGATCTGCTTCGTGCCGGGCGGCGACTACCGCGACGCGCTCCGCGACCGCGCCGGCTGGGAGCCGCGCCCCGGTCCACTCCTCGACGTCGACGGAACGAAGGTGGGGGAGCACCCCGGCGCGGCCGGCTTCACCGTCGGCCAGCGGCAGGGTCTGGGCGTGGCGCTCGGCGCGCCGCGATACGTGTCGAGGATCGATCCGCGCTCGAACACCATCCAGCTCGGCCGCCGCGAGGATCTCGAGGTCACCTCGTTCGAGGTCGAGCGGGCGTCGTTCGTCGCCGGCCGTCCGCCGGCCGGAGCGGACGGCTCGTTCCGGGCGTCCGTCCGGATCCGCCATCGCGCCGCGCCGGTCGCGGCGACGATCAGGCCCGCGTCGAGCGGTCCGCGCCCGTCGCGCTGGCTTGTCGAGACCGACGCGCCCGTCTGGGCCGCCGCGCCCGGGCAAGCGTGCGTGTTCGACGACGGCGAGATCGTCCTGGGCGGCGGCCGGATCGCAGCGCTCGCTGCCGTCGCGCCGCGCCGGCCCCTCGCGGCGAGCGCCTGACGATGCCGCCCGCGCCGATCCTCGCGGTGCTCGTCGGGATATTCCACTCGGCACTGTTCGTCCTCATCCGCGGCACCGCCGGTGGTCAGCTCGTGCTGCTCGTGGCCGCGGCCGCGCTCGGTGCCTGGGCCGGCGACGCGCTCGGGGCGCGGCTCGGGATCGATCTCCTGCGCATCGGCGACTTCCGGCTCGTCTCGGCCTCCGTCATGGCCTGGGTCGGGATCGGCATCGTCGCCATCGTGGGGGTGCTCGGCCCGACGCGGACGCGAGCGAGCCGGTGAGCGCGAACGACCGCCGCTCCGCGCTCGAGCGGCTCATCCCGGAGCTGCCCCGCGCCGACGAGGCGGCGCCGACGGTCGGTACGTTCCTGCGAGGCGTCGCGATCGGGGCGCTCGTCGGCGCGGCGATCGCCGGCTCGGCGATGCTCGGCCGGCGGCGTGGGATGTCCGAAGCCGAGGGTGCCGAGACGTCCGAGGGGTCCCAGCCGTCGGAGGCGAACGAGCCCGTTGCCGAGGGCCCAGGACCGGGCTAGCCGTCAGGCGTTCGCCGGCTCGTGCTCTCCGGGAACGAGCTCGAACTCCGGCCAGGCGCAGCTCGGGCAGGTCCAGGCCTTCTCGAACGCCCCGTCCTTCGTGGCCTCGTCCATCGAGCTCCACGACTGCTTCGTGTCGGTCGTCCCGCACTTGTCGCACTTGCGAACCAGGTGTGCCATCTCGGCCTCCTTCGCTTCCCGTCCACGCTCGGCCGCGCCGGGACAACATGGCGCCCCACGCCTCGCGGCAGGGATTGAGGAAGCCTTGCAATGGCCTTGCGGGAGCCGACCCGATCGGGCCGTGCCCTCCCCGTTCGCTACCATTGCCGCCGATGGCGACCCCTGCCGTGGAACGAGACCCGCGGATCGTCAGCCTGCCCTCGGATGAGATCCGCCGCCGGTTCGTCGAGTTCTTCGCCGAGCGCGGCCACGAGGTCGTGCCCAGCGCGAGCCTCGTGCCGGGCGGCGACCAGACGTTGCTCTTCACCAACTCGGGCATGGTCCAGTTCAAGGACGTCTTCACCGGCGCCGAGAGCCGGAGCTACAAGCGCGCCGTCGACTACCAGCGCGTGCTGCGCGTGGCCGGCAAGCACAACGACTTCGAGGAGGTCGGGCGGACGCCGCGTCATCACACCTTCTTCGAGATGCTCGGCAACTGGAGCTTCGGCGACTACTTCAAGCGCGAGGCGATCCACTACGCGTGGGACTTCCTGACCCGCGACCTGAAGATTCCGCCCGAGCGGCTGGCCGCGACGACGTACACGCACGACGACGTCGCGTGGAACGTCTGGCGCGACGAGATCGGCCTGCCACCCGATCGGATGGCGAAGTGGGGCGACGTCGACAAGGGCGACGACAAGAACTTCTGGCGGATGGCCGAGACCGGCCCGTGCGGGCCGTGCAGCGAGATCCATTTCGACCGCGGCGCGCACCTGAGCGAGGGCCCCCACTGCGTTCCCGACCACAGCGAGCACTGCCCGCGCTGGCTCGAGATCTGGAACCTCGTCTTCATGGAGTTCGACCAGCGGGCGGAGGGCCGGCGGCCGCTGCCGTTCACCAGCGTCGACACCGGGATGGGCCTCGAGCGACTCGCCAGCGTCCTTCAGCAGGTTCCGTCGAACTACGACACGGACCTGTTCCAGCCGATCCACGCCCGGATGCGCGAGCTGCTCGGCCACGACCCGGAGCGGTTCGAGGACGAGCGCTTCAGCTACCAGGTCATCGCCGATCACTCCCGCGCGGCGACGTTCCTCGTGGCCGACGGGGTGTTGCCTTCGAACGAGGGGCGCGGCTACGTCCTGCGCAAGATCGTCCGGCGCGCGGTCCGGCACGGCCGGCTGCTCGGCCGGAAGGAGCCGTTCCTCGCCGAGACCGCCGCGGTCGTGATCGAGGTCATGAAGGGCGCGTACCCGTACCTCGTCGAGCGGCGCAAGGAGATCCTCGGTGCGCTGCTCCGCGAGGAGACGCAGTTCGGTCGGACCCTCGACGCCGGCACGGTCCAGCTCGAGGAGGCGCTGATCCCGCTGACCTCCGCCGAGCGGGTCGTCGGAAGGCGGCCGGAGGAGCTGCCGCCCGACGCGCCGAAGCTGCCCGGCGAGGTCGCATTCCGGCTCCACGACACGTTCGGGTTCCCGATCGACCTGACGATCGAGCTCGCCGCCGAGTACGGCGTGGCCGTCGATCGGGAGGGCTTCGAGCAGGCCCTCGCCGAGCAGCGCAAGCGCAGCCGATCTGGCAAGAAGGCCGAGCTCAGCCGTCAGGCGGAGCAGTCGGCGCTGTACGGCTCGATTCACTCGCGCTCGGGCGATACCGCGTTCCTCGGCTACGAGACGACGACGGCGCCCGGCAGGATCATCGCCATCCTGCGTGACGGCGTCGAGTACGAGGCGCTCGAGGCGCGGCCCGATGCCGAGCTCCGGACGGAGGCCGGCGCGGAGGCCGAAATCGTCCTCGACCGGACGCCGTTCTACGCCGAGGGCGGCGGCCAGATCGGGGATCGAGGCGCGCTCCGGACGACGCAGGGCGAGGTCGTCTTCGACGTGGCCGACACCCAACGGCCGGCGGGCGGGCTGATCGTCCACCGCGGCACGCTGCGGGGCGCCGTCCGGGTCGGTGAGACCGTCGAAGCGGTCGTTGACGCGGATCGGCGCGAGCACACGATGCGTAACCACACCGGCACGCACCTGCTCCACCGCGCGCTGCGCAACGTCGTCGGCGAGCGCGCCCGGCAGGCAGGCTCGCTCGTGACGCCCGACTACCTCCGCTTCGACTTCCCGTTCGACCGCGGCCTCGCCGACGAGGAGAAGCGGGCGATCGAGGACGAGGTTCGCCGGATCATCCGCGACGACCGAGTCGTCACACCGTCGTTCATGTCGATGAAAGAGGCGGTCGCCCAGGGCGCCGACGCCTTCTTCGACGAGAAGTACGGCGAGACCGTTCGGACCGTGCGCGTCGAGGGCTACAGCCACGAGCTGTGCGGCGGCACGCACTGCCGCGCGACCGGCCAGATCGGCGGGTTCGTCATCACCGGCGAGCGAAGCATCGGCTCGGGGATGCGCCGGATCGAGGCGCTCACCGGCGCGGGCGCGGACGCGTACCAGCGGGATCGCGCGGCGAAGCTCGAGGAGGCGGCGGAGCTGCTCGGCGCCCAGTCGGTCGAGGCGGTGCCCGAGCGCATCGCGGCGCTCCAGGGTGAGCTCCAGGAGACCCGCAAGCGCCTTCGTGCCGGGGGTGCCGCCGGAACGCCGAAGGCGGGCGACCTCGCGTCCCGGGCGGAGGAGGTCGCACCCGGCGTGCGCCTCGTGGCCTTCGCCGGCCCGTTCGAGTCGATCGACGCGATGAAGGGTCTCGCGAAGGACCTGCGCGGCGTCCTCGGGTCGGGCGTCGTCGCGCTGGGGCTCGACGCCGACGAGCCGCAGGTCTTCGTCACCGTGAGCGACGACCTGGTCGGGCAGGGGATTGCCGCGGGCGATCTCGTCAAGGCGGCCGTGGAGCCGCTCGGCGGCAAGGGCGGCGGCCGCCCCGAGATGGCCCAGGGCAAGGGCAGCCGGCGCGACGGGCTCGGTGCCGCGCTCGAGGCCGTTCGTGCGGCGCTGCGCAACGGGCGCCGTCCGAAGGCCTGATGGCCTTCTGGCGCCGGATCTGGCAGCGCGACGGGCAGTCGCCGCCCACGACCTGCACCGCCCTCGACGTCGGCACGGAGTTCGCGAAGGCGCTCGTCTTCGAGATCGAGGACGGCCGGCGCGGCGTCATCCGCGGTGTCGGCCGCAAGCGCCAGGGTCTCAGCCACATGCAGTCGGGGACCGTGGCCGACATCGCCGCCGTCGTCGACAACTGCCAGGTCGCGCTCCAGGAGGCCGAGGAGATGGCCGGCTTCCGGCCGACGCAGGTCGTCATCGGCATCGCCGGCGAGCTCGTGAAGGGCTTCACGACGACGTGGTCGCAGGAGCGGAAGAAGCCGGCCAGCCCGATCAGCGACGCCGAGCTCCAGAAGCTCATCGACGGCGTCCAGCGACAGGCGCTGCGCGAGGCGGAGCGGGCGATCACCTGGGAGACGGGCCTGCCGAACGTCGACGTCCGGCTCGTCCACGCCGCGATCACCGGGGCGTCGATCGACGGCTACACGCTGACGAACCCGGTCGGGTTCCAGGGCCGCCACGTAACGATCGGGATCTTCAACGCCTTCGCCCCGCTCGTCCATCTCGGCGCGCTCCACAGCGTCGCGGCGCAGCTCGACCTCGACCTGCTCGAGATCGTGGCCGAGCCGTACGCGGTGGCCCGCGTCCTCGGCACGGACCAGGTGCGCCAGTCCGGAGCGCTCTTCGTGGACGTCGGCGGCGGCACGACCGACGTCGCCCTCGTCCGGCAGGGCGGGATCGAGGGCACGCGGATGTTCGCGCTCGGTGGCCGGGCGTTCACGAAGAGCCTCGCCGACCGGCTCGACCTGCCGTTCCCGCGGGCCGAGGCGCTCAAGGTCGACTACGCCCGCGGGCTCGCCGTCGAGGGACGCGACGACGTCGCGAGGATCGTCGCCGACGACGTCGCGGTGTGGGCGGCCGGCGTCGAGCTCGTCATGGAGGAGCTGGCGGCGGGCGACCTGCTGCCAGGGCGGATATACCTGTGCGGCGGCGGCTCGCGCCTCCAGGAGATCCCGGCCGCCCTGGCCGCGGAGGCATTCTGGAAGCGGCTGCCCTTCGCCCGGCCGCCCGAGGTGACGATCATGTCGCCCGACCAGGTCGAAACGATCGAGGACGCGACCGAGCTGCTCGTCGACCAGCAGGACGTCACGCCGCTGGGCCTCGCGTGGCAGGCGATCGAGCTCCAGACGACCGAGGCGCCGCTCGACGTCGCGCTTCGCCGCGTCCTCCGGGCGATGAAGGTCTGACGATGCCGGCGATCGTCTATCTCGACGTCGACGACGAGATCACCTCCGCGGCCGCGCGGATCCGCGACGGCGGGGAGAAGAGCCTCGCGCTCGTCGTGCCATCCGGGTCTCGGCTGGCGACGTCGCGGATGAACTTCCGGCTGCTGGCGCGCGAGGCCCAGGTTCGCGACCGGCGGCTCGCGATCGTCGCCGGCGACGGCGCGACGCGGGCGCTCGCGGCTTCGGCGGGGCTGCCGGTCTTCGGCTCGGTCGGGGAGTACGAGGCAGCGCCGAACACGCCACCCTCGGCGGACCCCGGCCGGCCGCGGGTCCGGCGACGCGACCCGACCGCCAACCCGACGTCGGCCTCCAGACCGAACGCGGGCACCGAACCCACGCTCGCGGTTGCCACACCGCCGGAAGGGGCGATTGCCGCTGCTGGCGCGACCCCGGCGCCGACCGGGGCGCGGTCGATCCCGGCCGTCGGGGCACGGCCGATGCCGCGGCTCCCCGTCCTGGCCGGGACGAACGCCCTGGTTGCCGCGGCGGTCCTGGCGCTGGCGGTCGTCGTCATCGCCGTCGCCGCGTGGCTGCTTCTTCCGTCCGCGTCGATCGCGGTCACGGCCCGGCCCGAGTCGATCGGGCCACTGACCCTCAACGTGATCGCCGATCCTTCGGCGCAGTCGGTCGACGCTGCCGCCGGCGTCGTGCCGGCGCGGCGGCTGAGCTTCGATCTCCGCGCGAGCGACACGTTCACGGCGACCGATCGTCGCATCGCGGAGACACCTGCGACGGGCTCGGTCATCTTTCGCAGCTACGACACCGGCAGCTCGAACACGATCCCGCGCGGGAGCGTCGTCGCCACCGAGGGCGGCATCCAGTTCCGGACGCTTCGCGCCGTCACGCTGGCCCGGGCCCGCCTCGTGCTGCCGAGCACGGTGTTGCCGAGCTCGGCGTCCGTCGCGGTTGAGGCGGTGACCGCCGGTACCGCCGCGAACGTGCCGGAGAACGCCATCCGGATCGTGCCCCGCGGCGAGGATCCGGCCGTCACGACCGTCAACAACCCCGAGCCGACGAGCGGCGGGACGCACGAGGAGTTCCCGCGCATCGGCCAGGCCGACGTCGACGCCGCGATGGAGCGGCTGACGCGCGCGCTCGGGACCGACTTCGACGCGCTGCTTGCGGACCCCGCGACAACCCCCGACGGCGTGACGCTCCTCATCGACTCGAAGTCGCTCGGCGACGTGACCCCGAGCGTCGAACCCGCCGGGCTGGTCGGAGACGAGGTCGAGTCGTTCGAGCTGACGCTGGGGTCGACGGGCACCGTGGTCGGCGTCGACACGAGCGTGATCTCGGCACTGGCCGAGTCGCGGCTGGGCGGCACGGTCGGTGCCGATCACCGGCTCGTCGAAGACTCGGTCGACGTCGAGTTCGGCAGCGCCGTCGTCGACGGTGAGCGAGTGCGGTTGCCCGTCGAAGCACGCGCGAGCCAGGTGCGCGTCCTCGACGCCGAGGCGATACGCCAGCAGGTCAAGGGCCGCCCGCTCGCGGAGGCCAGGTCGATCCTCGAGAGCTACGGCGACGTGCGGCTCGACGTCTGGCCGGACTGGGTGACGAGCGTCCCGACGATCGACTTCCGCCTCGACGTCAGCGTGACGCCGTCGCGATGACGGAACCGGTGACGAGGCTGCTCGGGATCGATCTCGGCGAGCGCCGGGTCGGCCTCGCGATCGCGGACTTGCTCACCGGTGCCCGGCCGCTGACGACGATCCGCCGGGGTCGATCGCTCGACGACGATGCGCGCACGATCGGGCGCGTGATGCACGAGCAGCGCGCGACGGAGCTCGTCGTGGGCCTCCCGCTCGAGGCATCGGGCGACGAGGGGCCACAGGCGCAGCTCACGCGCGACTGGGCCGACGCCATTGCGACCCGGCTCGGCGTGCCCATGACGCTCCGCGACGAGCGGCTGTCGAGCCGGATGGCGGAAGAGCGGATCGGGCCGATGAAGCGCGGCCGTTCCGGTGGTCCGCCCTCGGCTGTGCAGCGAGACGCATACCGTGCGAGGATCGACAGAGAAGCCGCGGCGATCCTCCTGCAGCACGAGGTGGAGGCTCGAGCGGCTACGGGCGCGACGCGTGCACCATCTCGCGGCGCCACGGTCCCACGCGACGCATCCGACACGGAGAGCAGCCGATGACGATTCGCGGCGGAGGTCGCCCGCGCGACCCCCGACCCGATACGCCGTACGACGACAGCGCCTACGCCGCTGCGGACGATGGGTTCGGCAACGCCTACGACGCCGAGTACGACGACGGCGACGTCCGCGAGTACGGCGAGCCGACGTGGCGCTCCGGCCACGCCCGCTGGACGTCGCCTCCACCGCGGGTCGATCGTCGCGACGGCGGGAGCAGCCTCGGCGGGTTCCTCCGCTTCATCGTGTTCGCGCTCGTCATGGCGGCGCTCGTCCTCGTCGCCGCGTTCACGGTCCTCCGCCCGCTCGTCGGCAGCGCGATCGTCGGCTGGGCGTACGACAACCCGGGCGCGCTGCGGATCCCGTTCGTCGCGGATCTCGTCCGCGAGGAGCTCGGGACCGACCTCACCCAGCCGGCCAGCTCGGACTCGAGCGAGGTGACGTTCGAGGTCGTGGCCGGCGACAACCCGCGCAGCCTCGCCCAGCGCCTCAAGGCGCAGGGGCTCATCCGCAACGAGCAGGCGTTTGTCTTCGAGGCGACGCGCAGCGAGCTCACGCCGAAGCTCCAGGCGGGCAACTTCCACGTCGCGAAGAACCTGACGCCGGCGGGCGTCGTGACCGCGCTCGTCGAGAATCGCGTCGTCATCACGGTCGTCTCGGTGACATTCCGCGAGAGTCTCCGGCTCGAGCAGATCACGGCGAAGCTCGAGACGCTCGAGGCGCCGCTGACGATCGACCCCAAGGAGTTCTACGACATCGTCAAGAACCCGCCCGCGGACCTGCTCGCCGACTACGAGTGGCTCAAGGCGGATGCCGGACTACCGGACGGAGCATCGCTCGAAGGCTTCCTCGGTGCGGCGACGTACGACCTGCTCCCGGACACCACCGCCGAGGAGCTCGTGCGCCGGATGCTCGACACGTTCGAGCGGCAGGTCGGCGTCGAGCGGATGGCCGTGCCGGAGTCGCGCGGGCTCAACTTCTACCAGGTGCTGACGCTCGCCTCGATCGTCGAGAAGGAGGCCGTGCTCGACGACGAGCGGCCGCTCATCGCCGGGGTGTACCAGAACCGCATCGACGGCCTGCTCCGGACCCGGCTCCTCGAGGCCGATCCGACCGTGCTGTACGCGATCGACACCGTGAACCTCGCCGAGATGCCGTTCGAGGACTGGCAGAACTACGTGTTCTGGAAGCCGGCCGGGGTTCCCCTCGCGCAGGTCCCGCTGCCCGAGGAGCTCGAGCGGTACAACACGTACCGCAGCCGCGGCCTGCCGCTCGGGCCGATCTGTACGCCGAGCCTCGCCTCGATCGAGGCGGCGCTCCAGCCCGACACGGCGGACAAGTACCTCTTCTTCCTCGCGATCCCGAACAGCGACCCGCCGGGCGCCCACGACTTCTCGAAGACCCTTGCCGAGCACAACGAGAAGAAGCGCAAGTACGGCTACACGTGAGCCAGCTTCCTGACCCGGCGGACTTCGCCGGTCCGCCCACGCCGGCGGACCTGCGCCGCTGGGCCGATGCCGACCGCGCGGCGCGGCCCGGCCGCCTCGCTCGGCTGCGCGCCCGATTCACCGACGCCGGCATCGATGCCTACTTCGGCGTCCGCCCGGAGCACATGCGCTACCTGACCGGGTTCGCGCTCGGCAACGGCGAGGAGAAGGTCGCCGGCTACTCGGGCCAGTTCCTCGTCGGCGCGGACGAGGTCGTGATCCTCGCCGACAGCCGCTACACGATCCAGGCGAAGCGCGAGGCCCCCGACGCCCGGCTGTTCGAGGCCTACGGCAACCTGCCCGAGCGATGGCCGGAGCTCGTCGCATCGGTCGGGGCGAAGCGGGTCGGGGTCGAGGCCGGGTTCGTCAGCCAGGCGACCTGGGCGAAGCTCGCGGCCGCGGCACCGGACGTCGAGCTCGTGCCGATCGACGGCTGGGTCGAGGCGGACCGGGCGACGAAGGAGCCGGCCGAGCTCGAGCGCGTGGAGGCAGCCTGCGCGGTCGCCGACCGCGCGCTGGCGACGCTGCTGCCGAAGATCACGCCGGGCGTCACGGAGCAGACCCTCGCGCTCGACCTCGAGTGGCTGATGCGCACGGGTGGGGCCGAGGCGCTCGCGTTCGACGTCGCCGTGCTCGCCGGACCGCAGGCGGCGCTGCCGCACGGCTCGCCCGGCGAGCGGAAGGTCGCGGCGGGCGAGGTGCTGCTGTTCGACTTCGGGGCGCAGGTCGCGGGCTATCGCAGCGACATGACTCGGACGTTGTTCGTCGGCGACCCAGATCCGGACGACGTGGCCGTCTACCAGACCGTGGCGCGAGCCCAGCAGGCCGGGATCGACGCCGTGGAGACGGCGGTCCAGGCCGCGAAACACGGCGCCGCGCTGCCGACCGGTCGCTCGATCGACGCGGTCGCGCGCCAGGTCATCGACGAGGCCGGCCACGGCGAGCACTTCGGCCATGGCACCGGTCACGGCATCGGGCTCGCGACGCACGAGGCGCCGAGCCTCGGCAAGACGGCGCCCGAGACGCCGCTGCCGTCCCCGACGGTGTTCTCGGTCGAGCCCGGGATCTATCTCGAGGACGAGGTCGGGGTCAGGATCGAGGACCTCATCGCGATCGACGCCGCGGCGGGCTCGGTGCGGCGCCTGACGCGCTTCCCGAGGGATGTGGTCGTCGTCGGGCGGTAGCCGGCTCGCGCGGCTGGCGCTCGTCGTCGCGCTGCTCGTCTCCGCGTGCGGGTTGAACCCGCCCGGCGCCGCCAGCTGCCAGGGCGTCGAGGCCGGCATGTGCCGGCGGCTCGCCGCCGAGGCGGCGGCCGACCCGCGGCGGCAGGCCTCGTCGGTCGAGGTTCGCTGCGCGACGGGCGCCTGCGACCAGCACGACGGCGAAGTGGCGATCGTCGTGGCCTGGAGCGACGGCAGCTCGGAGGTCCGGATGTTCGGCTGGAACGCCGAGGACGTGCCGCCCGGGTTTCCCGTGGTGCCGACCTGCGAGGCGATGAACGTCGACGTCTGCGCCCAGCAGGCGGCCCGCAGCTGGACCATCGGCGAGGAGGCCAACATCGCCGCGATCCACATCCGTTGCGAGGGCGTCTGCAACCAGGACGAGGGCGCCGGCACGAGCCGGGTCACGTTCCGCGATGGCCGCGTCCGCGAGCAGGGTTTCGCTTACGCGCAGGCTCCGGCGCCGGCGCCCTGACCACCCGCACGCTCCTCGCGGGGCCCACGGCTACAATCGGTCGTCGTCCAGTCCGTCCCCACCGGGCCTGCGTGCCCAGGAGCCCCACGACCGAATGATCAGCACCAGCGATCTGCGCAAGGGCGTCGCCATCGAGCTCGACGGCGACCTCTGGCAGATCCTCGACTACCACCACATCAAGATGGGCCGCGGCTCGGCCCAGGTCCGCATCA
>DATBKB010000041.1:0-11847 GCA_036556145.1 Candidatus Limnocylindrales bacterium | reverse complement strand
TCGGCCGGCCGGCCGACGAAGTCGATGAACACCTGCTCGAGCGAGGGATCCGCGATCTCGAAGTGGGTCACGCGCAGTCCGCGCGCGAGGGCCGCGGCGAGCACGACGTCGGGCTCGATGCCGGCGTCGATCTCGATCTCGGCGCGCTCGATGCCGGCCCGGAGCAGTCGCGTGCCGGGCACCTCGGCGAGCCACGGCAGGCGGTGATCCCCTTCGACGCCGAGGATGACCATCCGGCGGCCGGTCGATCGCTTGACCTCTCGCAGTGCGCCGCCGACGACGACGCGGCCGCGGTCGACGATCGCGACCGACTCGCACAACGCCTCGGCAGCTTCCATCTGGTGGGTCGAGAAGACGAGCGTCTTGCCGCGGTCCCGCAGCTCGAGAAAGGCCTCGCGGAGGAGCGCGACGTTGACCGGGTCGAGGCCGGTGAACGGCTCGTCCATCAGCAAGACGTCGGGGTCGTGGAGGATCGCCGCGAGGAACTGGACCTTCTGCTGGTTGCCCTTCGAGAGCTCGTCGGCCTTGCGGTCGGCGAACTCGGGCACGCGGAAGCGGGCCAGCCAGGCCCGCGCCTCGCGCGCGGCGACGTCGCGCGGCACCCCGTACAGCCCGGCGAAGAAGACGAGCTGCTCGAGGACCGTCATCCGCGGGTAGAGGCCGCGCTCCTCCGGCAGGTAGCCCCACGTCCGGCGCGGCAGGTCGCGGCTCGGCCGGCCATCCCAGGTGATCTCGCCGGAGTCCGCCCGGAGCACCCCGAGCGCGATCCGCATCGTCGTGGTCTTGCCCGCGCCGTTCGCGCCGAGGAAGCCGAAGACCTGGCCGCGGGGCACGTCGAACGACAGGCGATCAAGGGCCTGGACCGCCCCGAACCGCTTCGAGACGGCTTCGATCCGAAGGGACATCCGGGCGAGGATAGGGTCCCGGTCGCCGCCCGCCGAGAGGGCCGAAGGTCCCGCCTCCTACAATGGGTCCCGTGACCGGCGCCCCACCCGCCTCCCCCACCGTGCCCCTCACGATCCACGCCGACCGGGCCGCCGGAACGCTCACCATCGGCTGGCAGGACGGCCACACGACCGTCTACGAGGCGACCGCCCTGCGCTGGCTGTGCCCGTGCGCGTTCTGCCGGGGCGAGGCCGGGATCCCCGGCTGGCTCGACTCGCGACCCACGCTGACCCCGAACCAGACCCGGCTCGTCGACGTCCATCTCATCGGCAACTACGCGATCGCGCCGGAGTGGGCGGACGGCCACCACACCGGCTACTACCCGTTCGCGCTGCTCCGCGATCGCTGCGCCTGCGCCGATTGCACGGCCGCACGGGGCCAGGCCGCGGGGCCGCCCGCGACCGCCTGATCGACACCTCACCGTCACCGTCGCCGTCACCGAGAGAGGAGCCGCCATGATCGTCGCCACCACGCCCTTCGTCGCCGGGCATCGCGTGACCGAGACGAAGGGCCAGGTCTTCGGCCTCGTCGTCCGGAGCCGCGGCTTCGCGGGCAACCTGACGGCCGGACTCCGGTCGCTCGTCGGCGGCGAGATCCACGAGTACACCGAGCTGCTCGAGGACACTCGCCGCCAGGCCGTCGACCGCCTCGTCAAGAACGCAACGCTCATGGGCGCCAACGCCGTCATCTCGATGCGGTTCGACAGCTCGGAGCTTGCCGGGACGATGTCGGAGATCGTCGCCTACGGAACCGCCGTGGTCGTCGCGCCGGAAGCCGGCGCGTCCCAGCCGCGCGAGTAGCCGTGGCCACGTTCGGTCTCATCCGCGGGATCGCGTTCGTCATCGGCCTGCTCATGGTCGCCGGCGGCTTCGCGCTCCTCGGCAGCGGCTCGGTGGCCGGCGGCACCGGCCTGTGGCTCGTCCTGATCGGTGGCGGCGTCATGGTCGTCACGGTCCTCGAGCGGCGCCGCTACCGCTCGGAGGCCGCGGAGCAGACGAACGAGCCGATCGGCCCCGGTGGCGGCGAGCCCGAAGCCGTCGACTCGCGCTTCCGGCCGACCGACGAGGTCTTCCTCGATCCGACGACGCGGCGACGGATGCGGGTCCTCGTCGATCCGCAAACCGGCGAGCGGCGGTACATCGCCGAGGCCTGACGGGTCGCGAGCGGACGTGGCCGGCAGCACCGAGCTCGAGCTGAAGTACCGGGTCTCGGAGCGCACCGCCGAGCGCTATCTCGCGGACGAGGAGCTGGCCGGTCTCCGACCGCTCGGCGGCCTGCGGACACGGCAGGTCGAGGATCGCTACGTCGATACCTCGAGCGGGGCGCTCGCGAACGCCGGCTACGCTGCGCGGCTGCGGGAGAGCGGCGGGACGACGATCGTCTCGCTGAAGGCCATCGCGAACCCCGAGGCCGGCGCGCTCCACCGGCGCCAGGAGATCGAAGGGCCGGCGAACCGGATGCTCCAGCCGGTCGAGTGGCCGCCGTCGGACGCGCGGTCGCTCGTCCTCGAGCTCTCGGGCGACCGCCCGCTGGTCGAGCTGGTAACCATCAGGCAGGTGCGGCGGGCGCGACGGTTCGGCGCGACCGGCACGGTCGTCGAGCTGACCGTCGACGCCGTCGAGGTCATCGCCCGGAGCGCCGTCGTCGATCGGTTCCTCGAGCTCGAGGTCGAGCTCGTCGACGGCGACGAGCCGGTCCTCGCCCGCGTCGGTGAGGCGCTGTCCGGGGATCCGGCGCTGACGCCGGTCGCGTCATCGAAGCTCGAGTCCGCTCTCGCGGCGATTCGCGAACGGGGAGGCCCGTCGCTGTAAGACCTCCGCAACGCCGCGAACCGGAGGCTGAATCAGGTGGAAACGGAGAGTCCGCGAACCTCTCGGCAGGGGGCTGGCCTCGTGCCCCTTGGGCGCAAGCCCTCGGAGGCCGGCCCACCTCTCTCCCCCCCTCGTCGGACCCGCCAGGCCGCGTCAGCCGATTTCGGGCTGCGCCGGCTGGTGGAGCGCGCTGGTCAGGAGGACCAGCGAGTCGGTCGCGGCCCGGACCTGCCAGTCGCATGGCTGCGCGAACGCCGCGAGCTGGCCGGCTCGCAGCGTCGTGTCGCCGCTCCCCTGGACCCGGATGCGGAGCTCGCCGCGGACCGCCTGGACGACGATCGTGTCGTCCGTCTCACGGCTGCCGAGCTCGGCGCCGGCCCGGAGGGCGGTGAGCACGACCCGGAGCCGGTCCGTCGAGATGACGGCGCGCGAGTGGCGGTCGCCCTGCGCCCATTCCGGCTCCGCCATCAGGTCCCGTGCGGCCTGCTCGATGTCGGCGATCGCGAGCGTCTCTTCGGTCGACAGCGTCGTTCGGTTCATGGTTACCTCCTCGTCCCGGCCATCGTGGCCGTTGGGTCTTGCCGCCACGCCTCCACGACCGCCGCGACGGCTTGCAGGCGCGGCACACGGCGTGGCGGCCCGGCGGCGACGGCTGTAATGCGCCCGTCGCCCGCCCGCCGCGGAGCAATGAGCCGCCACGAGCCGCGTTGGGGCACCGTCGCGGGCAGGAGGACCCCAATGACCGACCAGATCGACCGCGATCCGAAGCGCGAACGCTCATTCAGCGACCCGATGGAAGGCCCGACCGGGGCGTCAGCCACGACCGAGGCCATCGGCGACCCGGACGACGCGTCCGAGGAGGCCGGTGTCGAGCGCGGTGCCGGCGCCGGCGTCCTCGCCGGCGCGGCGGTGGCCGGCCCGCCGGGTGCCCTGGTCGGTGGAGCGGCCGGAGCGCTGGCCGGCGGCGTCGCGGAAGGCGCCGATCGGGACGACGATCGAAACGACGAGTCGCGGGGCGGGTCGGGGTCGGCGGGGACGGGGCCGGTCGATCCGGCGACGGACTACGTGCGCGACTGACCGACCGGCGTCATTGCCTCGCGGGAGAGGATCTCGAGGATCGCGGACTTCAGGTCGCGGGTCTGGATGTCGCAGCGGTGGATCGCCGCGCGATGGGAGGCCGGCCCGGGGCCGATGAGGATCGACCGGATCCCGGCTCGCCGGCTCGCGCAACGCTCGGGATCCGAGGTCAGGAACCAGGCGTCGCGCTCCTCGTCGGGCGCGACCATCTGGCGGAGCGCCGGGAAGTGGGCCGGCAGGTTGACCGAGCCACCGGTCACGAGCACGAGCTCGTGACCGGTGTCGGCCAGTGTTCGAAGCGCCTCGGCGGCGCCGGAGGCGACCGACGACTCGTCGATCGGCTCCTCGACGCCGGGGCGCGACCGGATCACCCCCGGTTCGAGATACACCCGGATCATGGGCGAAGGGTGGACGAGAGGGTCACCGAGTTCGCGAGCCCTCCTTGATCTCACCGCGCCACGCACCCGTCTCCTGGCCGCGCGACTCGATGTACTCCTTGAACCGATTGAGGTCGCCCTCGACGCGCCGGTCGAGGATGCCGAGCGCGTCGCCGACGTTCTCGACGAAGCCCTCGGGATCGACGTCCATCTCGACCGTGACCTTCGTTCCGCCGCTCCCGGCCGGCTCGAACGTCACGATGCCGTTGTTCCGCGCACCCGTGGTCGACCGCCACTCGATGCGACGATCCGGCGTCTGGTCGACGATCTCGGCGCGCCAGTTGCGCTCGACGCCGCCGATTTCCGCCGTCCACTCGAGGGTCTTGTCGTCCAGCTGACGGACGCGCTTGATGCCCTCCATGAACCGCGGGAACTCCTCGAACTGGGTCCACTGGTTGTAGGCCGTCGTCACGGGGACAGCGACCTCGATGCTCTTCGTGACCTTCGACATGGACTGCACCCCTTGCTATCCGGTCGGCAGGCGACCGGCTTCATCTCTCGATTGGCCAAGCGGCATTGTCCGCGTGCCGAGGGGTCAGATTCGGAACCGGCCCGCGGGCTCCCATAACAACTGGGAGACAGCGTTTTGCGTGCAATCGGACTGTTATCGAAGACGCCTCGGGATTGGCTTCCACAGGGATCGTCGCGCTCTAGGGTCTGCGCCCGATCGGCATTGGACCGGTCGCCACGACGGAAACAGAAGATGCTTCAGCCCCCCGCACTTCCTTCGTCGATCACCGCCCCGGGACCCGGGGTGCGACCCGGCAGTGTCCACGAAACGTATCGAAGCCTTCGCGCGCTGGGCTGGTCTGAGCGCGAGGCCGGTAACCTGGCGGCCTACCTCGCCGGCATCGCCCCGACCCGCAAGGGCTGGGGCATCAGGGAAGTCGATCGCCTGATGTTCATTCGGGCCCTCGTTCAGGGCGGGCGGATCGAGCCGTGACCGCGGCGCACATGCCGGCGCGAGGCGCCGGCCGGTACAGCCCGCCGGTCGGGCTCTGGTGTCCCTACTGCCATGAGCCGTTCGTCGGCACGGTCGACCGCACGACCGGGCGCTTCGTCCACGGGACGTGCCCGGTCGCCGAGGTGGACGCGTCGCGCCTCGAGGCGCTGGCTCGCGACTCGTGGTTCTGGGCGCGGTTCCGCGAGCGACTCTTCGGCTAGCGCCGCAGCCGACGACGTCGCCGCCGGCGACGCCAATGGCGGGTCAGTGGTCCTCGCCGGCCTCGCGAACGGCGTCATCACTTGCGTTCCCGCCCTCGCGGTGACCTTCCGGCCAGTCGCCGTTCTCGCGATGCTCGCCGCCGCTGACCCGGCTCTGGGTCGCGGACACTCGCTCATCCTTCGGCCCGACCCCGCCGGGGATCGTCTCGGTCGAGCGCTCCGGCTCGTGGCCGATGAACGCGCCCGGGTCGTCCGACTCGAGCTCGTGCGGCCGTCGATCGTCGGTCATGGGTGGGTCCTCCTTGCGACTACGCCCGCAGCGTCGCGCCGCAAACGCTGCCGTCGCACCGCCGCGGCGCGGCCGCGGGTTGCAGGACCGTGCCGGATCCGAGGATCGCCGGATTGCCCCGAGGGCACGCCTTGGCGACCTCGATAGCGCTCACATGACTGCTGCGCGCACAACGCATGCCGGTAGGCGCCGACGACGACCCACTGTCGGCCCTTCTAGCGAGCCCATGCATGACGGGAGCGGAAATCGGCCATAAGCGCCGAGCGTGCGCTCGCTTGACGCCCGCGAAGCCCGGGCAGCAGGCATGGGTGGCATATCGCCTCGCGCAAGCGTCCGGTGGGCCCGGTACGTGCCGGCCACGGCCCCCGCGGGCGCCACGTCATCGAGCACCGGCGCGGAGCGCCCCTCAGTCGACCTCGAGGTCCCGGATCTCGCGGCCCTCGCCGTCCACCAGCCGCCACCGCGCGCCGAGCTCCTCGTCGCGCCCGCCGAGGACCGCCTCGATGGCCTGCCGCGCGGTCCGCGCCTTGCGTAGTCGCCGCTCGAGTGCGAGCCGCGCGAGGGCCGGCTGGTTCCCGGAGATCTCCGCACGGGCGAGGTCCTCGGCGTCGTCGACGCCGGCCGACTCGAGGCGCTTGACGATCGCCTTGACGCGGCGACGGTCCGGCTCGCTCATCGCGCGCAACCACTTCGGCTCCGGCGGCGGCTCCGGCTTCGCCGGCTTGCGCTCCTGGCGTTTCGGGGCCTCGGCGATGCGCTTCGCAAGCGGCGATGTCGCGGGGCCGCTGTCGCGGCCGCGTTCGACCGCCTCCCGCGCCGCGGTGAGCGACGGGTACGGACCGCGGACGAGCGGCAGGCCCAGCTCGTTCGTCTGCTCGTTGTCGACGACGACCCACGTCCCGGACTGCGGCTCGATCGAATAGCGGCCGTCCTTCGACTCCCACCGTCCACCGCCCAGCCGCTTCAGCGTCTCCTTGCCGGCCATGCCCCGGAGCATAGCCCGGCCTGCTGTTAACCGGCCCTTAACGCGCCGCCAACGAGCCGTTCACCGGCCCGACCAACGCTGACGACGTCAAGGAGTCGTGGAGGGTGTATTGCGTGTCCAGCACCACATCGAAGCGCGTCGCGGCGCTCGCGTTTGCCGCACTCTTCGCCGCCGCCTGCGGGACGGGCAGCGGGCCGTCGTCTTCCGTCGGAGACGCAACCGCATCCCCGGCAGGAGCGAGCACCGAACCGAGCACCGCGCCGCTCGAGGGCGAGATCACGATCTCCGGGTCCTCGACGGTCCAACCGATCTCGCAGACGGTGGCCGAGGCATTCAACGAGCAGCATCCTGACGTCGCGACCACGGTCGATGGCCCCGGGACAGGCGACGGCTTCAAGCTCTTCTGCAAGGGCGAGATCGACATTGCCGACGCGTCCCGGAAGATCAAGGACAGTGAGGCCGAGGCCTGCGCGACCGCCGGCATCGAGTACGTCGAGCTGAAGGTCGCGATCGACGGGATGTCGATCCTGACCTCGACGAACAACTCGACCGGCCTCGAGTGCTTGTCGTTTGCCGACCTCTACGCCCTCGTCGGACCCGAGTCCGAGGGCTTCGACAACTGGAGCGACGGCCAGGCGATCGCGACGGCGCTGGGCTCGAAGACGCAGCTTCCGAATGCGCCGCTCGAGATCAGCGGTCCGGGCGAGGAGTCGGGCACGTACGACTACTTCGTCGAGAAGATCGTGACCCCGTTCACCGAAAAGCGCAGCCAGGACCCGAAGAGCGGCACGCGCAAGGACTACAACTCGAACCCGAACGACAACGTCATCGTCGAAGGCATCGCCGGGACTGACACCTCGCTCGGGTGGGTCGGCTACGCCTACGCGTCCGAGAACGCCGACAAGGTGAAGCACTTCGCGGTCGACAAGGGTGACGGCAACTGCGTCGAGCCGACGCCGGAGACGATCGCGAGCAACGAGTACCCGCTCGCGCGCGACCTGTTCATCTACGTCAACACCGCGAAGGCCGACGGGAATCCGGCGCTCGCCGCCTTCGTCGACTTCTACCTGGCCGAGGGCACGATCGCCACCGCCAACGAGACGGCCGGCTACGTCGATCTCGCGCCCGACGCCCTGACGGAGAGCCGAACGGCCTGGGAAGGCCGCTGACCCTCCCCGACTTCCACCAGGCGACCGGCCGGGTCTGCTCGGAAGCCCGGCCGGTCGACCGTCTTCCCGAGGTATCGTCAATCGACCGATGACCATCAACGCTGCCCACCCCGAGCCGCCGTTGAGCTGGAAGCTGCAGGGCCGCTCGAACCGGCGACGGCGCGAGCGGCTCGTCCACGCGGTGCTGCTCGCGGCCGCGCTCGTCTCAGTGCTCGTCAGTGCCCTGATCGTCGTCAGCCTGCTCGGCGGAGCAGTCGACTTCCTCTCGCGCATCGACCCGTCGCAGCTGCTCGCGGACGGCTGGTACCCGAGGCGCGATGAGTTCGGCCTGCTGACGCTCTTCGCGGGCTCGCTGCTCGTCACGGGGATGGCCACGCTCGTTGCGGTCCCGATCGGGCTGCTGGCCGCCATCTACCTGGCGGAGTACGCAAACCGTCGAGCCCGCCGCATCGTCAAGCCCGTGCTCGAAATCCTTGCCGGCATCCCGAGCGTCGTCCTCGGCTTCTTCGCCCTCACCTGGCTGAGCCCGCACGTCGTCCAGCGCCTGAACCCGTCGGCGTCCGACTTCAACCTCATGGCCGCCGGCCTCGGCGTCGGCGTGCTGACGATCCCGCTCATCGCCTCGGTCTCCGAGGACGCCATGCGGGCCGTTCCCGCCTCGATCCGGGAGGCCTCGTATGGCCTCGGCGCGCGCCGGATCACGACGAGCCTGGCCGTCGTCATCCCGGCGGCGACCTCGGGGATCGTGGCGGCCGTCATCCTCGGCGTGTCGCGCGCGGTCGGCGAGACAATGGTCGTCGCGGTGGCCGCCGGCGGCTCTGGCGGCGCCCGCTTCACGCTCGACCCGTACGACCAGGGCCAGACGATCACGGCGGCCATGGCCTCCCTGGCTGCGGGCACCGACCAGGTGGCTGGCGGCAACGCCGCGTACCAGAGCCTGTTCTTCCTCGGGCTGCTGCTCTTCGCCGTAACGTTCGTGCTCAACCAGGTGGGCGACGTCTTCGTCCGCCGGACCCGCCAGCAGTACTGATCCCCCGATGACCGCCATCGCCAGTCCCGTTCGCACCGGCTCCCTGCGCCGGACCGGTGCCGACTGGATGGGGCTCGCGTTCCACGGCGTGCTGCTGCTCTCGCTGCTCGTCTCGCTGCTCATCCTCCTGACGCTCATCGTCGACGTCGTCGGCCGCGGCGCGCCGGTGCTCGCGGAACGAGGCCTCGACTTCCTGACCTCGCCGACGTCGAGCCGGCCGGCACAGGCGGGCGTCGCCCAAGGGATCTTCGGGACGCTGATGATGGCCGCGCTCGTCGCGCTGCTCGCCTTTCCGATCGGCATCCTGACCGCGATCTACCTGGAGGAATACGCCTCCGACAGCCGGCTGACCCGCCTCATCAACGTCAACATCCGCAACCTGGCCGGCGTGCCGTCGGTCGTGTACGGCCTCCTCGGCCTGGCGATCTTCGTCATTGCCCTGCGCGACGTGACCGGCGGCCGCTCGATGATCGCCGGCGGGATCACGCTCGCGATCCTCGTCCTGCCCATCGTCATCATCACCTCGGCCGAGGCGATTCGATCCGTCCCACGGTCGCTGCGCGAGGCCGGGTACGGGGTGGGCGCGTCGCGCTGGGAGGTCACGCGGCTGCTCGTGCTGCCGAGCGCCGCGCCGGGGATCCTCACCGGAACGGTGCTGTCGCTGTCCCGCGCGCTCGGCGAGACCGCGCCGCTCATCCTCGCCGGCGCGGTGCTCGGCGGGTTCTCGACGGGCAGCAAGGACATCGTCGAGCAGATCTTCGGCCGGTACACCGTCCTGCCGGTGACGATCTTCGATTGGGCCCGCCGGCCGCAGGCCGACTTCCGCGAGCTGACCGCCGCCGCGATCGTCGTCCTGCTCGTCGTGACGCTGCTGGCCAACGCGATCGCGATCTACCTGCGCAATCGATACGAGGGCGCCCGATGACGATGACACAGCCGCCGCCGTCCCTTCCGCCGCCGTCCTCTCGCCCGCCGATGGCCGTCCCGATTCGGGTCGACGCGGCGGCATCGCGCGCCGGCGGCGGCGACGGCGAAGCACCCGCGCCGAAGCCGGCCGTCGAGCTGCGCGACGTCTCCGTTTACTACGGCTCGTTCCGCGCCGTACGGAACGTGACCTTCGACGCGCCGGCGAACGCGATCACCGCGCTCATCGGCCCGTCGGGCAGCGGCAAGTCGACGCTCCTGCGGGCGATCAACCGGATGAACGACCTCATTCCCGGCGCCCGAACCGAGGGTGAGGTCCTCTACCACGGCCAGAACCTCTACGCCCCCGACGTCGATCCCGTCGAGGTCCGGCGGCGGATCGGGATGGTGTTCCAAAAGCCCAACCCGTTCCCGAAGTCGATCTACGACAACGTCGCCTTCGGGCCGCGGATCAACGGCTTCAAGGGCAACCTCGACGAGCTCGTCGAGCAGTCCCTCCGGCGGGCGGTCCTGTGGGACGAGGTCAAGGACAAGCTGCGGCAGTCGGGACTCGCGCTCTCGGGTGGCCAGCAGCAGCGCCTCTGCATCGCCCGCGCGATCGCGGTCGAGCCGGAGATCATCCTCATGGACGAGCCGGCATCGGCTCTCGATCCGCGTTCGACGCTCCAGATCGAGGAGCTCATGGCCGAGCTGCGGGCCCGCTACACGATCGTCATCGTGACCCACAACATGCAGCAGGCCGCCCGCGCTTCCGACTACACGGTCTTCCTCAACATGGGCGAGGATCGCGCCGGATACATCGTCGAGCGGGCCCGGACCATCGATATCTTCACGAACCCGAAGAGCCAGCTGACCGAGGACTACGTGTCGGGACGGTTCGGGTGAAGTCGGAGGAGAAACCGATGTCCGATGACGCCACCCGCGGCCCGGGGGTCCCCGACGCGTTCGCCGGCAGCCTCGACGGCATCGAACCCGGCCTCGGGTCGGAGCGGTCCCCGATCGTGACCCGACCCCACCACCGCCACCGCCTGGCCTTCGATCGCGAGCTCCAGGACGTCAAGGACAGCGTCCTGCGGATGGGATCGCTCGTCGAGGAGGCCATCCGCTCGTCGATCGATGCGCTCGTCCGTCACGACGCCGAGGCGGCCTCGGGGGTCATCGAGGCGGACGCCGGCATCAACGAGGTCCAGCGGAAGGTCAGCTCGATGATCACCGCGACGATCGCCACCCAGGCGCCGGTCGCGCGCGACCTGCGGTTCCTCCTCACCCTCGACCACGTGGCCTACGAGCTGGAGCGGATCGGCGACCACGCGGCGAGCGTTGCCAAGCAGGGCCGCGAGATGGCCCAGGAGCCGCCGCTCAAGGGCTACATCGACCTGCCCAGGATGGGCGAGCTCGCCGCGCAGCTCGTTCGCGGCATCCTCCGGGCGCTCGTCGACATCGACCATGAGATGGCCCGCCGGGTAGCCCGTCAGGACGACGAGGTCGACCACCTCTACCACCGGATCTTCGACGAGGTGCTCGATCTCATGCGGGCCGACCCGGCGAACGTCGAGCGGGGCGCGCGGATCATGCTCGCCGCCCACTACCTCGAGCGGATCGGCGATCGGGTGACGAACATCGCTGAGGACGTCGTGTTCCTCGCCACCGGCGACATCGAGGATCTCAACTGATGCCCGACCGACCGCTTCGGGTGCTGTTCGTCTGCACCGGCAACTCTGCCCGCAGCCAGATGGCGGAGGCCGTCCTCCGGCAGCTGGGCGGTGGGCGGTTCGAGACCTTCAGCGCCGGCACCGAGCCGCGCGGAGTGAATCCCATGACGGTCAAGGCCCTGGCGTCGGTGGGGATCGACATCTCCGGCGCTCGCTCGAAGTCGGTTGCCGAGTTCGTCGGCCAGCGCTTCGACTACGTCGTCACCGTGTGCGACCGGGCCCGCGAGTCATGCCCCGTCTTCCCGGGCAGCGGCGAGGCCCTCCACTGGGGATTCGACGATCCCGCCGAGGCCACGGGGAGCGA
>DATBKB010000040.1:0-8453 GCA_036556145.1 Candidatus Limnocylindrales bacterium | reverse complement strand
GGTCGTCGTGTCGGGCGAGGGGCCCGCGATCGAGCTCGCCGCAGAGGCGGCGAAGCGCCTCGGTGCGCGGAAGGCCATCGTGCTCCCCGTCTCGGTCGCGGCGCACTCCCCGCTCATGACCGAGGCCGCCGACGGCATGCGCCGGGCACTCGAGGGCGTCGACTTCGCCGATCCCCGGCCACCGCTCCTCGCCAACGCCGACGCGCGTCCGCTGACGACCGGTGAGGCCTGCCGCCGGGAGCTCGTCGAGCACCTGACGACCGGCGTCGACTGGGTCGCCGCCGTCCGGCGCATGTCGGACGAGGGCGTCACGACGTTCGTCGAGGTCGGTCCCGGCAAGGTCCTCACCGGCCTCATCAAGCGGATCGCCCCGGATGCCGAGGCGATCGCCCTCGACGATCCCGCGGCCGCCGACCGTCTCGCGGCCGTGCTTCCCGCCCCCGCCTGAGCCAGAACGAACGTGCGCAAGCCCGATTACAACCGTCGCGTCGTCATCACCGGCCTCGGCGTCGTCAGCCCCGTCGGCAACGACCGCGAGACCGCGTGGAACAACCTCGTCCGCGGCGTGACCGGCATCGGCGAGATCACGAAGTTCGACGTCTCTCGCTACGAGCAGAAAGCCGCCGGCGAGGTGAAGGGCTTCGACGCGACCCAGTGGATGGACGCGAAGGCCGCTCGCCGGAGCGAGTCGAGCCTCCACTTCGGCGTCGCCGCGGCGAAGCAGGCGCTCGCCGACTCGGGCTTCGAGATCACCGACGCCAACCGGACGGACGTCGGCGTCGTCTTCGGCTCCGGGGCCGGCGGCCAGCAGCTGATGATCGACAACTTCACGACGCTGAAGGACAAGGGCCCGACGCGGGTCGCGCCGACGTTCATCGCCAACGCGCTCGTCGACTCGCCCTCGGGGATGATCGCGATCGAGACCGGCGCGATCGGCCACAACGTCTGCATCGTGTCCGCCTGCGCCACCGGCACCCACAACGTCGGCGAGGGGGCCGAGGCGATCCGTCGCGGCGACTGCATCGCGGTCATGTCGGGCTCGACCGAGGCGCCGCTCCTCGAGGTCGCCCACGCCGGCTTCGGCAACATGCGCGGTCTCGGCAACCCGCGGCCGGGCGAGCCGATCGGCTCCGTCTCGCGCCCCTTTGACGCGACCCGTGACGGCTTCGTGCTCGGCGAGGGCGCGGCGAGCCTCTTCCTCGAGGACCTCGACCACGCCCGGGCCCGCGGCGCCCACATCTATGCCGAGGTGGTCGGCTACGGCTCGGCCGCGGACGGCTGGGACATGATCCAGCCGATCGAGGAGGGCGTCGGGTCGGCGCGGGCCATGCAGATGGCGCTCGACCGGCGCGGCGTGCCGGCCGAGGAAGTCGATCTCATCAACCCCCACGGCACCTCCACGCCGATGGGCGACAAGCGCGAAGCCGAGGCGATCTGGAAGGTCTTCGGTGAGCGGGCGTCGGCGAAGGCGAAGAAGCTCGCGATCAGCGGCACGAAGTCGATGACCGGCCACATGATGGGTGCGGCCGGCGCGTTCGAAGCCTTCGCGACCGTCATGTCGGTCGACCAGCAGTGCGTCCCGCCGACGCTCAACTACCGCGACTTCGACCCGGCCTGCGACGTCTGGGTCGTGACCGAGGCAACGGCCATGCCGATCCGCTATGCCCTCTCGAACAACATCGGCCTCGGCGGCCACAACGGCGCCGTCATCTTCAAGAGATTTGACGGCAAATGACATCGGAGGCCGCTCATCGGCCCTGAGTCATAGAATGCCGCGACATGCCTGAACGATCACGCTCGAGGGACCTGGGCCGCCGCGCCGTGATCACCGGCATGGGCGCCGTCACGCCCATCGGCAACGACGCGAAGACGTTCTGGCGCAACCTGCTGGCCGGGGTCAACGGCGGCGGCCCGATCACCTCCTTCGACCCGACCGGCTTCGACGTCCGGATCGCGGCCGAGGTCAAGGACTTCGACCCGACGATCGCGATGGACCGCAAGATGGCCCGCCGGATGAGCCGGTTCATCCACTTCGGCGTCGCCGCGGCCAAGGAGGCGGTCGAGGACGCGGGGCTCGACTTCACCGACTGGCCGATCGAGCGGCGCGACCGCGCCGGCGTCGCCATCAACACGGGCGGCGGCGGGATGGAGCAGGTCATCGAGGGCGCCGAGGCCGTCCGGACGAAGGGCCCGGGCCAGGTCTCGCCGTTCGCGATCCCCGCGCTGTCCGGCTCGATGGCGGCCGCCCAGGTCTCGATGAAATATGGACTCACCGGACCGGTCATCACGCAGGTCGCCGCCTGCGCCAGCGGCGTCATCGCGTTCCAGGACGCGCTCCGGCTCATCCGCTCCGGCGAGTGCGACCTCGTGCTCGCCGGCGGCTCCGAGGCGCCGCTGCTGCCGATGGCGTTCGCCGCGCTCGGCAACATGGGCGCGCTCTCGAAGCGCAACGACGATCCGGAGCACGCCTCGCGGCCGTTCGACAAGGACCGCGACGGGTTCCTCTTCGGGGAGGGTGCCGCGGTCCTGGTCGTCGAGTCGGCGGAGCACGCCCTCGCGCGCGGGGCGACGATCCACGCCGAGGTCGTCGGCGCGGCCCTGACCGCGGACGCGTACCACATCAGCGCGCCCGAGCCGTCCGGTCGCGGCGCGGCGATGGCGATGACGCGGGCGATGAAGGACGCCGGCCTCGGGCCGGCCGACGTCGACTACATCGTCGCCCACGGCACCTCCACGCCCCTCAACGACGTGACGGAGACGCGGGCGATCAAGTCGGCCTTCGGGAAGCGCGCGTACGACGTCGCGATCTCGTCGCCGAAGTCGATGATCGGCCACCTGCTCGGCGCGGCGGGCGCCGCGGCCGGAGTGGCCGCCGTCGGGGCGATCCGCGAGGGCTGCATCCCGCCGACCGCGAACCTCCAGAACCCCGACCCTGAATGCGACCTCGATTACGTCCCCGGCGGCGCCCGCAAGGCAAAGGTCGACATCGCGATGATCAACGGCTTCGGGTTCGGCGGCCAGAACGCGGTCGCGGTGTTCCGCCGCTTCGAGGCGTAGGTCAGGCCCGGAGCCGGCGACCCTCGAACGCCTCCATCGCCTCCACGAGCGACTCCGCCACGGGAATCGGCCGCTCGGCGGCGTAGTCGTAGGCGACGAGCACCGACTCGGCGACCGCGACGAGGCGACTCCGGCCGTAGCGGCTCTGTGGCGCCGAGAGCCGGTGCTCCATCGTGAAGCTCGACCGGCCGATCCGGACGACGCGCGTCTCGACCGCGAGCACCTCGCCGTAGAACGCCGGCGCCCGGTACGTCATCCGCAGCTCGGCCAGGATCATCCCCTCCTCCGCGCCGTGGACGCCGAGCGGCAGCGGCCGGCCGGTGACGGTCTCGTAGTACGACGCGCGCGCGATCTCGCAGTAGGTCAGGTAGCTCGCGTTGTTGACGTGGCCCATCGCGTCGGTGTCGGCGAAACGGACCTCGACGTCGCGCCGGCAGGCGAAATCGCCGGGGAGGTCGCGGGCGTCCGGCGGCAGCTCGATCCGGGAGCGGGGCGCGGGCGCGGCCACCGGCCGAGTGTAGGATGCGAGCGGATGCCGCGGCAGCTCGTTCCACCCTGGCTGAGGCGGACCCTGGAGTCCGCCGTCGTCGCGGCGATCGTCGCGCTCGCGTCGCTCGCCGGCGCGGGCATCGTCGCCGGCGGCCCCCACGCGCTGCCGACCGGTCCCGCCGGAGCCATCGTCCTCGGGCCGCCGGTGTTCGCGCTGGCCGTCCTGCCCATCGCCTATCCCGTGGCGATGGCGGCGACGCGCGGCGACGCCGTGCTCGGCGCGATCGGCGGGTTCCTCGTCGCCGCCGACCTCGTCGTGCTGCTCGGGGGCGGGCGGCTGCTCCTCGGCCGGGCCGACGCGGAGGTCGTCACCGGGCTGTTCGTCGCCGGTCTCGCCCTCCTGCCCGCCGCGATCGGCCTCCTCGCGGCCCAGCTCGCGACGCCGCTCGGATTCGGCCGGCGAGCCGGTGCGATCGGCGCCGTCGCCGCGGCGCTGGCCGCGGCCATGGCCCTGCTCGGGGCGTCGCTGGCGACCTAGGCGCTGCGCCCGATGCCGCTCGCGCTGCGGAGCCGCAGCGAGTTCGTCACGACGGCCAGCGACGACAGCGCCATCGCGCCTGCCGCCATGGCCGGGTGGAGCGTGATCCCGAGGATCGGATAGAGCGCGCCCATCGCGACCGGGATCAGCAGGACGTTGTAAGCGAACGCCCAGAAGAGGTTCTGGCGGATCGTCCGCAGCGTCGCCCGAGACAGCGCGAGCGCCGTGACGACCCCGCGCGGATCGCCACCGACGAGCGTGATGTCGGATGCCTCGATGGCGACGTCCGCGCCGCTGCCGATCGCGATCCCGAGGTCCGCGGCCGCGAGGGCCGGCGCGTCGTTGATGCCATCGCCGACCATCGCCACGGCGCGGCCCTGGGCCCGGAGGCGATCGACGGCGGCCGCCTTGTCAATCGGCAGCACCTCGGCGAGGACTCGGTCCGCCGGGATCCCGACCTCGGCGGCGACTGCGCGTGCCGTCCGCTCGTCGTCGCCGGTCACGAGCCAGACGTCGAGACCCTCGCCCCGGAGGCTCGCGACGGCCGCCCGCGACTCCGGCTTGATCGCATCGGTCACGGCGACGAACCCGAGCAGCCGATCGCCGAGCGCGACCCAGGCCGGCGTCCTGCCGGCCGCGGCCGCACGCGCCGCCTCCGCCTCGAGCGGGCCGACGTCCACGCCGTGGTCGCGAAGCAGCCGGGCGGTCCCGACGAGGACGCGACCCCCGTCGACCGTCGCCTCCACGCCGTGCCCACCGAGCGCCCGGAAGCCGGTGACCGCCCGGAACCCGAGCTCGCGCTCGCGCGCCCGGGCCAGGATCGCGGCGCCGACGGGGTGCTCGCTCCCCTTCTCGGCCGAGCCGGCGACGTCGAGCAGCTCGTCTTCGGTCGTCGGCGGAGCGGTCACGATCTCCCCGATCGACGGCCGGCCGGCGGTGAGCGTGCCGGTCTTGTCGAGGACGACGGTGTCAATGCGGTGCGCGCCCTCGAGCGCTTCGCCGCCGCGGATGAGGATCCCCGACTCGGCGCCTCGCCCGGTGCCGACCATGATCGCCGTCGGCGTGGCCAGCCCCATCGCGCAGGGGCACGCCACGACGAGGACGGCGATGAACGCGGCGAGTGCGAGCGTGACCTTGGGGTCCGGGCCGAGCGCGAGCCAGGCGAGGAGCGTCACGACGGCCGTCACGATGACGATCGGCACGAAGACCGCGCTGACGCGGTCTGCGAGGCGCTGGATCGGGGCCTTGGAGCCCTGGGCCCGGTGGACGAGCTCGACGATCCGTGCGAGCGCGGTGTCGCGGCCGACGCGCGTTGCCCGGACGAGGAGCGAGCCGGTCGTGTTGACGGTGCCGCCGATGACCTCGTCGCCCGGCGCCTTGTCGCGCGGGATGGGCTCGCCGGTCAGCATCGATTCGTCGATGGCCGAGCCGCCCTCGACGACGATGCCGTCGACCGCGACCTTCTCGCCGGGCCGGACCCGCACGAGATCGCCGGGCTGGATGTCGGCGAGCGGGACGTCGACTTCGACGGTGCCGCGGACGACGCGCGCCGATGCCGGCCGCAACGCGAGCAGCCGGCGGATGGCGCCGGTCGTCTGGCTCTTCGCCCGCGCCTCGAGCCACCGACCCAGCAGGACGAGCGCGACGATCAGCGTCGACGAGTCGAAGTACGTCTGCGGCTCGAGCCCGGCGCGCATGACGATCTCGGGCGCGAGGGTCACGACGGCGCTGTACGCCCAGGCGGCCGTCGTGCCGATGACGACCAGCGTGCTCATGTTCGTCGTCCGGTGCCTGGCGGCTCGCCACGCGGCCTCGTAGAACCGGCGGCCGGCCCAGAACTGGACGGCGGTGGCCGGGACGAGCAGGAGTCGGTTGAGGTCCACCATCGGCAGCAGCGGCCGGGGCCAGAACATCGCGGCGATCGTCACGCCGGCGACGGCGAGTGCGAACGCGGCGCGGATGAGCAGGTCACGCTGCTCCGGCTCGCGCTCGAGCGTCTCGGCGTCGGGCTCGTCGACGAGCGCTCCGGCGTCGGCTTCGGCTGCGGTCGCCGTGCGTTTCAGCTCGTAGCCCGCGGCTTCGATCGCCTCGACGAAATCGGCGCGATCCGCGATCTCCGGCAGGTAGCGGATCGTCGCCACCTCGGTCGCGAGGTTGACGTTGGCCTCGGTGACGCCCGGCGTCTTGCCGAGGAACCGCTCGATGCGGTTGACGCACGAGGCGCAGGTCATGCCGGCGATCGGCAGGCTGATCTCGGCGGTGCCGGTCGGGGTGGAAGTCATACTCCGGGGGAGTATACCAGCCGACCTCGACAAACCGGTCCGTGCCAGACTCGCCACGTGAACCAGCCGGCGCTCTACGCGATCGTTCCGGCGCCGTGGGGGCCGATCCACGTCGCCGCCACGAACCGCGGCGTGGCGGGCCTCGAGCTGCTGACGCCGACCGAGCGCTTCGTCGCGCGGATCGAGCGGCGGCTTCGTCGTGAGGTCGTCTCCGCGAACCGGCACCCCGGTCGTGCGGCCGATCGGCTCGACGAAGCCGTCGCCGCAGTCGAGGCGTACCTCGCGGGCGACGCCGTGTCCTTCGAGCTGCCGCTCGATATCGGCGACCGGCCCGGCTGGGATCGGCTCGTGCTCGGCGGGGTCCGTGGGGTCCCGTTCGGCCGGGTGACGAGCTACGGCCGCATCGCCCGCCGGGTCGGAAAACCGGGCGCGGCGCGAGCGGTCGGCGGGGCGATCGGGCGGAACCCGGTCGGGCTCGTCATCCCCTGCCATCGCGTCATCGCCGGCGACGGCTCGCTCGGTGGCTACGGCGGGGAGTGGTTCGACGACCGCGAGGCGATGCTCGCCGTGAAGCGAGCGCTGCTCGAGCTCGAGGGGATCGACCTGCCGGCGAACCGGTGGCTCGATGATTAGTGCCGGGGGACGGGCCTCATCGGGTAGACGCCGATGACGACCGGCGTGCAGGGGTCGAGGGAGAGCTCGTAGCCGATCTCCCCGCCGCGCAACAGCTCGCCGAGGAGCACGCCCTCGCGCGTCGGCAGGCCGACGAACAGCCGCCGCCCGTCCAGGTCGACGGGCGTCACGTCGTCCTCGGAGCCGTTGATCCCGAAGCGCCGCCGGAGCTCGTGCATCGGCACGTAGGCGCGGCTCTTGATGAAGCGTCGAAGCTGCGGGGCGGTCGTGCTGCTGGACGATTCCGCCGACCCGTGACCGTTCGTGACGTGTCCGTTCGTTTCCGCGTGCCCGTTCGTCGGCGCGGTGAGCTGGGTCGGCGGAAGCCCGACCCGGTCACCGTCCGAGGCCGAGGGTGGACGCGGGACGGCCGCGGCAACGGTCGGTTGGCGGACGGTGGGGACGGCCTCGAAGCCGGGTGCGGTCTGCGGCGCGGTCGGCGCCGCCGGGCCGGACAGCCCTGGCGCGGCACGGGACGCGCCGCGGTACGGTCGATGCGATCGACCGGCGTCGCCGGGGCCGCGATCGGCCCGCGGGTTGTAGGCGCCGTGGCCGCGACGAGAGCGGCGGCTCATCGGCCGAACCGCCGGAGACGGTCGCCGGCGGACGGGGCGGCGTGGGTGCGCCGCTGGTGGTTCAACTGCATGGTTCGGACCGGTTCTGGGCGGGCGACGTGCGGGGTCGCCGTTGGCGGGCATTCTACCCCAGGGCCCGCCGGGGACCCCCCGGGGCCGGACGTCCTAGCCCGGGACCACCATGAGGTCGCGCGGCGCCTCGTTCAGGACGTCCGGGCCCGCCGCTCCGCAGACCACGATATCCTCGATCCTCGCCCCGTAGCGGCCCTCGAGGTAGATGCCGGGCTCGACGCTGAACGCGGTTCCCTCGCGAAGCGGTTCGGGGTTCCCGGCGATCAGGTACGGCTCCTCATGGCCCTCGAGCCCGATCCCGTGGCCGGTCCGGTGGATGAACTGCGGCCCGAACCCGGCCCGGGTGATGATCGTGCGGGCTACCCCATCGATCTGCTGGCACGGCACGCCGGGTCGGACTTGACCGGTGGCCTGCTGCTGCGCTTCTCGGACGGCGTGAAACAGCCGGCGGAACTCGGCGTCCGGGCCGTTCGCCGCATCCCCGCCCGTGACCCAGAGGGTCCGCGTGATGTCGCTGCCGTAGCCGCCGAGCGTGCCGCCGATGTCGAGCACGATCGGCTCGCCGGCCCGGATCACGCGGTCCGACGCCTCGTGGTGGGGCGATGCCGAGTTGGGGCCCGAGGCGACGATGCCGAAGTCCGCGGTCTCGTGGCCCTCGTCGATGAGGCGGCGCCGGACCTCGGCCGCGACGTCGGCCTCCGTGCGACCGATCAACGGCCCGGCGGCGATCGCCCCGACGACCCGATCCGCGGCGTGCGCGGCGAGCCG
>DATBKB010000039.1:0-7238 GCA_036556145.1 Candidatus Limnocylindrales bacterium | reverse complement strand
AGGGCAGCCGGCCGGCGGCGCACCACTGCCGCAGCAGCTCCGGGTGGCGCCCGGTTCGAACGGCAACCTGGCTGAGCGTGAGGTAACGAGACTCGTCTGGCGGCATGCCGCATCCCCTCCGCGTACCTGGCGTCCGGCAGCCTAGCACTCCCGTGCCTTCCGGCCGTCTCGGCCGCTAGTCGATCGTGAAGTCGTCCGGGGCCTGGTAGCGGCCCGTCCGCTCCTTCTCGATCTGCATGAGCACGTCGTTGAGGAGGCTCGACGCGCCGAAGCGGAAGCGGTCCGGCGTCATCCAGCGCGGCCCCAGCGTCTCGTAGAGCACGACGAGGTACTGGATCGCCTCCTTGGCGGTCCGGATCCCACCGGCCGGCTTCATCCCCACGGCGCGTCCCGTCGCGCGCTCGAAGTCGCGGATCGCCTCGAGCATGACGAGCGTGACGGGCAGCGTCGCGGCCGGCTGGACCTTGCCGGTCGAGGTCTTGATGAAGTCGGCGCCGGCCGCCATCGCGAGGACGCTCGCCTTGCGGACGTTGTCGTAGGTCTCGAGCTCGCCGGTCTCGAGGATGACCTTGAGATGAGCCTCGCCGCAGGCCTCCTTGACCTCGACGATCTCGTCGAAGACGGTCGCGTAGTCGCCGGCCAGGAAGGCGCCGCGGTCGATGACCATGTCGATCTCGTCGGCGCCGGCCGCGACGGCGGCCTTCGTCTCGGCGATCTTCACGTCGCGGAAGGTCTGGCCGGACGGGAACGCGGTCGCGACGCTTGCGACCTTCACGGTGCTGCCACGGAGGGCGTCCTTCGCCTCCGGGATGAGGCTCGGGTAGATGCAGATCGCGGCGACCGACGGGATCGTCGGGTCGCCCGGCTGCGGCCGGATGCCCTTCGCGCACAGGGCCCGGATCTTGCCGGGCGTGTCCTTCCCCTCGAGGGTCGTGAGATCCATCATCCGGATGGCGAGGTCGAGCGCCCAGAGCTTCGACGCCTTCTTGATCGAACGGCGCTTGAGCGAGTCGACCCGCTCCTCAACCCCGACCTGGTCGACCGCGGTGACGCGGCCGAGGACGCTCCCGAGCGAGCCCGCCCGGCCGTCCCACGCTCGGACGAGCTCGTCGGCGCGGGCCCGGGCGAGAGTGTCGGGACGGTGGACGGCGGCCATGGGACGGTGAGGATACACCGGGCCCTTCGGCGGACCGGGACCGGTACTCCCGGCGGCCTCCCGCGGCCAGCGGCGATGTCGTACGGTGCTCCCATGCACCGCCTTCTCTCGCGACTTGCCCTTGCCCTGGCCCTCGCGCTCGTCGCCACCGTCGTCGCGGCCGGTGCCTCCGTGGCCGCCGACAAGTGGGTCACGACGTACGACTCGAAGTACCTGCCCGGGGTGGTGACGATCCGGACCGGCGAGCGCGTGACGTGGGTCAACGACGACGACCTGCCCCACGACGCGACGGGCAACGGCTGGGCGACGCCGCTGCTCAACAAGGGCGACAGCTACTCGCTGCGCTTCAACCGCGCCGGCACCTACCGCTACTACTGCTCGATCCACCCCGAGATGCGGAGCGCGGTCATCGTCCTCGGTGCCGGCGGTGTGCCGGGGACGGATGTTGGGGCGCCGCTTGGCGACGCGCGCAGGACCGGCGGGGCCCCGATCGCCCTGCTCGTCCTGGCCGCGACGGTCGTCGGCTTCCGGGTCGCCCTCCGCTTCGCCGTCCGCCGGTAGCCTCTCCGCCGCCAGGCCTCCGCGCCGCTAGCCCTCGCCGCCGCTAGCCCTCCTCGCCGCTAGCCCTCCCCGCCGCTAGCCCTCCCCGCCGCCGGCCGGCCAGGAACCGATCGCGGCCTCGCCGACGTACCGACCGGCGAGGGCCCGCCCGCGGCCCCGCGAAGGGAGGGATGCCCGTGTCCCGTCGGATCGTTGCGCTCTCGGTCCTGGCGCTCGTCCTGAGCGCGACCGCGGTCCGGGCCGCCGACGCGGCCGTCTCGATCGCCGACTTCTCGTTCAGCCCGTCCACCGTCACGGTGAACGTCGGCGACACGGTCACGTGGACGAACTCGGACCAGGCTCCCCACACCGCGACCGCGAACGACGGCTCGTTCAACACCGGCTCGATCTCGAACGGCAGCTCGGACTCGGTCACGTTCGACACCGCGGGGACGTTCCCCTACCACTGCACGATCCACCCGACGATGACCGGCACGGTCGTCGTCCAGGGCGCGACGGGCACGACTCCACCGACCGACGCGGCGGCGTTCGGTGGCAATGCCATGAGCACGGCGCCGTCGTTGGCGCTGCCGGCGATTCTCGCGGTGGCGTGTAGCGGGTTCCTGCTGGCCCGGAGGCATGCCGCGCGCCGCTGACCGGGCCGAAGCGGAGCCACGCGCGCACACCGCGATGTGGCCCGTTTGCCAAACATGGTGATGCCGCGGCGGCGGCTCCGGGGCGACACGCAAGCGCGCCGCCGCGCCGGTCGTAGCTTCAGCGCCCGGCGCGAACCTTCGGCAGCGGCGGAAGCCCCTTCTTCCGCTCGACGAGGTAGTGGCGGAACCAGTCGCGCACCTGGACGAGGTTCTCGACGCGCCGGAACGGCGTGCCGGAGCGCGTGAGCTCGTGCGTCTCGTCGGGGACGCGCATGAGCCGCACCGGCCGGCGGTGCGAGCGGACGACCGTGAAGAGCGCCTCGGCCTGGCCGATCGTCGTCCGCAGGTCGCGCTCACTGTGCTGGATGAGCAGCGGCGTCCGGATCCGGTGCGCGTACGTCAGCGGCGAGATCTCGCGGAAGTAGTCGGGGTCCTTCCAGGGCACCACGCCGAACTCGTACTGCGCCCACTCGCCGCCGCTGATGTCGCCGGTGAGGAACAGCATCGCCATGTCGCTGACGCTGCGGCACGTGACCGCCGCGGCGAAGCGGTCGTCGTGGCTGACGATCCAGTTCGTCAGGTAGCCACCGTACGAGCCACCCGTGACGCCGAGCCGCTTCGGGTCGGCGAGCCGGTCGGCGACGAGCGCGTCGACGCCGGCGAGGACGTCGGCCATCGGGCCGTCGCCCCAGTCGCGGAGGTTCGCCTCGTTGAAGTCGCGGCCGTAGCCCTCCGAGCCGCGCGGGTTCGAGTAAAAGACGCTCATGCCGCTCGCCGCGAGGACCTGGAACTCCCAGAACGGCGACCAGCCGTAGAGCGTGTGCGGGCCGCCGTGGATCTCGGTCACGACCGGCTGGCGGCCGGACCCAGCCGGGATGAGCCAGCCCTGGATCCGCCGGCCGTCGACCTCGACCCAGCGCTCGACGGGCTCGCGCAACGTGACGTCGTCGAGAACCTCGCGGTTGAGCTCCGTGACGCGGCGCAGGCCGCCACCATCGCGATCCGGCAGGTCGAGGACGTAGACGTCCGGCGGCTCGGTCGGCGACGAACGCAGCGCCGCGATCCTCGTCCGGCGCCCCACCGGCACCTGGTCGAACGACGAGATGTAGTGCCGTCCGTCGGTCAGGCGCTCGAGCCGACCGTCGCGCGTCCCGATCCGCCAGAGCTCGTAGCGACCCTCGTTGGGCGCGGCGAACGTCAGCCACGCACCGTCCGCGGAGGCGACGAGTCGCGGCGGCTCGCCGACCGTGACGTCGCTGTTGAGCGTCGAGCCCGGCATGATGTCGTGCCGGTCGGACAGATTGCGGCCACCGTCCGGGCCGGCATCCGAGCCGTTCGCGGCGAACAGCCAGATGTCGAACCGGTAGAGGTTCGCCGGCATCCGCCCACCGAGGGCGGCGATCGTCTTGCCGTCCGGGAGCCACGTCGGCGACCCGAAGATGCCGTCGTTGCCGCCGCTGATCCGGGTCAGCTTGCCGGACGCGACCTCGATCGTGAACAGGTCGCCGCGGAACTTCAGGTCGTGGTCCGCGCGGCGGTTGGCCGCAAAGGCGATTCGCTTGCCGTCCGGCGACCACGCGGCGCCTTCCTCGGGCGTCGGCCCGTCGGTCAGGCGGCGCGCCTCGCCCGTCTCGGCGTCGACGAGCCAGAGATGGGCCACCTGGTCGTAGATGAAGCCCGCGCCGTTGAGCATGTAGTTGAGCCGGTCGATGTAGCGATAGTCGGACTCGGGTGGGCTGCCCGGCGGCCGCTGGCCGTTCTTGCCGCGAAGTCGGGCGTCCTCCTTCCGGTCCGCGCCGCGCGAGCTCGACGTGACGACGAGCCAGCGTCCGTCCGGCGACCAGTCGAGGCCGTCGACGCCGCGCGGGAGGTTCGTCAGGCGCCGTGCCTCGCCGCCGTCCAGCGGGAGGAGGTGGACCTGCGTGCCGTCCTCGCGGTCCTTCGCGTCCTTCCGCGCGTCGGGATCGTCCTCGACGGCGAGCCGGCGGTCCGACAGGAACGCGAGGGTCCGACCGTCCGGCGAGAAGCGCGGCGCCGTGTCGTTCTTCGAGCCGATCGTGATCTGCCGGGCCGGAGCGGAGCCGTCCGCACGCACGAGCCAGATCGCGTGCCGGTACCCGTCCTGGCCGGGCGCGGACGTCTGGACCGTGAACGCGATCAGCTCGCCATCGGGCGAGAGCCGCGGGCTGGTCGCGATGCGGAGGCGGGACAGGTCCTCGGGACGGGGCGGTCGGGGCATCGGTGGGTGCGCCTCGTGCAGGGGCCGCTCGGCCTGATCGAAGGGGACGCGGGGCAGTCTAGCGGCTACCATCGATCGGTGACCGACCAGCTCACGCTGAGCCTCGACGCCGCCCTCCCGAAGCTCCCCGACTCGCTCCGGCCGATGCTCGCGCGACCGCTGCCCGAGGCCTTCGATTCGGCCGACCACTTCTTCGAGCCCTCGTGGGGCGGCCTCCGCGCGCTTGCGTACGTCGGCCCGGCGGATGCACCGGGGACGGGCGACGTCCGCCTCGTCGACGTCGACGGCGTCGAGGTCGGCCGCCGGCTCACGGAGCTCGCAGGCCTGGCCGTCCGCGTCGCCGCGCGGTCTGCGGTCCTCGACGGCGAGCTCGTCGTCGTCGATGCCCAGGGCCGGGCGGACCCGAAGCAGCTCGCCGCCCGGATCGCCGGGCGTCCGGGCCGGCCGGTCGCGTTCCTCGCGTTCGACCTGCTCCACCTCGACGGCCGAGCGCTGCTGAACATGCCGCTCGCGCGTCGGCGGGAGCTGCTGCGTCGGGTGCTGCGGCCGGGCGACGAGGTCGTCGCTGTGCCGGCGATCGCCGAGGAGGGCCGGGCGCTATTCGACGCGGTCGCCGCGCAGGGGATCGCCGGCGTCATGGCCCGCCAGCGGACGAGCCCGTACCTGCCCGGGATCCGGAGCCGGCTGTGGCGCTACATCGCGACGCGGCAGGCACCGGGATCGGTCGATGGCGCGCTGCCGGCCGATTCGGATGCTCCGGGCGCGGCGAACGCGCCGGTGCTGGCGCTGATCAGCCGCTTGCCGCTCCTCGAGGAGGACGAGCCGGCCTGAGCGGCGGGCGTCGGGCCAGCCGCCGATCGGGGGCGGCCGGTACGCCGGAACGTGCCACCCCGGGTCGTGGTAGCCGCGAGGCGGCGCAGATCGCCCCGGCCGTGTACCTGGCACGTACTACCCCGGGTAGTGGTAGCCGGGAGACGGCGAGTCGGGGTCCCTTCGAAGACGTGCCCAAGCCCACCCAGCCGGTCGGGTACCACCCCGGGTTGTGCCTGACCGGCCGTGGGTTTGGCACGGCTGACTACCACTACCCGGGATGGTGCGTGGCCGGTCCCACGGCCCCAAGGGCCAATACCACTACCCGGGATGGTGCGTGGCCGGTCCCACGGCCCCAAGCGCCAATACCACTACCCGGGATGGTGCCTGGCCGGTCCCACGGCCCCAAGGGCCAATACCACTACCGGGGATGGTGCCTGTCCGGGATGGTGCGTGGCCCTCGCCGGCCTGCGGCAGAGTGTGGCTAGCGCACTCCCCGCGCGGCGGCCACGAGTGCTCGCAGGCCCGGTCGCTGGCCGTAGAGCAGCACGCCGGCCGCGTAGATCCGCACCGCGACGACGTACGTGACGCCGATGGCGAAGACGAGCAGCGCCAGCGAGAGCGCCACTTCGGCCGGCCCGACGCGGCCGAGCGTCATCCGCGGCAGCATGACGAACGGGCTCCAGAACGGCACGTACGACGCGGTCTTGACGATCCACGACGAGCCGCCGCTCAACGCGGCAATCGACAGCAGGTAGCCCGCGATCGCGACGAGGCTCAGCGGCAGGGCCAGCACCTGGAGGTCTTCCGCCCGGCTGACGAGCGATCCCGCCGCGGCGTAGACGAGCGCATACAGCGTGAAGCCGAGCGCGAAGTAGAGGCCGTACGCGAGCAACAGCGCCGGATGGATCCCGGCGAACGACGGCGTCAGCCCGGTCGCCGGCCCGAGCAGCGCGTCCCCGACGCGCTCCTGGACGACGAGCGCGAACAGTGCCGCCACGAGGATCGTCGCGTACTGGGTGAGCCCCGCGAGCCCGATCCCGACGACCTTGCCGACGACGAGCTGCCGCGCCGAGGCGGCGCTGATCATCAGCTCCATGACCCGGCTCGCCTTCTCCGCGACGACGCCGGCCGCGACCCACATGCCGTAGATCACGATCGTCAGGAAGATGATGAAGACGAAGACGATGCCGAGGATCCGGCGGCCCGCGTAACCGGCCGCGCCGCCGCCGCCCTCACCGTATTGCGCCTGCCGGAGCATCTCGACGCCCGGCATCTGGAACGCGCCGTTCGGGTTGTTCGCGGTGTAGTCGAGGACCGCGACGCCGAACGCGCCGATCGACAGCTGCTGCAGCCGGTCGTCGCCGAGCGTGTCGCCGACGTGGAACCGGAAGGACAGCCGACCCGCCTCGCCCCGCATCGCCACGACCGCGGCGTCGTACTGTCCCTCGACGAGCGCCTGCAGCGTCGCCGCTTCGTCATCCGCGGCCGAGACCTCGAACGGCGCGTTCGGGCTGTCGGTGCCCGACAGGGAGCCGTTGAGGATGCTGTCGAGAACCGCGATCGTCCGCCGCGACAACTCCGGCGAGTCGGCGACCACCGCGACGCGGCTCGTCGTCCCCTGGTCGACGACGCGGATGATCAGCGGCACGAAGGCGACGATGACCGCGAGCGTCGCGAGCAGAACCGTCGAGACGTGGAACAGCCGCGTCCGGACGCGCTCGGCGTATTCGCGGCGCGCGACGATCATCGCGTTCGGGAGCAGCGGGTCGCTCCGGCGCGGCGCCTCGCTCATGCGGCCGCAAGCCGCATGTCGTCGTCGGCCGGCCGGCCGACG
>DATBKB010000038.1:0-10868 GCA_036556145.1 Candidatus Limnocylindrales bacterium | reverse complement strand
GCCCAGAAGATCAAGACGCATCACAACGTCGGCGGGCTTCCGGCCGACCTCCGGTTCCAGCTCATCGAGCCGCTGCGCTACCTCTTCAAGGACGAGGTCCGCGCCGTCGGCCTCGAGCTGGGCCTGCCCGAGGCGATGGTGCTTCGACAGCCGTTCCCCGGCCCCGGGCTCGCGATCCGGATCATCGGCGAGGTCACCGCGGAGCGGCTGGACACGCTCCGCGAAGCAGACTGGATCGTCATCGACGAGATCAAGGCGGCCGGTCTCTACCGGAGCCTCTGGCAGAGCTTCGCGATCCTCACCCCGGTCAGGTCGGTCGGGGTCATGGGCGACGGCCGGACGTACGCGAACGTCGTCGCGATCCGGGCGGTCACCTCCGAGGACGGGATGACGGCCGATTGGGCGAAGCTGCCGTACGAGGTGCTCGGCAAGATCTCGTCCCGGATCGTCAACGAGGTTCCCGGCGTCAACCGGGTCGTGTACGACATCTCCTCGAAGCCGCCTGCGACCATCGAATGGGAGTGACAGGGGTACTAACGGGTAGTGCCGTGGGCCTGACGGGCCGGTAGAGTCGGGCTCCGATGGTCGACGAGGTGCGCGGTCTGCCCACCGGCGCGGTCGAGCACTGCCCATGGTGCTCCGCCGAGATCGCCCCTGCGCTCCACACCTGCCCCGCCTGCGGCGCCACGCTCGTCGGCGACAACGACGCGACCCTTCCCGGCGTCACGGCCCTCGACCCGGAGGCCATCGCCCGCGCCGCGCGGGGGACGACGCCGCCTCGCCGCAGCCGGATGCTCTCCTGGATCAGCGGCGACTATCCCGAGCCCGACGAGGTGCCGGCACGGCCGGGCTCCCTCGGACCGCCACCGCCGGAGGTCCGGCGCGAGATGCTCCGGCTCGAGATCGCGGCCGAGGTCGCGAACCTCAGCGCGGAGGCCGAGTCGATCGCCGCCGAGTCCGAGGCCGAGGCGCGCGCTCGACGGGCAAGTGTCTCGCCGGCGCCGACGGCATCCCCCACGGCTCCATCGGCCGCGCAGGACGAGGCCGGGCCGCCGCCCGCCTGATCCCGAACGCGAGACCGGATCCCGGCCTCGTACCGACCGCGAGGGCTATCCTCGCGACGATGCCCGTCCGACTCCCGCCGCCGGGACCTTCCTTCGTTCGCGAGCGAGAGCTGCGGCTCGACGACCGGCGGCTGACCGTCGGGCTGGGGCGGCCCTCGGTGGGACCCGACGGCTGGTGGCTCGCGGTCGCGTGGGCGGCCGACGAGGACGGTGTGGCGACCTTCGCCGACGTCGCACCCGCCGCCGGCCCGCCGCCCGATCCGCCGGTGGCCCGCCTCGGTGCGTCGATCGCCGCGACGCTGTCCGGCTGGATCCTCGAGGAGGGCGGCCGCCTCGCGATCCGGCTCGCGCCCGTCGTCCCGCCGGACGACCCGAGCCGGCCCTGGCGGAACCCCATCGCGGTCCGCGCCGCGTTCAAATTCGAGCCGGCACGTGCGGGGACGGTCACCCCGAACGCGCTCGCCGAGCTCGTCCTCGACGCGTTTGCCGGCGCCCTCGAGGGCTTGCGGCGCCGATGAGCGACGTGGTCTCGTCCCCCGCCGACCGCGTGTCGTGGCGGTCGGCCATGGTCGGCGGCGTCCTCGGCGCACTCTCGTCGCCCGCGACGTGGCCAGTCGCGCTCGCCGGTTTTCTCGCGCGTGGCGGGCTCATCCTCTTCGTCGCGCCGATCATGGTCATCCCGACGCCGGCCGGGGTGAGCAACGTCATCGCCCCGTGGCTCGTGCCGTTCTACTTCGGGATCCTCTCCGCGGGCTTCGTCGGCTTTGCCCTCGTGGGTGTCACGGCCGTGCTCGCGTGGATCGTTGCCGGGGGACTCGTCGGCGCGTGGGCCGATGTGGAGCTCATCCGCCGCGGCGCGTCGAACGAGGAGATGGTCCCCACGGAGGTCACCGACGTCCCCGGCGCCACCGTCCCTACGGCCGCGCCCGACGCCGGCCGAGCCCTCGTCGCGAACGTGTTCATCGTCCGGCTCGCGGCGCACGCGCCGCTCGCCATCGCGCTCGCATGGGGTGCCGGCCGGATCTACGAGGCGACCTACCTGGAGCTGACGAACCCGCTCGAGGTCGTGAGCCCGCTGGTCGTCAGGATCGCGAGCGCCGTGCCGGACGCACTCCTCGCCGTGGCCGTCGCGTGGCTCGTCGGGGAGGCGGCCGGCAGCCTCGCGGAGCGCTCCCTCGTTCTCGACCCAGGCTCGCGCTCGCTGGCGGGCGCCTTCGCGAGCGGCTACCGCGACCTCATCCGACGACCGTCGGCGTGGGCCACGCTCGCCCTCACGACCGCCGGACTCCTGCTGTCGCTGGGGCCGTCGCTCGCCGGCGCCTGGGCCGGGTGGTCGTGGGCCCGCTACGTCCTGCGGACGGTCGACAACGGCCCGGCGGTCGTGGCCTCGATCGGCGCGTTCGTCGGACTCTGGCTGGGCGGGCTGGCGCTCGCGGCCGGGGTGGCGAGCTGGCGCAGCCACGCCTGGACCGCCGAGTGGTTGCGGCACCGGACTCCGGTCAGGGTCGAGGTCGGGACCATCGGCGGTTCGGCCAGCCCCCGTCCGGGTGGTTGGTCGGCCTCCGGGTCGTCTGGCACCGTGTAGCCGCTCGACCGCCCACGGCGGGCGGCAGGGAGGTTCGCCCGTTGTCGACGAAGACCGTCGTCTGCCCGGAGTGCAGCAACGAGCTGCCGTACGGCCGACTGTCGTGCCCGTCGTGCGGTGCCCTCCTCGCCTCGGTCGCCGGGGGTCGCCCCGCGGCCGCGCCCACGCCGGCCAAGTCACGCCGGCGGCCCAAGCAGGAACCGGTGAGCGAGGCGCAGCCGGCTGCCGTCGGCGCATCACGACCCGGCCCGGCGTCCGAGGCCGCAGCGCCCGCGGCCCCGGCCGGGCCCGCCGCGCCGTTTCCAGGCCTGGCTCCGTCCCGCATCGGCGCGGTGACGCTCGCTGCGAGGCTCGACCCGGCGCCCTCGGATCCCGGACGCGCCGCCGGCCAGCCGCCGTCGCTGCCGATCACCGACTGGCCGGCGCCCTCGATCGGCGGCGCCTCACCGTGGCGACGCGACGGCGTCCAGCGACCGGCCAACGTCGCGTGGGACGAGGCCGACGACGATCGTCCGGCCGGTAGCGCCGGCAACGGCCATGCCCGGGTCGGACGGCCCGGAACGAACCTGCCCAGGTGGGCCGGCGGCTCCGGAAGCGGCGGGACGGAGTGGTCCCAGACTCCCCCGGCGACCCACGAGACGCCCTCGGAGGCCCCGCCCGGCTCCTACCTTCCGCCGTCCGGCCGCTTCACGGCTCGCGAGTCGGGGCTACCCCGGGTCCAGCTGAGCCACTCGCCGGCAACGGCCCGCCCCGAGCCGACATGGCCGGGCGAGATCCCCGCGAGTCCCGAACCCGTGGCGCAGGCCGCGAAGCCGCCCGCTACCGGCCGCCTGTCGATGTTCGCCGACCTGCCGTTCGAGACGCCGGACTCACTGCCCGGCTGGCTCGTCGCCGCGGGCTCGGCGGCCGCGGTCGCGGGCTTCCTCCTGCCGTGGTCGAACATCATCCCGTTCACGAGCGGCTTCGGCTACCTCGACCGCTGGGGCCTGGCGACGCCGTCACACCTCCTGATCCTGCTGCTCACGGCGTTCACCCTGGCGCTGTCGGTCCTGCCGAACCGCGTGCCTGTCTGGATCCGGAGCGGCGTCCTCGGGCTGGTGCTCGGCGGACTCCTGCTGGGCGTCGTCTGGCCGTACCTGCTCGACGGCTTCGGGGCCCTGCTCGGCGCGCTCGCCGAGGTCACCGGGGCTCTCCTCATGATCGTCGGCGGAATCCTCGCCGTCCGCGACCGTCACGCCGAGGACGAGACCGGCGTCTGACCCGCGTCGCGGCCGGGAAGGCCGCGCCGGAACGACCCGTTGCCCCTGATACACTGCCCGAGTCGCCGTCGGCGCGAGGGCGAGTCCCTCGACGAGGTCGGGCCGACGTCGCACGGAGGCGGACTGCCAGCCGGATGGACATCTTCGACGAGATCGGCAAGACGATCGCGGGCATCTTCGACAACCCGCTCGTCAAGGCCGGTATCCAGGCTGTCGCCATCTACTTCGTCATCCTCTGGCTCGCGGCCGCGTACTGGGCGTTTCGCGACATGCAGCTGCGGACGGAGAACCCGATCCTTCCGTACCTCGCGGCCGCGTTCATCATCGTCTTCACCCCGATCTTCTTCCCGCTTGCGGTGTTCGTCTACCGGATCGTCCGGCCGCAGGAGAAGATCGGCGAGGTCTACGAGCGCAACCTCGCCGAGGAGGCGCTCCTCGCGGAGGTCGAGGCGATCCGGAGCTGTCCGACCTGCGCGAGACGGATCAACGACGAGTGGATCATCTGCCCCACGTGCCGGACGAGGCTGAACCGCGTCTGCCCCAACTGCTCGCGCCTCGTCGGCCTCGACTGGTCGCTGTGCGCCTGGTGCGGCAAGGACTTCGAGCGGCGTGAGCCGGCGGTCCACGCGCTGCCGGCGGCCGAGGACGCCGCCCGGCTCGGCACGGTCGCCGAGCGAAGCGGCCGCACCGCCATCGCGCGCGCCGTTGCGCAGGCATCGCCGCGAGCCGCCCAGGCCGGGCCGCGCGGGCCGCGACCGACGCAGGATCCGCTGACCGAGCATTGACCGATGCCTCCGGGGGCCCGGCACTCCCCGATGACGGGCCCGGCGGAGACCCACCGAGGCCACCGCTCGGACTGACGACATTCACCCTCGAGGGCCGGACTGCGCCGGCCCTGTTCCTCGTCGGCTGGCTCGGCACGATCGTCGGCCTCGGGGCGACAATCGTGGCATCCTTCGGCGCTCGCGGCGTCGCCGGCGGAATCCTGTTCCTCGTCGGAACGTCGCTGCTGACGATCGGGCTCATCGCGGCGGCGGGGGCGCAGACGATCGAGCGTCGCGCCGCGCGGATCGAGGGCTACAGCGGTCCGTCGCCCATGCTCGTGTTCGCGGCCTCGATCGCGCTGACGCTGTTCCTCTCGGTCGCGGTCGGGACCCCGCTCATCCTCCTCGGCCTCGATGCGGACGGTCCGGCCGCCGCGCTCATCGGCACCCTCTTCGTCTTCGTCTCCTACTTCGTCCTGATCCGCTTGCTCGTCGTCGGCTCCGGCGCGCTCACGTGGCGCGACATGGGACTGGGCCGTGGCCTGCGGTCGATCGGCGAGGACGCGGCATGGGGAATCGCGCTGGCCGTGCCCGTCCTGCTCGCAAGCGGGCTCCTCGCCAGGATCCTCAGCCTGTTCCTCCCGGTCGAGGAGCCATTGCTGCCGCCGGCGACCGACGCGCCCGGGATCCTGTTGAACCTGCTGACCGCCGCGGTCGTCGCGCCGATCGGCGAGGAGATGTTCTTCCGCGGCTTCGCGACGACGGCGTGGGCGCGGATCTACGGCGCGAACCGGGCGCTCATCCAGGGCGCGCTCGTGTTCGCCGCGGCGCACCTGCTGACGTTGCCCGCGGTCAGCGCGGACGAGGGTCTTCGGACGGCGTTCTTCACGTTTCTCGTCCGGCTGCCGGTGGCACTGACGCTCGGTTGGCTGTTCCTCCGGCGGCGATCCCTCGTCGCCCCGATCTTCCTGCACGGCACGTTCAACGGCCTGCAGGTGCTCGCCCTGGCCGCGGCGAGCGGCGCGTTGGATGGCTGACTCCCGGCTCGCGCGGTGAGCCGCCGCGAAGCGCCGGATGACCGCCCGGTGAGCCCCGACCGCTAGCCTCGTCGCGTTCCCTGGGTCCGGATGGCGGGGGGAATCGGCGGGCTCCCGTCGTTCGGGCCCTGGGAACGCCCGCCCGTGCCGAGCGGAGGTGTGGCCGCGTGGTCCAGGCGCGAGCGATTCGCGAGATTCCGGCCGCCGAGCGACCGCGCGAGCGCCTCGCCCAGCGCGGCGCCGCGGGCTTGACGTCGGCAGAGCTCATTGCGCTCCTGTGGGGCTCGGGGGCGGCCGGCCGCTCGGCGATTGCCCTCGCGGAGGACGCGCTTGCGCGCCACGACGGGCTGACCGGCCTCGCGCGGGCAACCGACGTCGAGCTCGAGGCCATCCCCGGAATCGGGCGGGCGAAGGCGGCACAGCTCACCGCCGCGTTCGAGCTCGGGCGCCGTCTCCTCGCCGACTGGCCGAGCGGCCGCTGGACCGTGCGGTCGCCGCGCGACGTGGCGGACCGGCTGGTCCTTCAGATGGGTCGGCTCGAGCGCGAGGAGCTGCGGATCGTGCTCCTCAACACGAAGAACGTCGTGCTCCGGATCGCGACGGTCTACCAGGGCAACGTGGCGTCGTCGCTCGTCCGGGTCGGCGAGCTCTACCGGGACGCCGTGCGCCTCAACGCGACGGGCGTGATCCTCGTCCACAACCACCCGTCCGGCGACCCGACCCCGTCACCGGACGACCTGCACCTCACGGCCGAAGCGCTCGCCGCCGGCCGGCTGCTCGACATCCAGCTGCTCGACCACCTCATCGTCGGCCACGACGCTTGGGTCTCACTCCGCGACCGCGGCGTCTCGTTCGACCGCCCAGCGCCGGTGGTCGACGCCGGCTGACGGGCTGGCGTCAGGAGCGCTTGTCGAGCGCGACCTTGGCGACCTTCACCGCGATGCTGCCGCCCGGGACGATCAGGCCGACCGTGTCCGCGCCGATGTCGAAGAGGAAGTCGCGGTTGACGGCCTTCGTGAGCCCGCTGACGAGGGAGGCGCCCGGGCGGACCTGACCGGTGACCGCGTCGATCTCGACGACGCCCTTCTTGTCCTTCGGCTGCCAGTGGAACTCGAACGCCCAGATCGGCCGGTAGTAGAGGTCGGTCGCCTCGAGCGTCAGCGATTCCTCGCTGATCGTATCGGCCTGGACCGGTTTCATCATCTCGCCGATGACCTTGCGAACGATGAAGGAGGCGCGCTGTTCCGGCGGGATGACGATCGTGCCCTCGGCCGCCAGGCTGGTCGGGTCGGCGACCTCGGCCTTCGCGCTGGCGATGACGGTGCTGCCGTCGGCCACGGGCTGCCCGGTGACGCCGTCGGCATAGACCTCGTGGACGGTCTCGTCGTGGCAGTGCTCCATCGTCTGCAGGCTGAACGTCCGGGCCGCCTTGCCCGCCTCGGTGACCTCGTAGTCCGTGCCCTCGATCGTGAGGCTCCGGACCTCCGGCCCGCTCGCAGTCACGGTGTACGTCCGGCGCCGGTCATAGACGTAGCGCGCCCGGCACGCGACATGCCAGAACGGCTCGACCCGGCGCTGGCTCGCGACGAGGACGACATCCTCGTTCTTCGGCCGCTGGAGAAACGACCCGATGCCCGAGACGAAGGCGGCCGAGCGTTTGTCCATCGCTCGCTGCCTGGTCTCCTCGAACGGCATGCGCTCGGCGAGCGCGAAGATCCGCTGGTCGGCGAGCTGAATTTCCATCCCTGACCCCTGTCCCTCCCCTTCCTCCGGCGCGCTCATGATGCGGCACCGGTGCAAGAGGGCCAACGGAGGGCGCACGAGCGGCGCACGAGCGGCGCACGGGCGGCGCGAGAGTGGCGCCAGACCGCCGGAGCCCGCGCGTATACTGGCCGCGCTCCCGGCACGAGCCCGTCACCCTCCCGCCACGCCTCCCACCAGCGTCGCGGCAGGGCGCACCGAGAAGGACTACGCCCGGCTCATGCTCGATCGGCTGCTCGGCCTGTTTTCCCGTGACATCGGCATCGATCTCGGGACCGCCAACACCCTCGTCCACGTGCGCGACCGCGGCATCGTCATGAGCGAGCCGTCCGTCGTTGCCATCGACGCGAAGTCGAAGCGCGTCCTCGCGATCGGGGCTGAGGCGAAGCGGATGGTCGGCCGGACGCCGGCCTCGATCATCGCGGTCCGCCCGCTCCGCGACGGGGTCATCAGCGACTTCGACGTGACCGAGCAGATGATCAAGTACTTCGTCACCCGGGTCCACGACCGGGTTGGGCTCATCCCGCGGCCGCGGATGCTCCTCGGCATCCCATCGGGCGTGACCGAGGTCGAGAAGCGGGCCGTCCGGGACGCGGCGCTCAACGCCGGGGCTCGCTGGGCGCGCCTCATCGAGGAGCCGATGGCGGCGGCGATCGGCGCCGGCCTGCCGGTGAGCGAGCCGTCCGGCAGCCTCATCGTCGACATCGGCGGCGGGACGACCGAGGTCGCCGTCATCAGCCTCGGCGGCATCGTCGTCAGCCGGAGCATCCGGATGGGCGGCGACGAGATGGACGCCGACATCGTCGCGTTCGCCCGGCGCGAGTACAACCTGTTCCTCGGTGAGCGGACCGCCGAGGACATCAAGATCGCGATCGGCTCGGCGTACCCGGGCGAGTGGGACCAGCAGCGCGTGACGCTGCGCGGCCGCGACCTCCTGACCGGCCTGCCCCGGCAGGTCGAGGTCGGCGCGGACCAGATCCGCGAGGCGATCGAGCCGACCGTCCTGCAGATCGTCGACACGATCAAGGACACGATCGAGGAGACGCCCCCGGAGCTCGTCGCCGACATCATGGACCAGGGAATCGTCCTGGCCGGCGGTGGGGCGCTCCTCGTCGGCCTCGACCGCCGGATCGCCGAGGCGACGCAGATGCCGGTCCACGTCGCGGACGACCCGCTGACCTGCGTCGCGCGCGGGACCGGCGTCGTCCTCCAGGAGCTCGCCAACCCGGCGATGGAGCGCGTGCTCATCGCCGACACGTACCTCCGACCCCCCAGATAGGGGACTTGCGGGTCAGTTCGGTGGGGTCGAGCGTCGGTAGGCTGAAGGTCGATGATCGACCTGCGGCCGGCCCGATGACGACGCTCCTCGCCGGTCGCCGCGCTGCGCCGCGCGGCCACGTCGGGCAGGCAGGCCGGCGGGCCCGCCGGCGCGGGATCCTCTTCACGGTCCTGCTCGCCGCGACGCTCGTGCTCATGGCGTTCTCCTCGAGCCCCGCCGTGCTCGAGGTCCAGCGCGGCCTGAACTATGCCCTGCGACCGGTCCAGGGCGCGCTCGACGAGCTCATGGGCAGCATCTCGGCGGCCTTCGGGACCCTTGCGGACATCGACCGGCTCCGCGCCGAGAACGCCCGGCTGGCCGGCGAGGCCGAGCGACTCGCGGCCGAGAACGCGCGTCTCGAGGAGATCCGCCGCCAGAACGCGCAGCTCAGCGCCCTGCTCGACCTGCGCGAGGGCTTCCAGTACGCGACGGTCGCCACGGAAGTCATCGGGCGCGAGTCGAGCGAGTTCCGGCGACTCGTGACGATGTCGAAGGGCACCGACGACGGGATCGCCCGTGGCGACGTCGTCATCGGCGCGGGCGGGTCGCTCGCGGGCAGGGTCGTCGATGTCGGGCCGAACTTCTCGAAGGTCCTGCTCATCACCGACACGAGCTCGACCGTCATCGGCCAGCTGCCGTCCGCGGCCACCGGCGAGGTCACGGGCCAGGTGAACGGCGTCCTCGTCATGATCCGGATCGACTCGACCGAGGAGGTCGCGCCGGGCATGGACGTCGTGACGGCCGGCATCGAGCTCGCCGGCGGGGCCCGATCGCCGTTCCCGAAGGGTCTCCTCGTCGGCCAGGTCATCGACGTCCAGCGTGACCCGAACTCGGTCGTCCAGACGGCGTTCCTCCTGCCCGCCGCGCCGCTCGACCGCCTCGAATGGGCGCTGGTCATCACCGACTACGAGGGCGGCCTGCCGCCGCTCGAGCTCCAACCGGGGCCGTGCGGCCCCGGCGACGACGGCACCCTGCCGAACGAGGAACGGCCCTGCGCCTCGCCGGCCCCATAGCCGAGCGGCCGTCTCGCCGCTGCTACCCTGTGGCCCGATGAAGGGCATCGTCCTGGCCGGCGGGACCGCGACGCGGCTCTACCCGCTGACGATCGTCACGAACAAGCACCTGCTGCCGATCTACGACCGGCCGATGATCTACTACCCGATCGAGACCCTGGCCGGGATGGGGATCCGCGAGGTCATGGTCGTGGTCGGCGGCAAGAGCGTCGGCGACGTCGTCGAGCTCCTTGCCGACGGCTCGCACTTCGGGCTCGACCTGACGTATCGCTACCAGCACGGCGCGCTGGGCATCGCCCATGCGATCGGGCTTGCCCGGGACTTCGTCGGCGGCGACGCGTTCTGCTGCGTCCTCGGCGACAACATCCTGCGCGGCCCGTCGCTCGAGCCCGTCGCCCGCGAGTTCGAGTCGAGCTCCTGCGGCGCCGGCACCCTGCTCTACGAGGTGGCGGATCCGACGCGATTCGGCGTCGCCGAGCTGGACGCGGCCGGCAACGTCGTCGGCTTCGAGGAGAAGCCCGCGGTCCCGAAGTCCAACCTCATCCCGATCGGCGTGTACTTCCTTCGGCCGGACGCCTTCGACGTCATCGCCCATCTCGCGCCGTCCGGTCGAGGCGAGTTCGAGATCACCGACGTCCTCAACCACTACATCCCGAACGGCGGCCTCTTCACCCGCGTCTACGACGGCCACTGGACCGACGCGGGGACCGTGCCCTCGCTGCTGCGGGCGGCCGAGCTCGCGGCCGGCGACCACGACGCGGGCCGGCTGACGCCGCCGGCCGAGCGCCCCGCGCAGTGAGCGCCGCACCCGCGGCACGACGGGTCGAGCGGCTGCTCGTCACCGGCGGGGCCGGCTTCATCGGATCGTGCTTCGTCCGCGACGTCCTCGCCCGGCGCGACGGCACGCGGATCACCGTCCTCGACAAGCTGACGTACGCGGGCAACGAGGCGAACCTGGCGCCGGTCCGCTCCGACTCCGAGCAGGCCGCTCGCCTGCAATTCGTCCGGGGCGACATCGCGGATCGTGCTGCCGTCGAGCCGCTCGTGGCCGGCGCCGACGCGGTCGT
>DATBKB010000037.1:0-6537 GCA_036556145.1 Candidatus Limnocylindrales bacterium | reverse complement strand
CGGCGGCCAGTTCCGGGTGGTCCATCACTCGGTGTACCTGCAGGGGCTGCTGCGCGACGGGCGGTTGCGGGTCGCGGGCGACGGCGCGGCGTCCGTGACGTTCCACGACTCGTGCTACATGGCCCGCTACAACGGCGTTGTTGCGGCTCCGCGCGACGTCCTCGGCGCCGTGCCGGGCCTCGAGCTGCGCGAGATGGAGCGGTCTGGTCGCTCGACGTTCTGCTGCGGCGCGGGCGGCGGCCGGATGTGGATGGAGGAGACGCGCGGCACGCGGATCAACGCCGAGCGGACCCGTCAGGCGCTCGCGACCGGAGCGGAGACCGTGGCGACGAGCTGCCCGTTCTGCATGGTGATGCTGCGCGACGGCCTGTCCGACGCCGGCGCCGGCACGGTCACGGCGCGGGACATCTCGGAGGTCCTTGCCGGCTCCCTCGCTCCCACCCAACCGAACGGCCGGGAGCTGCCGGTCCTGCAGTAGCGCGGGGAGCGCGCCACCTGGCGCGCCACCTCACGTAAGGAGCCGGTGAGCCTCGCCCTGTTCACTGTCGCCGTGCCCAGGCGATCGAAGCCCGATGATGTTGCAGCCCAACTCGCCGGCCACATGGGTGTGGTCGTCCGGACGGCTCGGGCAGAGCGCCACTGGACGCTCGCCGAGCTTGCGCAGCGCGCCGGCCTTTCGGCAGGGATGGTGCACAAGGTCGAGACGGCGCACCCGGCAAGCCTGCTGACGTACGCCCGACTCGCGGAGGCGCTCGACCGCCAAGCCGTGCTCGAGCTCGTGGATCCGCGCCGCCGCGGCGCAGTTGCACGAAGCGAGGACCCGGTGCACGCCGCAATGGGCGAGCTCGAGGCCCGCCGCATCTCCGGCCACCGGCGAACCGTGGTTCTGGACGAACCGTTCCAGCACTACCAGTTCGCCGGCCGAGCCGACGTCGTCGCGTTCGATCTCGAGCGCGGAGCCCTGCTGCACATCGAGAACCGGACGCGTTTCCCGAACTTGCAGGAGGCGTTCGGCAGCTACAACACGAAGCGTCAGTACCTTGCGGCGGCGATGACGCAGCGCCTCGGACTCCGTGGTGGCTGGGACACGGTCACGCACGTCGTGGTTGCGCTGTGGTCAGCCGAGGTCCTCCACGCCGTGCGCCTTCGCGAGTCGAGCTTTCGAAGCGTCTGCCCTCATCCCACCGACGACTTTGTCGCGTGGTGGAACGGTGCGCTGCCCGACGGCGGCCGCACGACGAGCGCACTCGTGTTCCTTGATCCGCTCGCATCGGCGGATCGCCGTGCGACGTTCGTCGGCCTCGAGGAGCTGCCGCGCATCCGCCCCAGATACAGGGGCTACGCCGAGGCTCACGCCGCACTCGTCGCCGCGGGCCAGGCGTGACGCGGCGCGAGCCGGCCGACACGCAACTTTCTACCCACAGTGAACGAGTTCGGGGCTTTCCGGCCCGAATCGGCCAGTCCGACGCCCTCAGCGGCCCCGGATCGCGGCCAAACGGTCCGGCCTTCCGCTTGCCGGTCGATGTGTTAGCCGCGAGCGACTAACTTCCACGGTCGCGGGTGCTTGGCGCGGCCCGAATGGCAAGATTCCGTTTACTGCCAGTGGAAAGTTGCGGGTTTCGCGGGCGGGCGAGCGCTTGGGCGCTCAGTGCGCTAGCCGGGGAGTCGCCGCCCGCAGCTGATGCAGTTGCGGTCGATCCAGAGGTTGCCCATCGCGCAGTACGGGCAGCGCTTCTCGCCCTCGGTCGATGCCGCGAACGTGCCGCCGGCGGCGGCTGCCGCCTCGCGCCGCTCCCGCAGGATCACCGCCATGGCCGCGAGCAGCCCGACCGTCGCGGCGGCGAAGAGGAGGAAGATCTGCGTTTCGTATGCCATGACGCCCCGGCCCCTCGGCGGCGCATCCGCTGGCGGCTGAGCCCAGCGGCCGTGCACTTGCCGCCATCGGAACGCTACGACCGGCGGGTCCAGGAAGCAATCGCCCGGTCGTCACATGACCGGCGCGCACCACTCGCGACCGCCACGGAGGGCGCCGTGGTACGACCGACCCCCGACCGGACGTCCTCCCACCGATCCGGACGCAACCGGACCCGATGCTACGATCCGGCTCGGTGACCGCCCAGACGCCAGCCGGCCCGGGGCCGGCGACCCCGTACACCCTCACGGAGGAGCAGCGGCTCCTCCGCGACGCCGTACGCGAGCTCGCCGACGAGCGGATCGCGCCGCGGGCGGCGGAGATCGACCGGACCGCCGAGTTCCCGTGGGATGTCAAGGATTTGCTCGCGAAGCAGGACATCCTGGCGCTGCCGTTCCCCGCGGAGTACGGCGGCCTCGGCGCCGACCTGCTCACGGTGTGCCTCGCGATCGAGCAGATCAGCCGGGCGTGTGCTACGAGCGGGCTCATCCTCGCCGTGCAGGAGCTCGCCGCGCTGCCGATCGTCCTCGTCGGGACCGAGGAGCAGAAGCGCCGCTGGCTACCTGACCTCGCCGCCGGGAAGACGCTCATCGCCTTCGCCCTGACCGAGGCGGAGGCCGGCTCCGACGTGACCGCGGCGCGGACGACGGCACGGCTCGACGGCGACGGCTACGTCATCGACGGGTCGAAGCGGTTCATCAGCCAGGGCAGCGTCGCCGACCTCATCGTCGTGTTCGCGGCCACGGCGAGCGGCAAGGACGTCGACCGGCATCGGCGCCTGTCGTGCTTCGTCGTCGAGAAGGACACACCCGGATTCGGTGTCGCCCGGCTGGAGCACAAGATGGGGATCCGCGGCAGCCCGACGGCCGAGCTGACGTTCAGCAATGTCCGCGTGCCGGCCGGGAACCGGATCGGCGCCGAGGGCGACGGCTTCGACCTCGCCATGCGTACCTTCGAGCGCAGCCGCCCCGGCATCGCCGCCCAGGCCGTCGGCATCGCCCAGGGCGCGCTCGAAGTCGCGACGCAGTACGCGAAGGAGCGCAAGCAGTTCGGCCGGCCGATCGCCCAGCTCCAGATGATCCAGGCGATGCTCGCCGACATGGACGCCTCGATCGAGGCCGCCCGGCAGCTGCTCTACAAGGCCTGTGTCGAGATCGAGGCGGGATCGCCGAACGCGGCCCGCTGGGCGTCGATGTGTAAACTCGTCGCCGGGGACATGGCCATGCGCGTCACGACGGACGCCGTCCAGGTCCTCGGCGGCTACGGCTACATCGACGAGTTCCCGGTCGAGCGGATGATGCGCGACGCGAATATCACCCATCTCTACGAGGGAACCCAGCAGATCCAGCGGCTCGTGATCGCCCGCTCCCTGCTCGGCCGCGACTGACGCCAACACCGCCTCCGACGCCCGAAGTCGCTCGAAGTCGCCCAAAAAGGAGGTCCCGCCCGAGTGCTGCGCCTCGTCGTCCTCACGAAGCCGGTGCCCGACCCCGCATCCGGCGCCGAGCGCCTCCGACCGGACGGGCGGCTCGACCGGGCCGCGTCGCCGGCGGTCGTGAACGGCAACGACGAATACGCGCTCGAGGCGGCGCTCAAGCTGACCGAGGCCCAGGGCGGTGAGGTGACGGTGCTCGCGATGGCGCCGTCGAACGCGACCGAGACGCTGCGGAAGGCGCTCGCGATGGGCGCCCAGCGCGGCGTGCTCGTGTCCGATCCGAAGCTCGAGGGCGCCGACGCGCCGACGACGATGCGCGTCCTCGCGGCGGCCATCAAGACGCTCGAGTTCGATCTCGTCCTGGCCGGCGTCGACACCTCCGACGGCGGCATGGGCGTCGTGCCCGCGGGGATCGCGGTACTCGCCGGACTGCCGTACCTCTCGTGGGCAGCGTCGATCGAGCCCGACTCCGCCGCCGGCACGGTCCGCATCCGGCGCCCGAGCGCGACGGGCTTCGATGTCCTCGAGGCGAAGATGCCGGCGCTCATCAGCGGCACGCAGGCGCTCGGTGCGCCGCGGTACCCATCGCTCAAGGGGATCATGGCCGCGCGGTCGAAGGAAGTCCGGACGCTGTCGCTCGCCGACCTCGGGCTCGGCGAGGCCGTCCCCGCGGAGTGGACGACGAGGCTCGTGGCGGCGGTCCCGCCACCGGCTCGTGCCGCGACGCAGGTCGTGCGCGGTTCGGCCGCGGAGGGCGCCAAGGCGATCGTCGAGATGCTCTCGTCGCGAGGCCTCCTGCGGTGAGCGGGACGATCCTCGTCGTCGGCGAAACGGTCGACGGCCAGCTGACGAAGCTCTCGACCGAGGTCGCGACGCTCGCCCGAACGCTCGCGGAGGCCAACGGGCTCGCGGTCGCCGGGTTGGTTGCGGCTCCGAAGGGATCGTCGGCCGGCGAAGACCTCGCACGGTTCACCGGCGGGGATGTCGGCGTCGTCAGCGCTGAGGGGCCCGCCGCGCTCGACGGCGCGGTCGCCGAGCGAAAGGCCGAGTACGTGTTCCTCGGGGCGACGCCGGACGGCCGCGATGCCGCCGGACGGCTGTCCGCCGCGCTCGGGATCGGCGTGCTGACGAACGCGGTTGCGGTGGCATGGGAGGACGGCGGGCCGGTCGTCGAGATGTCGGTGTTCGGTGGGAAGCTCGTCACGCGCAGCGCATTCACCGGCAAGTCCGGCATCGTCACCGTGCGTGCGAACGCGGTCGCCGCGGAGCCCGCGGCGAAGCCCGGCCGAGTGACGGAGTCGACCGCCACGGCGTCCGATGCGAAGGTCCGGGTCGTCGATCGGATCGAGGAGGCGGCCGCGGCCGCGTCGATCGAGGATGCCGCGATCATCGTCGCCGGCGGCCGTGGAGTCGGTGGCGCCGAGGGCTTCAAGCTCGTCGACGAGCTGGCCGAGGCGCTCGGCGGCGCGGTCGGGGCGACACGCGCCGCGGTCGATGCCGGCTGGATCAACTACAGCCAGCAGATCGGCCAGACCGGCAAGATCGTCAAGCCGCGGCTGTACCTCGCCCTCGGGATCTCCGGCGCGATCCAGCACAAGGTCGGGATGCAGACGGCCGAGACGATCATTGCCGTGAACCGCGATCCCGACGCGCCGATCGCGGAGTACGCCGACCTCGTCGTCATCGGTGACCTGTTCGAGGTCATTCCGGCGCTCATCGCGGAGCTCAAGGCCAGGGCAGGCTGATGCGCGAGACCGTGGTCCAGCTGGCGGAGTGGCTCGCGATCCTCGCCCTCGTCGCCCTGGCGCTGGCGATCCTCATCGTCGCCCGGCGCGCCGCGAAGCTGCTCCTGGAGTCGCGCGACACCGCCCGGTTCCGCGAGGAGACGGCCGACCTCGTCGCGCGCATCGAGCAGTCGCTGTCCGGCGTCGGCGGCCGGATCGACGCCGTTCGCCGCCAGACCGTGCCCGCCGAGTCGATCGCCGAGTCCATCGCGGCCGCGCGCGAGGCGGTCAGCCGGTACGAGGCCGAGGCACGGGCGCTCCACGGGCCCGGCGCGGCGACGGAGATCCGCGATGCCATCGCCGCGGAGCTGGAGCGCGCCGCAAGGGCCCTCGAGATGGTCGATCACGGCTGCGGGATCATCGCGTCGGCCGTCGGCGGCCGCGGTCTCGAGGGGCAGACCTCGATCAAGCGCGGCTACCTGAACGTGCTCCACGCTCGCGAGGCGATCAGCCGTCACGCGCTGCGCGCGGCCTCCCTCGGCAAGCGCGAGCCGGACGGCCTCTTCGAGCGCGGCGCCTGAGGCTCTCTCGCGCCCTGGCGCCGCGACGGCGCCCCCCGCGGCCACTGATCCCGTGACGCGCAACTTTCCACTGTCAGTAAACGACCCAGGTGCCTTGGGGGCCGGTCGGACCGTGTATTGACCCGTGGAGCCCCCGGAATCCGTCCCGAATCCGCCCGAAGCGGCCTCTTGCGGGTCGACCCCGCATCCCTGGTAGCTGCGAGCGGCTATCTCTGGGCCGCCGGGACGGCCCGGTTCGTCCGCACAGCCCGGATTCGGCGCGATTTCGTTTACTGCCAGTAGAAAGCTGCAAGTTCGGGGCCCGCGGCCGACGGCAGCGAGGCCCGCGGCGGGGGCCGCAGCCGGGCCCGGCCGCGGGCCCGCAGCCCGGCAGCGGGACCCGGGGGCTTGGCAAGGCCATATGTTGTGGTATCCTGCGGCCGCACCACTACCCCTAGTGGTGGTACCGCCGACCGAGAGGGGACCCCGAGACCGATGCGCTGCCCCCAGTGCGGAGCCAGCTCCACCCGCGTCGTCGATTCGCGTGATCTCGACGACGCCGCGACCATCCGGCGCCGCCGGGAGTGCGGCGACTGCCAGGCTCGGTTCACGACGTACGAGCGGGTCGAGGCCGCCCGGCTGATCGTCGAGAAGCGGGACGGCAACCGCGAGGAGTTCGACCGCGACAAGCTCGCGGCCGGCCTCCGCAAGGCGCTCACCCGCCGGCCCGTGCCGGAGGGGGCCGCCGAGAACGCCGCCGACGAGATCGAGGCCGAGCTCCGCAGCTCCGGCCTCAGCGAGATCCCCTCCGCCCGCGTCGGCGAGATGGCGATGGAGAAGCTCCGGGCGATGGACCAGATCGCGTACATCCGGTTCGCCAGCGTCCACGAGAGCTTCGAAGGGCTC
>DATBKB010000036.1:0-2712 GCA_036556145.1 Candidatus Limnocylindrales bacterium | reverse complement strand
GGCGGTGCGGTCGACGAGCTTGAGCCGCTCGGCGTCGTCGATCGTCGCGGACACGATCTCGACGCCCTTCGTGCCGGCGATCGACAGCGTCTCGGCGATGTTGTCCGTGCCGCGGTCCGTGGCGCAGACCACGCCGATGCGCGAGCCCTCCGGCAGCCCTGCGATCTCGTGGACCATCTCGACGTAGCCGGGCCCCACGAGCATCGCCACCACCGGCACTCGCCCGGCAACGAGCACCTGGGCCTCGTCGGCGTGGAAGGTCGTCGTCGCGACGAGGTCGTAGTGGAAGCGCTCCAGCCGCTCCGGCAGCTCGTCGAGGAGCGTCCCCTCCGCCTCGATGGAGCCGGCGAACTCGCGGTTCAGGCGCTCCGCGTCGTAGCCGGCGTCCGCGGTCGTGCACTCGGCGAACAGGACGCGGACCTCCTCGCCCGGTCGCTTGCGCTCGGACGCGGCGGCATAGGCGGCGGCCGCGACCTCGTCCGGGGTGAAGCCTGCCTGGGCGGCGCGTCGGAGCATCTCGGAGACGATCGCGCCGAGCGCCTCCGGCCGGCGTCGATGCACGCTCCGGTCGGACACGACCGTCCCCGCGCCGTGCCGGCTGTGGACGTAGCCCGCGTCGGCCAGCCGCCGGTAGACGGCCCGGATCGTATTCGGGTTGACGCGCAGCGCGGCGCCGAGCTCGCGCACCGGCCACAGGCGCTCGCCGGGCTGCAGCCGGCCGGATTCGATCTTGTACGCGAGCTGCCAGTAGATCTGGGTGGAGATGGGGACATCGGAGTCGCGCTCGACGTCGAGGTTCGGCTCCGAGGTCGGGGAGGGCTGGTGGGGTTGGGGGTCCATCGTACCTGTTGACATAGTCCGCTAGTCCAAGTACATTTCGACTTGGCCTAGTTCACTGTACCAAAGGCCGCAACAGAAAGGACGGTCACGAGGTGACTCCAGTCATCATCCTGCTCGTGGCCACGGTCGGACTCCTCGTGCTCGACCTGCTGGCCCAGACGCACGGCGTCGACTCCCGCCCGGAGTTCGGCGATCCGCGGGCTCCTGCGGGTGGCATCTCGATCTAGGACCCGGAAACAGCTCTCATCTTCGTCAGCCCGTGGCGCGCAGGCCGCGGGCTGACGGATTCTCAGGTCCGGTTCGCAAGCACGGCACCGAGCTCTTCCTCTGCCCGGTCGACCGCAACCGTCGCGCGATGCTCGATCGTCGCTGACCAGCTGCCGCCGGGCGCGATGCGGACGACCCAGGACAGCAGCAGCGCGCCGCCCTGGTAGACCCGCTCGAAGCCAGCCTCCGAGTTCGAGATCGTCTCGATCGGCGCGCGCCAGGCATCGGCGGCCGGGCTGACCGAGGTCGCGACGGAGAGCCCCAGCCAGGAATTGCCCTGGCCCACCTGATCCACCAGACTCGCCGCCCCGGTCCCGTCGTGGCCGGTGCGCTCGCCGTCGACCTCCCACCAGGCCTCGGGATTCCCGCCGCCGCCGAGCATCGTCAGCGCCCATTCGCTGCCGAGCCGTGCCTCGAACGCCCGGTCGCCGTCGTTGCGGACGGTCGTCGTCCAGCGCAGCGTCGGGTCGAGCCGGCCGCCGGCGATCGAGACCTCGGTCTCGACCGACAGCGCGAACGCCGCCCCGTCGATCGTCGCGTGGCCGTCGCGAGCCATCGTCGCGACATCCCGATCGAGGCGGACGATCCGGTACGGACCGCCGACGAAATCGGCGAGGTCGCCCCGTCCGCCGGCGGCCCAGCTCGCGGCGGTGGCGTCCCGCGGCAGCACGCGGAGCAGTCCCGAGCGGCGCTCGTAGTCGTCGTAGACCAGTCGCGCGGCGAGGCCCGGTTCCTTCACCTGGACGATGTCGTGGATCGATGCCGGGGCGTCGCCGGCGCCCTTGCCCTTCGGCGGCTTCGACGCCTCCGCTTCGTGCCGGCGCAGGATCTCGTGGTACGCCTCCGGCCGGCGCCGGAGCACGCCGGTGAGCGCGTGCCGCGCTGCGCGGACGTCCCACGCGCCGATTCCGCCGCCTTCGTCGAGGTCGATCGTGACCACCTGGCCATCGCTCGCGAGCCGGACCTCGTCGCGGCCGTCGAGGTCGAGGTCCCGGAGCTCGCCGCCGGACTCCGTCCCGAGCGCGCGATCCGCCGCGTCCTCCGCCGCGATCAGGTGGGCGAGCGTCGCCGCCCGCATGTGGGCGATGTAGATCCCGCCGAACAGGCCGTGCCAGTAGCAGTCGTTCGACTGGCCGCGGTACAGGTGGTCGAGGGCCGCTTCGCGAGCCGCGCCAGGCGGCATCGCCTCGACCCTGGCCGACGTTCGGAGCATCTGCTTGTGGAGGTCGTTGATCTCGCGGTACTTCACCTGGAAGTTGCGCCAGAACGCGCCGCGCAGCCAGCGCCTCTCGGGCGCCTTCGTCTCCTGCGCGCGATGCACCGCCGCGGTGAACGCCCGGCTCTCATCGGGCGGCAGCGCCCACTCGCCCATCTCGGCGTACGAGCCGGTCGGAACGTAGATGCGTCCGACCGGGGGATTCGACCCGAGCCAGTCCGACGGGCGAACCGTCGTCAGCCACGCGGCGTTCGATTCGAGCGCCTCGAAGAAGCGGTCGACCCAGCGGCCCTTGCCCCAGCAATGCTCGAACGTCGTGGGCCAGGCCCCGAACTTCTCGCCGTCGTCGCCCATCGTCCCGAGGCGATCGCCCGCCTCCGTGGCGTGGT
>DATBKB010000035.1:0-42386 GCA_036556145.1 Candidatus Limnocylindrales bacterium | reverse complement strand
CGGCCGCTGGACCGAGCCGACGTCGCTCGGCGGCACGCTCGCGTCGGGGCCGGCCGTGACGGCGTGGGCCGTCGACCGGCTCGAGGTCTTCGCGATCTTCCCCGACGGCGAGCTCTGGGACCGCTATTGGGACGGCACGTCGTGGCACGACTGGGAGTCGCTCGGCGGCGAGTTCGATCCCACCGGTCAACCGGCGGCCTCGTCGTGGTCGGCGGATCGGCTCGACGTCTTCGCCCCCGGCCGTGACGGCCGGACGTGGCACCGCTGGTGGGACGGCGCGCGCTGGGTCGACTGGGAGCGGCTGGATGCGGGCTAGCTGACCTCCGCGGGGTCGACGAGCGGCAGCGCGAACCCGAACTCCGAGCCGCCGCCGGCGCGAGATCGTGCCCAGATCCGACCGCCCTGCGCCTCGGCGACGCGGCGACAGACCGCAAGCCCGATGCCGATCCCGCTCGCCTGGCGCTTCGCCTCCGCGCCCCGATAGAACGGCGCGAAGATCTGGGCCGGCTCGACGTCCGAGAGGCCGATCCCACGGTCGAGCACCGCCACGTGCGCCTCGCCGTCGTGGACCTCGATCCGGACGTCGATCGCGGAGCCCGCCGGGCTGTACTTGTCGGCGTTGCCGAGGAGGTTCTCGAGGAGCAGCTCGATGTAGGTCCGGTCGGCCTCGACGATGACGTGACGCGGCTCGGCGACGAGCGCCACCTTGCGGCCGGGATGTCGGCGCTCGAAGGAGTCGATCGCCTCGCGGACGACGTGGGCGAGGATGTTCGGCTCGAGGTCCGGCTGGGGTCCCGACTCGAGCCGCGTGAGCAGCAGCATGTTCTCGATGATCCCGAGCAACCGCTCCGAGTCGTGGGCGATGTCGGCGATCATCGCCTGGCGGGCGTCGTCCGACAGCCGCTCGCCGCGGTCGCGCAGGAGACGGGCGTTGCCGAAGATCGTCGTTACCGGCGTCCGCAGCTCGTGGGAGACGAGCCCGAGGAACTCGTCCTTGACGGCGTTCGACGCCTCGAGCGCCTGTGCCGCCTGGCGCAGCGCCCGCTCGGCCTCCGCGCGCTCGCTGACGTCGACGAGGACATTGACCGCGCCGATGAGCTCGCCCCGGTCGTTCCGCAGCGGCGTCGGGTAGGGCACGAACGCGATGCGGCTGCCGTCGGGTCGCTCGGCGACCGCCTGCGCGCCACGGACCTCGCGGTTCTCCTTGAGGGCGATCGCCATCGGGCATTCGGCGTGCGGCATCCGCTCGCCGTCGAGGTCGTAGATCTTCCAGGACCCGCACCATTCCTCGCCGAGCTCGGGCGTCCGGCCCCAGAGCTCCACGGCGGCCCGGTTGAAGAACGTGATCTTGCCCCTCGCGTCCGTCGTGTAGACGGCGACGCCGAGGGCCTCGAGGAATTCCCGGTAGCGTTCGCCCTGGCGGGCGGCGGGGGAGTCGGTTGCCCCGCGGTCGGCCAGCCCGCGGACGCCGCTCAGCAGCTGGAGGAGCGGTCCTCCCGGGTCGTCGAGCACGCCGGCATCGGGTGACGGCCCGATGCGTGCCGCGTGCGATTCAAGCGCCATTCGTGTCTCCGTGACGGCTGGGGGTTCGATTGTCGTCGTTCGAGGCTTTCAAACTCATCACAATCGCACCGAGCGGCATACACGCGACCCGCGCGCCAAGCGGCGGTTAAGCCGCAGATAAGGGCCGGCGCGTAGGGTTCGCGCGCGACGCCCCGCGACACCGGAAGTGCCCCCGAGGTCGCGGGACGTCGGCCGATCGCCCGCCACGGTCCCGCCGGGGAGCTGGCATGGATCAGTCTGCTGCGCCGTGGCGGGCGCTGGACGATGCGGCGCCTGCCCAGCCCGTTGCGAGCGCGCCGCCGGACGATCGCCGGGCCCTGGCCCTCCTCGGCCTGGCGGTCGCCGGCGCACTGGCGGCCGCGGCGTTCGTGCTCGCTGCCACGAGCACCGGCGGCACGCTGGCCGTCGACGTGGCGCCCGGGCGCAGCGCGGCGTCAGGGACGTCCGATCGCCCGCCAGCGGCTGGCGAGCTCGTCGTCGAGGTCGTCGGCGCGGTCTTGCGCCCCGGCGTGTACCGGTTCCCGCGTGGCGCTCGGGTCGCCGATGCGGTCGCGGCGGCCGGCGGCTACGGGCCGCGGGTCGACGCCGGCGCGGCGGGCCAGGTCAACCTCGCGGCGCCGCTGACGGATGGCCAGCAGCTCCGCATCCCGTCCCGGGACGACGCGGCCGCGAGCACCTTCGCGCCGGTAGGGACCGCTCCCCCGCTCCTCGACATCAACCGCGCCTCGGCCAGCGAGCTCGAGGCGTTGCCGGGCATCGGTCCCGCGACCGCGGCGAAGATCGTCGCCGCCCGCGAGGAGCAGCCGTTCGCGTCCGTCGAGGACCTCCGCACTCGCAAGGTCGTCGGCGCCGCGACGTTCGAGAAGATCCGAGCGCTCGTCACGGCCGGCTGATGTCGCGAGCGACCGCGGTCGCCCTCGGCGCGGTGGCGGCCGCCCTGGCGATCTCGCCGGGACGGGTTGCGCCGGCGACGTGGCTCGTGGTCGCGGCGCTGCTCGCGCTCGGTGCCTCGCTTCGCCTGGCGCGGCGCAGCGGCGGGCTCGAGCTGGTCGCGGGCTCTCTGGCCGCGGCCGCGATCGTCGTGAGGCTGGCCGGCGGGACTCCGGACGCGACCGCCCCGCGGCCGCCCGAGGGCGATGGCCCGTGGCGCGCGGTCGTCGAAGGGATCGCGGCGCCGCGTCGGGGACAGCAGCCCGCGACGCTGCGCCTCGCGACGGACGGCATTCGAGTTGCGGCAACACTCCCGCGGTTCCCGGCGATCAAGCCGGGCGACTCGGTCGTCGTCACGGGGAACATCCGCCCGCCGCCGGACGACGACTACGGCGAGTACCTGCGGCGCACCGCGGTCGCGGGGACACTCCAATCGCGGACGCTGGATGTCGAGCCTCGCGAGCCGACACCCGTCGATCTCGAGACCCTCCGTCGTCAGGCTGAGGCAGCGCTGACGAGAGCCATCCCCGAGCCCGAGGCGGGTCTGGCGGCCGGGATCCTCATCGGGCTCCGCGATCGTGTCGATCGCGATCTCGCGGCCGACTTCACGACCGTTGGCGCGAGCCATGTCGTCGCGATCTCCGGCTGGAACATCGCGATCGTCGCGGCGAGCGTCGCCGCGCTCGCGGGCCGGCTCGCGCGCCGGCGTCGGGCCGTGCTCACCGTCGCTGCGATCGTCGCCTATGTCGCGTTCGTCGGGCCGACCGCGTCGGTCGTCCGCGCCGCGGCGATGGCCGGCGTCGTGCTGCTCGCCCGCGAGTCGGGCCGGGCGGGTCGCGCGGCCGCGGCTCTCGGATGGGCGGCCGCGATCCTCCTGTTCGTCGACCCGGGGTTCGTCCGGGATGCCGGCTTCCAGCTGTCGGCGCTCGCGACGGCCGGTCTCGTGCGCTGGGGAACGCCGCTGACAGAGCGGCTTGACCGGATCGGCGGAGGCCGGCTCCCGGGCTGGTTGACCGAGAGCCTCGGTGTGTCGCTCGCGGCCCAGGCCGCGACGCTGCCGGTGGTCCTCGCCTCGTTCGGAAGGCTCGCCCTCATCTCGCCGCTCGTGAACCTCCTCGTCGTCCCCCTCGTCGCTCCGGCGATGGCGGCCGGCGCGATCGCGCTGGTGTCGGGCCTCGCGGTGCTCCTGCCCGGCGTGCCGGCCGCGGTCGCGACGATCGGCGGCCTGCCGGCGTGGGCGGCTCTGGCGGGCATCGTCGGCGTCGTCCGCGCCGGCGCCACTGTTCCGTTCGCGAGCGTCGACCTCGGGCCTCCAATCGACCAGCTCGCCGCGGCGGCCATTGCGGTGCCGCTGGTCGTCATCGCGTTCCGCCCCGGTGCCGTCCGCCGAACGCTCGCGGCGATCGGTCGCGCGCTGGGGAGTAGTCGGCGCGCCCTGCGGGCGCCCTCCGCGCCCCACGCGAAGAAGCACGCCGTTCCGCTCGCGCCGACGAAGCTGCTTCGGCTCGCCGCGCTGGCCCTCGCCGGCGCGGCGCTGAGCGCCGGGATTGCTTTTGCCCACCGACCCGACGGACGGACGACCGTGACTGTCCTCGACGTCGGCCAGGGCGACGCGATCCTCGTCGAGGGCTCGCGCGGGACGCGGCTCCTCGTCGACGGCGGCCCCGACCCGGATCGCCTCCTCGTCGCACTCGACGAACGGCTGCCTCCCTGGGACCGCCGCATCGACGTCATCGTCCTGAGCCACCCGCACGAGGATCACGTCGCCGGTCTCGCGCTGCTCCTCGAGCGATACCGCGTCGCCCGCGTGTTCGAGCCGGGGATGCGCGGTCCGGGGCCGGGCTACGCGGCATGGGCCGCGCGACTGGCAACGCTGGGGCTGCCGTCGGGGCGCCTCGCTGCGGGCGACCGGCTGACGATCGACGACCTTCGGCTCGACGTCCTGTGGCCGGATCCCGGCACCGTCCAGCTCGAGCCGCCGGACACCGGAACCGGCATCAACAACGTCTCGATCGTCCTGCTCGGCGAGGTCGAGGGACGCCGGTTCCTGCTGACGGGTGACGTCGAGCAGGACATCGACCCGGCGCTCCTCGCGCGCGACCTGCCGCGCCTCGACTTCCTCAAGGTCGCCCACCATGGCAGCGGCACCGCCTCGACCGACGCCTTCCTCGAGGCGATCCATCCGTCGATCGCGGTCGTGTCGGCCGGCGCGGGCAACCCGTACGGCCACCCGTCGCCGAAGACGATCGAGCGCCTGCGGGCCGCCGGAGCGACCGTCCTGCGGACCGATGTGGACGGCACGGTCGAGGTCGCCATCGACGCCGGCGGCGTCTCCGTGCGAGCCTCGGGAACGCGGCGCACCGCGTCGCTCCGCCCGTTGCGACCGGCGCTCACCGCCAACCCCTTCTCGTGCGGCATTCCCGTCGCCCCGCCACCACTGCTGGCTCGACTACCATCGCCGGGATGAGCGCGCCGGCACTCGCGTACTTCCACGGCGACGACACGTGGGCCCTCGACCATCTCGCCGAGGCCGTGTACGACCGGCTGCGCGAGGCCGAGCCGAGCCTCGAACGGACCCGGGTCCGCGGCGACGCGACGAGCGTGGGCGCCCTGGCGACCGCGGTCTCGACGGCGCCGCTCTTCGGCGGCGGGACGCTCGTCGTCCTCGTCGAGCCGGGACCGCTCACCCGGCGGGCCGAGGACCGCGACGCGCTCGTCGCGCTCGCCGCCACGGTCGCGCCCGGTAACGGCGTCGTCATCCTCGAGCCGAACGACGGCTCGAACCGCCGCGCCGCGGCGCTCAAGTCGGTCGAGGAGGCGGTCAAGGCGGCCGGCGGCGAGGTCCGCGAGGTCAAGGCACCAAAGGCGGGCCAGCTCGCCGGCTGGATCGAGGCCAGGGCCCGGGAGCGAAACGTCCGCCTCGGGATCGGGGCGGCGAAGGAGCTGACCGCCCGGGTCGGCGGCTTCGTCACCGAGGGCGACGTCGACCGCCGCTCGCAGGCCCAGCGCGCCGTGGCCGAGCTCGAGAAGCTGGCGGTCTACCGGCCCGACGGCGAGATCTCCGCCGACGACGTCCGGGACCTCGTCGCCGAGGCCGTCCCGGGCTCTGCCTGGGCGTTCCTCGACGCGGTCGGGACGAGGCGGACCGGCCGGGCCGTCGAGCTCCTGGAGCGACTCCTCGAGACCACCCACGAGCTCGTCATCGTCGTGCAGCTCCACCGCCGGATCCGCGAGCTCATCGAGGTCGCCGACCGGCTTGCCGCCCGCGAGAGCCCCGGCTCGCTCGTCAAGTCGATGAAGCTCAACCCCTACCGCGCCGAGCGCCTGGTCGAGCAGGCCCGGGCCTGGACGCTTCCGGAGCTGGACGCCGCCCTGCACGACCTTGTCGAGCTCGACGCGACGCTGCGAGGGGCGCCGGGCACGGCGGCCGGGGACGCGGGGCGTCGGCTGGCGTTCAGCCTGTGGATCGCGGAGCGGGTGGCGCCGGCCGGCTGAGTACGCCGGTGAGTCAGGCGCGCATCGGGCCCGAGTGGGTGCTCGCCGAATCGGCACGGTTGCGTGCCGACCACGCGTGCTGACCCGCGACTTGACTCACCCGGTGAGTCGGCAGATCCGGCTTGCGGCGCCGGGGGCGGCTAGCCTAGCCGCTCGACCAGGCCTGCTCCTGGACGACGAGGTCGCTCTCGATGGCGAACACGCAGCGGGCGTCGCCGAGGTCGAGCAGCTCGATGAGGTCGGGGTCGATGTAGAGCTGGTGGCAGTCCTCGCACAGCCCGCCGGGAATGCCGAAGCACAGCCGCTCGGTCCGATCCGCGAGCCGGAAGGTCGTGTCGAACCGGGTCGTGATGAGGCGGCGGGTGCAGGCTGGGCATCGCTCGCGGAGGCGAGACATCGGCCGCTTCCTTCGCTCGGGACGGTCTCTTCGGACCGTCACCCGATCGGGATGCTAGGAAGGCCCCTCCGGGCCAGACATGACCCGTCGGTACCGGCCCGCCGGTACCTCTGCCGTGCTCCCGGGCACCAGCCGGGCTACCCGGTCGCCGCCGGGGCGCCTGCGCGCGGCAAGGCGGCTCGGCGAGCGGCCAAGCAAGCGCGGCGGGCCCCGTGGTCCGTGGCTACTGGGAGTAGCCACACGTCGACGAACGCCCAGCGTCGAGGCGTTGCGGGGGCGTCCCGGCCCCCGAGCTTGGCGACTTGACGGGCGGTGGCTACCCGGAGTAGCCACCGCACTCTCGAGGCGGCATCCGTGGCCGAGTGGCAAGCCGGAGTGGCCACTTCGCGATGAACGTGCAGGGAAGGGGCCGGGTTGGGGTCCCGCCGCGCGTTGCTACGCGGCGATGAAGCTGCGTGGAGTGCGGCAGGGGAGGCGGGGCGGGTACGGGCTACTGGACCCGGAGGATCGTCTTCGCCTCGGCCCAGTGCTTCTCGAGGCCGTAGTAGTCGCGCTCCGGCGGGGTGAAGACGTGGACGATGACCGAGCCGTAGTCGAGCAGGACCCAGTGCGACGCGGCGACGCCCTCGCGGCCGATCGGCCGGACGCCCTCCCCGCGCAGGCCCTCGACGATGCCGTCGGAGATCGCGTCGAGCTGCCGCTCCGAGCCGCCGGAGCAGATCACGAAGTGGTCGGCGACCGTCGTCAGGCCGGTCAGGTCGAGGAGGGCGATATCGGCCGCCTTCTTGTCCTCGGCCAGCTCGACGATTCGCCGCGCCAGGTCGAGCGGCGAGCGCTCACCGGCCGGCGCGCGCCTGCGCCGCTTCGGCAGGCCGTCGGGTCGGGGTGTGGGCGAGGCGGCGGGCACGGGCTCGGTCACGTCGGTCAGTTCTTCCTCCAGAGGTCGCTGCGGTAGAGCGCATGGTCCCCGATGTAGCGGATGACTGCGTCCGGGACGAGATACCGGACGGAGCGGCCCGCGGCGACGCGCTCCCGGATCTCGGAGCCGGAGAGCTTGAGCCGCGGCGAGGCGAGGAAATCGACCTGTTCCTCGAAGCCAGGGAAGTGCTCCTCGACCCAGGACCGGCCGGGCGTCGGGAAGCCCTCGCGCGGAACGACCGCGATCCGGCATTGGCGGAGAAGACGCTCCGGCTCGTTCCACGTCGGCAGGCCGCGGAACGACTCCGCCGAGAGGATCACGGTGAGGTCCGGCTCGCGCCCGCTCTTGCGTTCGCGCGCGGCGAGGAGCTCGACCGTGTCGACCGTGTACGACGGCCCGGTCCGGTCGACCTCGAGCCGGCTGAGCTCGAACGCGGGGTTGCCCGCGATCGCCAGCTCGACCATCGCGACGCGGTGGGCCGGCGAGGTGACGACCTGGTCCGGCTTGTGCGGCGGGATCCCGGCCGGCATGAACAGGATCCGCTCGAGCCCGAGCGACTCGCGGGCCTCCTCCGCCGTCGCGAGGTGGCCCACGTGGATCGGGTCGAACGTGCCGCCCATGACGCCGATCGAGCCGGTCCGAACCGGGACGGCCGACCGGTCCGCGTCCGCCGCCCGGACGCCTTCGCGGCGCGACTCGCGCGAGCTCGTCACTCGCGCTCCCATGCTGCGGGTTCCCACTCGAGCTCGGTCGATCCGATCCGGACCGTGTCGCCCGCCGCGATCCCGGCCTTGCGCAGCTCCTCCTCCACGCCGAGGCGGGAGAGGTCACGCTGGAATCGCTCGGCCGACTCGTCGTTGTCGAAGTTCGTCTGCGCGGCGAGTCGCTCGACCCGTTTGCCGCGGACGCGGAAGGCGCCGTTCTCCCGCTCGACGACGAACCGGTCCGGGGCGACCTCGATCCGATGGACGACGACACCGGCGGGCTCCGGGGGCGCGGCCAGGGCGTCGGCGTCCGGAAGCATCCCGGCGATCGCGTCACGCAGCTCGTCGAGGCCTTCGCCCGTCGCCGCGGAGATCGCGACACACGGGATCGCCTCCTTCCGGCGAGCCGCCCGGAAGGCCGGCCAGGCCTGGGCCGCTGCCGGCAGGTCGAGCTTGTTGAAGGCGACGAGGATCGGCTTCTCGAGGAGCGCCGGGTCGTGGGCCCGAAGCTCGTCACGGATGACCGAGTGATCCCACTCGGCGTCGCGGGCCGAGCCGTCGACGACGTGAACCAGGACGCGGGTACGCTCGACGTGACGAAGGAACGCATGCCCGAGGCCGGCCCCGGCACTCGCGCCCTCGATGAGCCCCGGGACGTCCGCGATCGTCGGGCGGCGGCCGTCGTCGAGGTCCATGACGCCGAGGTTCGGCTCGAGCGTCGTGAAGGGGTAGTCGGCGATCTTCGGCCGGGCCGCGGTGAGGGCCGCGAGGATCGTCGACTTGCCGGCGTTCGGCAGCCCGACCAGACCGACGTCGGCGATGAGGCGGAGCTCGAGGCGGAGCGAGCGCTCCTCGCCAGGCTCGCCCTTCTGGGCGTGCCTGGGTGCCTGGTGCGTCGCCGTCTTGAAGTGCGTGTTGCCGAGGCCGCCGCGCCCGCCGCGCGCGACGAGCGCCGACTGGCCGGCCGCGACGAGGTCGGCCACGAGCTCGCCGGTCGCGTCGTCGTAGATCGCGGTGCCGGGCGGCACGGCGAGCGTCAGGTCCTCGCCGGCCTTGCCGTGCCGCCGGGCGCGCTCGCCGCGGCCGCCGGACGAGGCCTTGAAGTGGTGGGCGTAGCGGAAGTCGCGCAGCGTCGTCTGCCCCGAGTCGACCTTGAGGTGGATCGAGCCGCCCCGGCCGCCGTCGCCACCGTCCGGACCGCCGCGCGGCACGTGCGCCTCACGCCGGAACGTCGCGGCTCCGTCGCCACCCGCGCCGGCGCGGACCCAGATCGTCACCCGGTCGAGGAACATCGACGGGATTCTCGCACGGCCGCCCGCCGCGCCCGGGCACGCGGTCCGCCACGGGACGAACGCCCCGACGATGCGCGGCCTACCGCCCGACGAACGACCCGAGGACCGCCTAGAGGTAGAGCAGCGGGTTGACCCGCGTGCCGCCGTCCCAGGGGCGGCCGATCCAGACCTCGAAGTGGAGGTGCGGTCCGCTCGCCCAACCGGACTGCCCAACCCGGCCGACCTGCTGGCCCTGGGCCACGCTCTGGCCGATCGCCACGCTCACCGCCGACATGTGGTTGTAGGTCGTGTAGAGGTTCGAGCCGTGGGCGATGTAGACCTGGTAGCCGCCGCCGTTGTTCTTCCAGCCGGCGAAGATCACGGTGCCCGAGCCGACGGCGCGGACGCGCGAGCCATAGTCGGCGGCGATGTCGAGGCCGTAGTGGCCGACGTGGAAGTACTGGCTGATGTAGTTGCTGCCACCGACGACCGGCCAGATGAAGGCGCCACCGCTGTAATCGGCCGGCGGCCTGATCGACGGCGGCTTCTCGGTCGGCTTGACGATCGGCCGTCGCGTCGGCATCGGCGCGCCCTCGGCGCCGGGGAGGAAGAGCGTCTGGCCGACGACCAGGGCTGTGTCCTGGAGCCCGTTCGTCTTGTAGATGTCGTCGGCAGCGACGTCGTGCTCCTTCCCGATCGACTCGAGGGTGTCGCCCTCCTCGACGTTGACAACGAGGCCGTTGACCGGCGGGATGGTGAGCGTCCGCCCGACGCGGAAGTCGGCCGACGACTTGAAGTTGTTGGCCCACCAGATCGTCATCGTCGAGACGCCGTAGCGGTGGGCGATGCCGGTCAGGGTGTCGCCGCGCTGGACCTTGTACGTCTTCAGGAGGTTCCGCCCGTCGGCGACCGTCGTGACGACGCTGATCGGCTTGATGAGGGTGCCCGACTGGTCGAAGGCCCCCTGGATGACCGGCTTCTGAACGGTGTCGTCGATCGCGACCGCGTCGGGATCGACGCGGGTCAGCTGGTAGCCGGGGCCGCTGAGCGCGTCCTCGCCCGCGGTGGGCTCATGGGCGACGGTGTCCGGGAGCTGCTCGGCGTCGCGGCGGGCGGCCGGGTCGAATCCCGCGCCGATGCCCCCGACCGCGATGCGCGGCCCGGGACCATCACCCGTCGGGCCGCCGACCGAGCCGCGGGCCGCCGTGCCGGGCAGCCAGCTGAGGACGGACGCGGACAGGACGATGAGGGCGACCGCGACAGGGATCGCCGCCTCGGGGCCGACGCGGCCGCGGAGATTCCGGGCCAACCCGATCGACGGGCGTGCCGGGATACGCGACGGCTGAGGGGTGGTCGCGCCATGTGAGGCGGGAGCCACCTGGCGGTCGCCGGGCTGATGAACGCTGCGGCCGTGGAACCGGATCGGCGGTCGAGAGTCTCGCCTCGGGGTCGGGCGGAGCCGGTCCAACACACGCGGCACGCCGACGGATGCGTTCAGCAATACGTTCTCCTGCAAGGGACGGTCGGGTGACGGGGGTGCCTCCGGGCACCGCCTGGGGGGCTTGACCGTCCTCGGGTCGCTTCGAGCTGGGGGTCTCTGCTGCGGCCGGGGCCCGTCGCAGGCGGGCCCTCAGGTTGTAACGGATTCGAAGGCTAACAGACCCTCATTGGGGTCGCAAATGCCGGTGCATTGGGATTTGCCAACGACTAGCCGACGTTCTACTGGGCGTCGAGGCTCTTCGTGAGCGTGGCGAGGAACTGGGCGTTGTTCTCGGTCTTCGCCAGCCGGTTGAGGAGGAGTTCGATCCCCTCGTTCGTGCCGACCGCCGAGAGCATCCGGCGCATCGTCCAGACCATCTTGAGCGTGCCGTCCTCGAGGAGGAGCTCTTCGCGCCGGGTGCCGGACCGCTGGACGTCGATCGCCGGAAAGATCCGCTTCTCGGCGAGCTTCCGGTCGAGGATGAGCTCCGAGTTGCCGGTGCCCTTGAACTCCTCGTAGATGACGTCGTCCATCCGGGAGCCGGTGTCGATGAGGCAGGTCGCGATGATCGTCAGCGAGCCGCCCTCCTCGATGTTCCGGGCGGCGCCGAAGAAGCGCTTGGGTGGATAGAGGGCGATCGGATCGATACCACCGGAGAGCGTCCGGCCGGACGGCGGCAGGGCCAGGTTGTAGGCCCGCGCCAGGCGGGTGATCGAGTCGAGCAGGATGACGACGTCGCGGCCGGTCTCCGTCTGCCGCTTGGCGATCTCGAGGGCCATCTCGGCGACGTGGGTGTGGTTCTCGGTCGGCTCGTCGAAGGTCGAGCTGATGACCTCGCCCTTGACGCTGCGCCGCATGTCGGTGACCTCCTCGGGCCGCTCGCCGATGAGGGCGACCATGAGGAGGATGTCCGGATAGTTCGCGGTGACGCCGTTCGCGATGTGCTTGAGGAGGAACGTCTTGCCGGCCTTGGGCGGGCTGACGATGAGGGCTCGCTGGCCCTTCCCGATCGGATTGACCAGGTTGATCAGCCGCTGGCTGAGGTTCTTCGGGTCCGTCTCGAGGTTGATCAGCTCGTCCGGATGGACCGGGGTCAGGTCGTTGAAGACGGGCCGGCGGCGGGCGGTCTCGGTGTCGACGCCGTTCACCGCGTCGACGCGGAGCATCCCCCAGTACTTCTCCCCGTCGCGCGGGGCGCGGACGGCGCCGGAGATCCGGTCGCCGATCCGCAGACCGAAGCGGCGCACCTGGCTGGAGCTGACGTAGACGTCGTCCGGGCTGGGCAGGAGGCCGTGCCGGCGCATGAAGCCGAAGCCCTCGTCCACGATGTCGAGGATGCCGGTCGCGTAGGCGTGACCGGCCCGCTCGGTCTGGCGGCGGAGGATGCGATCGACCAGGTCGTCCTTGCGCTCGGCGCTGCCCGAGTCGATCTCGAGGTCGCGCCCGACCTCCCGGAGCTCGGTGACGCTCATCTCGCGGAGGTCGCTGACCTGGAGGTCGTTCCGCTCGCGGGCGGCCTCGAGCTCCTGCATCTCTTCGTATTCGCTGACGGGGGCGCGCCCGACCTGCATGCGCCGGCGTGAGCGGCGGTTTCGGGACCGGGGATCGGGGCCGTTTCCGGACATCTGGTGGGAACCTGCGGGTACGTGCCGCGGCCGTGCTGGCCGTGCGGCTGGGCATGACGCCGGGCGCATCGCGCGGAATCGATCCGCTGCGGAGGGCCGGGTGGGATGGCGGAAGGATAGAGCCCCGAACGGGTGTTCGTCAACGAAGAAGATGGTCCGGGGCCGAACCGCGCCCCGCGGCGGGGCGGCGGTGGTGCGGCGGAGCGGCCGCGAGGCCGCGCGGCGTGCGCCGATTGCCACTGGGAGTGGCCATTCGGCTACGAACGCGCAGGCCTCCGAGCCGGAACGAGGCAACTCGCGCGCCAGCCACGCTCGTTCATCGCCGAGTGGCCAGCAGGAGTGGCGTTCGGCCCGCGAGCTGGCCGAGTGGGCCCGGGCGCGAGTTGGCGGGTAGGCCTCAGGCGCCCGGCTTGGTGCCGCTGGCGGCGACGGCGGCCTTGGCGCCGCTCGACTTCTCGGCGGCCGCCTTGCGGGCCTTGTCCCAGTCGTCGCGGAACTGCTTGATCCCCTTGTCGGTCAGCGGATGGTGGACCATCTGCTGGAGGACCTTGAACGGCAGCGTGGCGATGTGCGCGCCGGCGAGCGCCGACTGGGTGACGTGGAGCGGGTGCCGGATCGAGGCCGACAGGATCTCCGCCTCGATGCCGTGGATCGCGAAGATCTCGGCCAGCTCGCGGATGATCGTCATCCCGTCCTCGTTGATGTCGTCGAGCCGCCCGACGAACGGGCTCACGAGGCTGGCACCGGCCTTGGCCGCGAGCAGCCCCTGGTTCGTCGAGAAGACGAGGGTGCAATTCGTCTTGATCCCCTCCTCGGCGAACCGCGAGATCGCCTCGAGGCCTTCCTCGCTCATCGGGACCTTGACGACGATGTTCGGGGCGAGCTTGGCGAATGCCCGGCCCTCGCGGAGCATCCCCTCGACGTCCTCCGCCACGACCTCGGCCGAGACCGGCCCGCTCGTGATCCGGCAGACCTCCTGGAGGATCTCCTCGTAGCTCCCGCCGACCTTGGCGTACAGCGTCGGGTTCGTCGTGACCCCGTCGAGGACGCCCCACCGGTTGGCGGTGCGGATCTCTTCGATATCGGCGGTGTCGAGGAAGATCTTCATCGGGGGCGCTCCTTCGGGGGTCGGTTCGCCGATTCTACGCGCACCGGCCTTGCAGGCCCGAAACCGCGAACGGCATCCGCGCGTCTCCCGGCTAACCGTCACGAGGGAAGCTCACGAATGCGATCGTCGACTGTCGCCGCCCTCCGCGCCGCCCTGCTCGCCGCACTCCTCGCAGCCGGGTGTGCCGGCGGCGCACCGAGCCCGTCCGGATCGGGCTCGCCCTCCCCCTCCCCGGTGGCCTCGCCGAGCCCGGCCCAGCCCGCCGGCCTCCTGTTGCGGGCCAGCCTGAGCCAGGCCATTCCGCCGCTCAACCGGTTCAGCTGGGTGCCGGTCGTCGCCATCACCGGCGATCGGACAGTCGTGACCGGCGCCCCGGTCCTGGCCATCTTCCCGGGGCCACTCGTGCCGCCCCTCAACGGCCGGACGATCACCGAGGCCGGGCTGGCGAAGATCTTCGCGGCGGCCCAGGACTTCGGGCTCCTGGGCGGCCAGACCGATTTCAGCGGCGGGGCGAAGCCCGGCCAGATGCTCGGGACGATCGAGCTCGCCGTCGGCGACCGGGTCGTCGAGATCGTCGGCAACCCGGAGGCGACGATCGCCTGCGTCGCGTTCCCGTGCGAGGCGCCGCCAGCGACGCCCGAGGCCTTCGGCGCCTTCTGGCAGATGCTCCAGAACCTGCCGGCCTGGATCGGCGAGGCCGAGCTCGGCCGCGAGACGGCCTGGGAGGCGCAGGCCTACTCGGTGCTCATCGGGCCCGCGGCCGACCCGCAGGGCCTGCCCCAGGCGCCGGCCGACTGGCCCCTCGAGATGCCGCTCGCGACGGCCGGCGGGGCGGCCGGCGACGGCGTCCACCGCTGCCTCACGATCCGCGGCGACGATGCCGCGCGACTGACGCCCGCGCTCCAGGCGGCCAACGCCATCACGCCATGGATCCAGGACCCGGCGACGAGCGCGACGTTCGGCCTGACCGTGCGGCCGCTCCTGCCGGGCGAGGACGCCTGCCGGGAGCTGTTCGGGATCGGGGGCTGATTTCGCGCCGGGGCCGGGCCGCGCGGGTCGCCGCCTGCGGTTCAGCCCCGGGCGCGGCTCTCGTGCGGGACCGTCGGCCGGGCCGGCGCGCCCGCGGGCGGCGCACTCGCGGGCGAGGTCGTCGACCGGCCGGCCGGCGTCGAGGCCCGCGACTGGCGCGGCTCGAGGCGCGGCATCCGTCCGTCGCGGACCGCGATCGCCGCCGCGACGAAGCCGTCGAACAGCGGATGCGGCCGCTCCGGGCGGGACTTGTACTCGGGGTGGAACTGGCTCGCGAGGAAGTACGGGTGGTCGGCGAGCTCGACGATCTCGACGAGCCGGCCGTCGGGTGACTGGCCCGACAGGACCATGCCGGCGGCCTCGAGCGTCTGCCGGTACTGGTTGTTCACCTCGAAGCGGTGACGGTGCCGCTCGTAGATGACCTCGTCGCCGTAGACCTGGGCCGCCTTCGATCCGGGCGTCAGCCGGGCCGGGTACAGGCCCAGCCGCATCGTGCCGCCCTTGTCCTCCAGCTCCCGCTGGTCGGGCATGAAGTCGATGACCGGGTTGACCGTGAACATGTCGAATTCGGTCGAGTTGGCGTCCTTCGTCGCCAGGGTTTGGCGGGCCAGCTCGATGACCGCGCACTGGAGGCCGAGGCACAGCCCGAGGTACGGCACCTTGTGTTCCCGCGCGTAGTGCGCGGCGAGGACCTTGCCCTCGATGCCGCGGTGGCCGAACCCGCCCGGGACGAGGATCCCGGCCGCGCCGTCGAGGCGCTCGTGGAGGTTCTCCTTCGTCAGCGACTCGGAGTCGACCCAGCGGACCCTGGCGTCGACCTCGTGGGCCCAGGCGGCGTGCTTGAGGGCCTCGGTCACCGAGAGGTAGGCATCGGGCAGCTCGATGTACTTGCCCACGAGGGCGATCTCGAGCGTCGGCTTGGGCCGTTTGATCCGCTCGACGAGTGCGCGCCACGAGTCGAGATCGGGCGTCGCCTCCGGGTCGCCGAGGCCGAGATCGCGAACGATCAGCCGCCCGAGGCCGGCCGCCTCGAACAGCAGCGGCACCTCGTAGATCGTCTCGGCCGTCTCGGCCGGGATGACCGCCTCGGTCGGGACGTCGGTGAAGAGCGCGATCTTCTCCCGGATGTCGTCGCTCACGGGGCGATCCGATCGCAGGACGATGACGTCCGGCTGGATGCCGATGCCGCGCAGCTCCTTGACCGAGTGCTGGGTGGGCTTCGTCTTCAGCTCGCCGGTGGCGGCCAGTTCGGGCAGGAGCGTGACGTGGACGTACAGGACGTTGGCCCGGCCGACGTCCTTGCGCATCTGGCGGATGGCCTCGAGGAAGGGCAGGCTCTCGATGTCGCCCACGGTCCCGCCGACCTCGACGATGACGACGTCCGGGTCGCCCTGGCGCGAGACGCGAGCGATCCGCTCCTTGATCTCGTTGGTGATGTGGGGAATGACCTGGACCGTTCCGCCCAGGTAGTCGCCGCGCCGCTCCTTGGCGATGACCGCCTGGTAGATGCGGCCGGTCGTGACGTTCGAGAGCTGGGTCAGGTTCTCGTCGATGAAGCGCTCGTAGTGGCCCAGGTCGAGGTCGGTCTCGGCGCCGTCGTCGGTGACGAAGACCTCACCGTGCTGGTAGGGCGACATCGTCCCCGGGTCGACGTTGATGTAGGGGTCGAGCTTGAGGATCGAGACCTGGAGGCCGCGGGCCTTGAGGATCCGGCCGATGCTGGCGGCGGTGATGCCTTTGCCGAGTGAGGAGGTGACGCCTCCGGTCACAAAGACATACTTCGCCATGGGTTCGGACCTCCGGGGGGTTTTTCGAATGTTATCGAATGGCGTCCCCGGCGGCAAACCGGCGCCGCCGAGGCCCCCGGGGCACGAACGGCCGGGGCTCGGCGAGCCCCGGCCGTGGAGGGTGCCTGAAGGGCGGAGCGGTCCGCCAATCAGCTAATCGTCGTCGTCGTGATCCCGGTCCCAGCCGTCCGGCTCGACGCCGGAGCCCGTCCGGATGTACTTGCCGTTGACGAAGATGTTGTCGATGACGGCGAGGCCGACACCATTCGGATCGGAGACATTGCCCTGGTCCGTGCCCTCGTCGAACACGATGTCGAGGGCGACGATCCGCGAGTTCGGTGGGATGGCCGGCGGCTGGGGCGGATCCCCCAGCTGCGGTGTCGCGGTGGCCAGCGTGCTCCGAGACCGAATCCACTGCGCATCCTGCGGAGCCGGCGTCTGGACGCTCGTGTTGCAGCCCACGAAGTACGTCCACTCGTCGCCGGACGGCGTCCGAACGGTGACGTTGAACCGCGGGGCGCCGCCGCCGCAGTGTCCGCCATCGCGGTAGTCATAGCCGACGACGAAGGCCGCCGGATCGGCGATGAGCGCGCCACGGACGCCCTTGATCTCGGCGCCGGCGGAGGAGCAGTCGCTGGTGAGGCCGTTCTTGTTGAGGAGGAGGCCGCGATGGGCGTCGCGCCGCGTCGCGGGCACGCCGTTGAGGGCGGTATCGCCGCCGTTGTCCGGCAGGCCCATTCCGGAGAGCCAGCCGGAGGTGACGATGCGGCTCCCGGCCGGCCCGGGCGCGCATTGACTGGCCGTGCCGACGAAGACCCACGGCTCGGCGCGCAAGCGGTCCCGGCCGCCATGGGCGAGGGCCGTGATCGGGATGGCAATCGCCACGACTGCCACGGAGGCCAACAGGAGCAGGCGAGAGGTTCGACGCATCACTTCTCCAGTGCGTGTGTCTGAGACACGTGGCCGGCCCCTCCTGAACTCCTCCTTCCCGTCTCACGGACGCCCGCACGCCGCTCGATCGAGGGCGTGGGGGCGGCGTCGCCGATGGGCACGGCGCGACGTGACGAAGCGATTCTGCCTTGCGCGAGGTGACCGCTGCTGGCCGGTCGCGCACGAAAACGGCCGGGCCCGCGAGGGCCCGGCCGTTCAGTCAGCCGGCGCGTCGGCTAGTCGTCGTGCTCGTCGTCGTCGCGCCACGGACGGGGCTTGCCGTGATGGTCGTCGCCGTCCCGGTGACCCCTGTCGCGGCAGAGATTCGGCTTGTTCTGGGTCTCGCCGGTGTTCTCTCGCCAGATGTTGACCGTCGTCGTCACGGCGGGCGGCGCCTCGTCATGGCAGTCGAACCGATCGTTGCCGAGCGCGGTGTTGGCCCGGATCTGGTTCGCCGCCGTGAACTCGTCGGCGAAGATCCCGTCGAACCGGTTGTCCCGGGACTGATTTCGGCTGACCCGTTGGCTGAGTGTCGGCCCGAATCCCTCGGGATCGGGGGTATTACCACTCCCGGAGAGCCAGATCCCAATGTCGTTGCGGGAGACGCGGTTGCCCGACACGACCACCGTGTCGGGGATCGCCAGGTCCGTCAGGAGAATGCCCGCTGAATCCCAGATGGCGTCATCGACGCCCGTGTACGAGTGACCGGAAACGAGATTCTCGAGCACGTCCGCCGACGCGTGGAAGCCGATCTGGATTCCGTTCTGGGCGATGGCAGGCGAGGGGCCGACGCCGCGGAGGACGTTGTTCTCGACACGCCCATACGACCCGGGCTCGTTGACGATGACGCCGCCCTTCTGGTAGCGGTCGATGACGTTGAAGACGATGGTCGCTCGCCCCGGCGTCGAAACGTCGCCGCTGGCGGTGAAGCTGCCGACCTGGACGCCGATCCCGTTCTGGCAGCCGCCGAACGGCTCGTCGCGGATGTTCGTGACGTGGTTGCCGGCGATCAGGGCGGAGCCGTCGAGGTTGACGAGAACGCCGACACCGATGCTGTTGCAGCCGCCCGGCCCGGGGCCGGTGATCCGGAATCCGAGGATCCGGACGTCCTGCGCCCCGGCGACGTGGACGATCGCGTTGGCCGGCGGCGTCATCACGGCCGGTGCGCGAATGACAGCGGCGAGCGGAACGACAGAGCGGAGCGTGATCCCGTCGTCGCCCGGGAGGATCTTCACTTCCTCCGGATAGGTGCCGGGGCAAACATTGATCGTGTCGCCCGGCCCAGCGGCGATGACGGCGTCCTGAATGCGAGCGTAGCCCGGGTTGTTGCAGCTCGTCCCTGGCGGGACATACGCACCGCCGTTCGGGTCGTCATCGTTGACCCAGTGGGTCACAGCGGCCGCGTTGGCGGCCGGGACAGCCATCGACAAGACGAGCAGCGCAGCCGTGGCGGCCACGGACAGCCGTCGACGCAGCATCGCAATCCTCCTCCCGCGCGAGCCAACGACAGGGGCCGCGCCTGGCCGTCACCGTCCCGCGGGAGATGCTGCGGGCTCCTTACGCCACGGGGGCGAAACCTTTCGTCCGCATATCGCGGATCACTCGGGCGCCGGCGCTCGACCGGCGGCGGCATCGTCGGGCGATGCCGCCCACACGACGGGATCCCAACGGCCCTCGCCCCAGACCTCCGGGCCGCAGAAGAACGGCCGGGGGCGCGGGCCGGCCAGGCTCGCGGGATCGGCCCGCCAGCCATCGATCGTCGTCGCCAGCCACGCCTCGATCTCGGCCATCCCGGTCCAGCGGTGGAACGGCCAGCCGTACTCGAGGCAGAGCTCGACGAGCGCGCGCTTGGCGAAGACGACGTCGCTGTAGCCGGCGGCGTAGCGGTCGCTGTGGCCGTCGCCGATGAAGACGACGGCCCGACCCGCGGCCTGGTGCGCCCGCACGCGCTCGCGCTTGCACGTTCCGCACACGAAGCACGTCGGGTGGCCGTTCGGGAAGTCGATGCGGGCGCGCCCGCCGGCCCCGAACGTCGTCGACGCGGTGACGACCGGCACGTCCGGCACGCCGAGGGCGGCGAGCGCCGCCGGGATGAAGAAGCCGAACCCGTCGCTCACGACCTCGATCGGGACCCCGGCCGCCCGGGCCTGCCGGACGAGGGGCGCGAAGCCCGGGTCGTGGGGCTGGTCCGCGGCGAAGCGGCGCAGCTCGGCAGGGTCGGTCGTGATGAGCCCGACCTCCCACTCCATGAGCCGCCGCGAGCCGATGCGCCCGGCGTCGTACTCCGCGGCCCGCGCCTCCCATTCGGCGGTGACGAAGTCGGCCATGAGCGCGTCGGAGACGTCGGTCCGCGCGATCGTGCCGTCGTAGTCGACGAGGATCGCGAGCGGCGGCGTGCCCGGCTCGAGCGGAGGCGGCGGCGGCGCCTCGGCGATCGCGCGCTCGTCCGGGGTCACGGGCCCACCGGGCGGCCGGCCCAGCGGGCGGCGATGCGCCGCCCTGTCCGGGTGACGAGGATGCCGGCGACGATGACGATCCCGCCGAGGACCTGGTTCGGCCGGATCGGCTCGGCCAGGATGAGCGCCGCCAGGATCACCGCGAACAGCGGGATGAGGAACTGGTACGCGGTGACGCGGGTGGGCCCGAGCAGCTTGACGCCCTGGAAGACGACGACATTGGCCAGCGACGTCTGGAGCGACGAGTAGAGGAACGCGAGCCAGACGCCCGCGCCGATCAGCGACCAGTCGACGGCGGCCAGCTGGGCGGTGCCGGGCACGACGAGGAACAGCGCCCCGGCCGCCATCGTCCACGTCGTCGTCCGCAGCGGCGAGTGCCGGCGGAGGATGGGCGCGCCGAAGGCCGTGTAGATCGCCCAGCAGCCGGCCGCGCAGAGCGTCAGGACGTCGCCGAGGAGCGAGCTCCCGAGCGACAGGCCTTCGCCCGCGACGATGATCGCCACGCCGACGAACGAGATGATCGCGCCGAGGAGCTTCGGCCGGGTGAGCGTGTCCGACCCCGCGACGACCGCGAGGAGCGCGGTGAGGATCGGCGTGAACGCGATGAGCAGCGCCGAGTCACCGGCCGGGATCGAGACGAGCCCCAGCGTCCACAGCGTCTGATAGAGGCCGAAGCCGAGCACGCCGAGGAGCGCCATCGGCAGCAGGTCGCGACGCGGGACGCCGATGCTGCCCTCGCGAACGCGAAGCAGGACGAACAGCACCACCGACGCCAGGGTGAAGCGCATCGCCGACAGGCCGAGCGGCGGGATGTGCTCGATGAGCGCCTTGACGACGATGAAGTTGCTGCCCCAGACGAACGCGACGACGACGATGCCGAGCTCGACGAGGCGGCGCTCGCGGAGCGTCGAGGCCGGACGGGCCGGGACGGGCCGGGAGAGGAAGCGCCCGGGCGCAGCGCGGGCTGGCTGTCTCGTCACGGCCGGTGGCTACCGGGAGTAGCCACCACGGAACGGATGCCCAGGGCTGGGACGCGTGGCGCGGAATCTTCGCCCGCGCCGCGCTCGTTCGTTGGAGGTTGGCTACCCCGGGTGGCCACCTACGCGTCGAGGCCGGGCCGCACCGGCGCCCGGCCCCGAAGATCAATCAGTTCGAGGAAGTCAGGTCGATTCCTGGTCGAGCTCGAGCGTCTCGTCCTCGGACTCCTCGGTCAGCTTCAGCCACACGAACAGGCCGGCCAGGACGAGGAGCGGGATGATGATCAGCGCGCCGAGGGTGATCCCCAGGGCCACCGCGACCGTCTTGAGAGCCTTCATCGGTTCCTCCTGTGTCAGGACCCGGCCGTCGCGGCCGCGCCCGTGGTGTTCGCTCGTCGATGCCGGAGCCCCGGTCCGTGGGAGACCAGGGCATCGATGTCTTCCCTGGTGAACTCCGCGAGGACGTGGCGGGTGCCGGCGTGGTCACCCATCAAGAGCCGCAGGACGAACGCCCCGTCCTGCTCGAAGAAGAACACGTCCCGCGGCTTCTGCTCGTCCATGTACCGCCCGAGCACCCGGAACGCCGATTCATAGTAGCCCGCCTCCCCCGTTTCAGGCGGCGCCTCGCCCCGGCCGCGCCGGGCCAGCGCCTCCTCCATGAACCGGCCGATGTCGTCGTCGAGGAACGTCAGGGTCTCCTTCGCCACGGTCCCCACCGTGTCCGACCACGGCCCGCGATCGACGCCGGCGACGACGAGGCCCTGGACGATGAAGCCGTCCGGCGCCTCGGCCAGGAGGACCTCCTTCATCCCGCGCTGATCGAGGAAGGCGCCAATCGATCGGAAGACCTCTTCGAAGTCCTGGCGCGGGCTGCCCTCGTAGATCCGCATGGGCGCTCCCGGTCCTCTCGTGCTTCGGCGGTCTGGGATGGGGCGGGTCAGGACCCGGACGTCTGATCCAGCAGCCCGCGATCCTTCGCCCGATGCTCGCTGCGCTGGAAGACGACGGCCGCAGCGAGTGTACAGAGCGCCCCGGTCCCCAGCAAGGCAACGCCGATGAGAATCGGGCCCGGCGCGAGGGTCCCGCTGAGCTGCTCGAAGAGCGAGCCGGGACCGCCGATGCCGCTCACCCCGCCGGGGAAGAGCGCCTGGCGCGTGCCCTCGATCCACCACGTCAGCGGGGTCAGCCAGCCGAGGACCTGGACGGGGCCCGGCAGGACGCTCAACGGAAAGACGGCACCGGTGAGGAGGAACAGGGCCCCGGCGAGCGCCTCGGGGTACGACCAGGCCTCCTGGCGCGTCTGGATGCAGACCGCCGCCATCGTCACGCCGATCGCGACGACCGTGAAGAGCCCGAGCACCATGACCGCGACGAGCAGCGGCCAATGGATGCGCGCCGGATCGAACGGCACCCCGAGCGCCGCGATTCCGACGCCGACGGTGATGAGCGCGGCCATGGCGCCCACGGCGATCCGGGCGATGCCGCGGCCGACGAGCACGACGAAGAAGTCGCTCGGGCTGACGTAGACGTACTTGAGCATCCGGTAGCGCTCGCGATCCTCGAGGATCGCCTGGCCGAGCCCGCTGATGCCGCTCACGACGAACGCCCAGAGCGCCGTGCCGACGATGACGAAGGCGCGGAACTCGCGGGTCGTCGCGCCGCCGATGACCTCGATCATCACGACGAAGATCAGGGTCGACGCGAGCGGCTTCGCGACCGAGTAGATGAAGAAGAGGATCGGGTCGGTCCAGTTGGCCTCCATCTGCCAGCCGAGGCGCGTCGCGGTGACGAACGCCCGCCACGCGTCGGCGGGGCCGCGGCCGCGGGTCCGGCGCGGGTCGAAGGCGTCGGCGGTCGGGCGGAACGCCGGCGCGGGGCCGCCCGCCGCGGCGTCGGCCGGTGCCGCCTCGCCCTCCGCCGCGTCGCCGCGCGCGGCGTCGCTCACTGCCATCGGATCGACAGCCGCCCGTGGCGGCGGGCCCGTCGCTCGAGGACGCGGAGCGTCCAGCGCGCGAGCAGGAGGAAGACGATCGTCATCCCGCCGAGGATCAGCGCCTCGACATGTGGCGGCGGGGTGCCGGTCGGATACGGCGAGCCGGCGAACGCCAGCTGTCGCATCGCGTCGAGGCCCACGGCGAGTGGGATGAGCGAGATTGCGAGCGCGCCGAGGATGCCGAGTCGCCCGACCGGGAAGTTCAACCCCGACACGAAGTAGACCGGCTCCTGGAGGAACTGCGTGAGGTGCCACGCCTCGCGACCCCACATGAGGAAGAGGCTCGCGAGGACCATGCCGAGACCGTAGAGCGCGGCGAGCGTCAGCCCGAAGACCGCGAGCAGGAGCAGCCACTGATCGACGGCGAAGCTCACGCCGTAGAGGACGGTCGCGACGCCGAGGACGACGAGGGCGCGCGAGGAGCTCATGACGAGCCCGCCGATGGCCATCCCGAGCAGCACCGACATGAAGTCCATCGGCGCGGCGAAGTACAGCTCGAGGTTGCCCTGGCTCTTCTCCCACCACAGCTGCTGGGCCATCATCCAGATGACGTTGAGCCAGAACGCCGTCATCGCGCCGCCGAGGACGACGAAGCCGACGTACTCCGGCGGCGCCTGCAGCGCTCGATAGACGAACACGAAGGCCGACGTCGCGAGGAACGGCAGGAGGATCTCGAAGAACACCCACGACGGCTCGCGGGCAAGGCCGCGGATCCGCGGGTACGCCCGGCCGGCGATCGTCCGCAGGTCGGTCATGAGGATGCGCCGCGGGCTCCACGACGCGGCCTCGCGCGCGTTCCGCGCGCGGTCGTGGACGAACGGCGACGCCGCGGTCGTCGTCATGCCGGCTGCGCCTCCTCCGCGCGTGTGCCGTCGGGGCCGCCGGCGCCGTTCGTCTCGGCCTCGCCGAATCCCCGGCCGACGAGCTCGACGAAGACGTCCTCGAGCGTCGGCTCGGACTTGCGCAGCGCGAGGATCTGCGCGCCCAGGCCGCCGAGCGCCCCGACGACACCACCGAGCGCCGCATCGTCGGCGAGGACGAGGTTGACGGCGACCGTTTGTCGCTCGCTCGCGCCGTCGCTGCCGTCCGCGGCCGAGGCCGCGCTCACGACGCCGGGCAGCCGGCCCAGGGCGCTCGGGCCGCCGTCGAGGCGGTCGAGCTCGAGCCGGAAGATCGACTCGCGCTGGACTCGGCGCTTCAGCTCCTGCGGGGTGCCGATGGCGAGGATCCTGCCGCGGTCGACGATCGCGATCCGCTCGCACAGCTCATCGGCCTCGGCCATGTAGTGCGTCGTGAGCAGGATCGTCCGGTCCGGCACGGCGGCCTTCCACGCGACCACGAGCTCGCGCACCGACCGCGCCGCCGAGACGTCGAGGCCGAGCGTCGGCTCGTCGAGGAAGAAGATCCACGGGTCGTTGAGGAGACCGCGGGCGAAGTTCATCTTCTGGCGCTGGCCGGTCGACAGCGTCGAGACGCGCTGGCCGCGCTGCTCGCCGAGCCCGACGGCGTCGATGAGCTCGTCGACGCGCTGCCAGCCGTCGCGCGACGGCAGCCCGTAGAACTGGCTGAACATCCAGAGCTGCTCGCGAACCGTGAGGATCCCGTAGCCGGACTGCTCGCCGCCGGCGACCATGTTCATGATCCGCCGGATCTGCTTCGTCTCGTGCTCGACGTCGAAGCCGAAGACCTTCGCCGTGCCGGTCGAGGGCAGCAGCAGCGTCGTGAGGATCTTGATCAGCGTCGTCTTGCCGGCGCCGTTCGGCCCGAGCAGCCCGAAGAACTCGCCCGGCTCGACCCGCAGGTCGATGCCGTCGAGGGCGGTGATGTCGTGCGGCTTGGCCTGGTAGACGCGGCGCAGGCCGCGCACGTCGATGGCGGGCTCGGCGATGGGCGTGGCGGACATGGGCACCCGCGGCTCGGGATGGGAGGGCTGGGGAGTATACGCCTCGCTCAGCGGGTCAGGCGGACGGCCAGCTCCCCGGCGACGCGGGCGTCGTTGACGATCAGCGCCGTGTTCGCGGCCACGGAGCGGCCGCCGGTGATCGTGGCGATCCGGGCCAGCAGCCAGGGCGTCAGCGCCGGGCCCGCGACGCCGTCCGCGGCCGCCTCGGCCAGCGCCCGCTCGACCGCTTCGGTGGCGTCCCGATCCGGCAGCGCGTCCGCGGCGGGGACCGGCACGGTGACGAGGATCGCCGTCCCCAGGTCGAGCGACATGTGGACGCGGGCGACCTCCGCCGCGTGCTCGACGTCGCGTGCCTCGATCGGTGCCTTGACGCCGCTCGACCGGGCGAAGAAGCCCGCCACCTCCGGCTGACCGATCGAGACGACGGGCACTCCCCGGGTCTCGAGGTGCTCGAGGGTGGCCGGCACGTCGAGAATCGCCTTCGGGCCGGCGCACACGACGACCATCGGCGTCCGGGCCAGCTCCTCGAGATCGGACGAGATGTCGAAGGTCGGCCGGTCCGCGACCGCCTCCCCGCCGAGCGCGCCGCGGTGGACACCGCCGATGCCGCCGGTCGCGAACACGCGGATGCCCGCGGCATGGGCGGCGATCATCGTCGCCGAGACGGTCGTCGCGGCCCAGCCCATGCCCGCCAGCGCCGCGGCGAGGCTCGGCCGGGCGGCCTTGCGGACGGTGCCCGCGGGAGCCGACGCGAGCGCCTCGAGGTCGGCGTCGTCGAGCCCGACGCGCAGGCGCCCGTCGCGGATCGCCACGGTGGCCGGGATCGCGCCGGCCTCGCGCACGGCCAGCTCCGAGGCCCGCGCCACCTCGAGGTTCGCCGGGAACGGCAGCCCGTGGCTGATGAGCGTCGACTCGAGGGCGACGACGGGACCGCCGGAGCGGATGGCGTCGGCGAGGTTCGGTGCGAGCGCGATCGGCAGCACCGGCGCAGCGTACGCCGCGGAACGCGTTGCCGGGCGTGTCGCGTCCTCGCTACGCTCCGGGCATGCCCCGACCGATGATCCCCGACGACATCCGGCGCCAGGTCGTGCTCGAGGACCACGATCTCGCGGCCGACGGGACGTTCGCCGTCGTTGTCCGCCGCGCCGTCCAGCGGAACGGCTACGCGTCCGAGCTGTGGTACGTGCCGCTCGACGGCAGTGCTTCGCGGCGCCTGACGTCCGGTCGCGTTCGCGACACCGGGCCACGGATCTCGCCTGACGGCCGTTCCGTCGCGTTCATCCGGCGCGACCTCGACGGCCGCGAGCTTCCGGGACGGCTGATGGTCGTTCGAACGAGCGGCCGCGCCGCCCGGCCGCGACCGGTCGGGACCGGCAAGCTTGCCGCGAGCTCCTTCGCCTGGTCGCCGGACGGCCGGCGGTTCGCGATCACCGCCGAGGCCGGCCCGCCGCGCTTCCTCATCGGCCCGGAGGCGAAGGGCAAGGAGACGCCGCTCGCCCGACGGATCCGGAGGATCGACTGGCGCTACGACGAGATCGGCCACGTCGACCGGCGCGAGCACCTCTTCGTCGTCGACTGGGGCGCCCGCGCGGAGCCGGTCCAGCTGACCGAGGGCGACTACACGGTGGAGCGCCCGGCCTGGCACCCCGACGGGAAGTCGATTGCCTTCGTCGCCGACCGCGGCCCGGAATCGGATCTCCATCCGCGGACGACGATCTGGTCGGTCCCGGTCCCGCGCCGCGGCACGAAGCGGGCGAAGATCGCCGAGCCGCGGGAAATCCTCGCGCTCGGCGGCTGGGCGACGCGACCGTCGTTCTCGCCGGACGGACGCTGGCTCGCGGCGTTCGGCGTCGCGGAGGCCGATCCGCTCGACGACATCAGCCCGGGCCTCTTCGTCGGGCCGGCCGACGGCTCGGGGCCGCCGGTCGCCCTCGCGCCCGACCTCGACCGGCCGGTCGACTGCTGGTCGGACACGGATCTCACCGGCTGGATGACGACCCCGCGGCCGGGCCCGATCTGGGTCGGCGCGGATCGGATCGTCGCGATGGTGTCGGACGCCGGGCGTGACCTGCCGTGGTGGTTCGGGTTCGATCCCGGGACGGGCCGCCCGGCGGGCAGGCCACAGCCGGTCGTCCGGGCCGACGCGACCTGTCGCTCCGTGGCGGTCGCCACGCCGCGGCGCGGCGAACCGGTCATCACGGTCGTCGGCACGAACGGGAGCCGGGCGATGGAGCTCATGACGATCGAGGCCTCCCGGGGCGCGGCGAAGCCGTCGACCGGGCTGCGGGCGCGGACGACGATGGGCTCGGCCTGGCAGCGACGGGTTGTCGTGCCGGAGATGCGGCTCGTCGAGGCGCCTGGCGACGGCGGGCCCGTCCAGACGTGGATCGCCTCGCCGCCCGGAGCCGGCGACAAGCGGCTGCCGACGATCGTCGACGTCCACGGCGGGCCGCTCGGTGCCTGGGCGCCCGCACCACCCGTCGAGGCCCACATGCTCGTCGGCCGCGGCTATCGCGTCGTCCTGCCGAACATCCGCGGCTCGGCGGGCTTCGGCCGGCAGTGGATCCGCGAGCAGCTCGGCGACTGGGGCGGGGTCGACGCGGCTGACGTCCACGCCTCGCTCGACCACGTCGTGAAGCTCGGCCTCGCCGACCCGGATCGCCTCGGCGTTCTGGGCCTGTCGTACGGCGGCTTCATGGTTCACTGGCTGATCGGGACGAGCGACCGGTTCAAGGCCGCGGTGTCGGAGAACGGCGTCGCCAACCAGGTCAGCTCCTGGGCCAATTGCGACAACGGCGTCGTCTACGACCGGACGGCGCTGCTCGGCGACCCGCTCACCGAGGAGGGGATGCTCCGCCTCTGGCGGCAGTCGCCGCTGCGGAACGTCGCCAACGTCCGGACGCCGCTGCTGATGTTCCAGGGCGAGGCCGACCGGCGATGCCCGCCGGCGGACAACGAGCAGTTCTTCATCGCCCTGCGAACGCTCGGACGCGAGGTCGAGTACGTCCTCTATCCCGACGAGTTCCACACGTTCGCCGTCACCGGCCGGCCGGACCGGCGGATCGACCGGATGACGCGGATGCTCGACTGGTTCGACCGCTACCTGTAGGCCTCCGCGCGCCGGCATGGCCACTTCCAGTAGCCACGGGCCCACAAGTGCTGGGGCCCACGGGCCCTGAGGCCCGTCTCCGGCTCCGGCTCCGGCTCCGGCTCCGGACGCCAGCATCTGTAGGACTGTGGCTACTCCGAGTAGCCAAGGAGGCTTGGGTGGGGCGCGATGCCGTGCCTCCCGCCCCGGTGGCCACTCCCAGTAGCCACTCGGTGATGCGTGCGCAGGCTCGCGGACGTTGAGGCGCCTCTTCCACGCCGAGCGCCAGCACCTGTACGACCGCGGCTACTCCCAGTAGCCGCGAGTACCCGGTCTGCAGGCCGGTAGCAGCCGCTAACCAGGCGGGAGGTCCGGCCGTGGCGAGCGGAGATGCCGGGCGGCGGCGCGATGGCCGGCCATGGCCGCTCGGTGCAGGGCCACGCCGAGCGATCCCCCACTCTCCCTGGCCGCCAGCCAGCCGACGATGAACCCGGCGTCGAAGGCGTCGCCTGCGCCGGTCGTATCGGGCGCGGGGAGTCGCTCCGTGGCGACCTCGAAGCGGAGCCGGCTGTCGTCCTCGACGGCGAGGATCGTCGCGCCCTCGGGGCCGCGCTTGACGACGGCGATCGGAGCGAGGTCCAGCAGAGACTCGACGTCACGCCGGTCGAGCAGCGCCTCGGCCTCACGCGCCGTCCCGAACAGGAAGTCGGGCCGCGCCTCTCGCACGAGGCGGATTGCCGCCTCGCGGCCCTCGGCCAGGAGGGGGCCGGCCGAAGCCAGATCGACGCTCAGCGTGGCACCGGCCGCCCGAGCCATCTCGATCGCCCGGCGCCCGGCCGCGCCGATTGGTTCGCCGATGAGCGAATACGCCGGCAAGTGGAGGTGATCGGCACGTTCGAACCAGTCGGGACGAAGATCGCCCGGGGCGAGGCGGTCGGCCGCGCCGCGGTCGGCGACGAAGGAGCGCTCGCCCGACGCGTCGACGAGGACGCCGATCCGCCCGGTGCGGGCGCCGCGGACGCGGACGGCGCGGACGGTGACGCCCTCGGCCTTGGCGGCGTTGACGAGCGCGCGTCCCGCTCCGTCCCGACCGACGGCACAGACGAGCGACGTCCGAGCGCCGAGCAGTGCCAGGCCGCGGGCCACGTTCGCCGCCGAGCCGCCCGGTCGGATGCGGACCCGGCCCGGGACGTCGGTCCCCTCCTCCAGCGGCCGGGCGGGCGCGATGACGACATCGAGGACGAGGTCGCCGAGGACGAGGACACGCGGCCGGGCCATCGGCCGAGGATAGCCGCCTGCAACGTCCGCGGGGCCCGGCCACTCGGCGGCGTGACGGGGACTCGGCCGTACAATCGCCCGCAAGATGACGCTCGCGGCCCAATCCATCGACCAGCTCGCGATCGACACGATCCGAACGCTGTCGATCGACGGCGTGCAGAAGGCCAATTCCGGGCATCCGGGCGCGCCGATGGGCGCGGCGCCGATGGCGTACGTCCTCTGGACGCGGTTCCTCCGCCACTCGCCCAGTGACCCCGAGTGGCCGGACCGCGACCGGTTCGTGCTCTCGGCCGGCCACGCGTCGATGCTCCTCTACTCGCTCCTCCACCTCACCGGGTACGACGTCACGCTCGACGACCTGAAGGCGTTCCGGCAGTGGGGCTCGAAGACGCCGGGTCATCCCGAGTGGGGGCTCACGCCGGGTGTCGAGGCGACGACCGGTCCGCTCGGCCAAGGCTTCGCGAACGCCGTCGGCATGGCGATCGCCGAGCGCCGGCTCGGGTTCGAGTTCAACCGCCCCGGCCACACCGTCATCGACCACTGGACGTACGGGATCTGCTCCGACGGCGACCTCCAGGAGGGCGTCGCGTCGGAGGCTGCGTCGCTCGCCGGCCATCTCCGGCTCGGCAAGCTCGTCTTCCTCTACGACGACAACCACATCCAGCTCGACGGCCCGACGGCGTGGGCCTGGAGCGAGGATGTCCTCAAGCGGTTCGACGCCTACGGCTGGCACACGCAGCGCGTCGAGGACGGCAACGACGTCGGCGCGATCGAGCGGGCCATCGAGGCGGCGCGGGGCGACGAGCGCGCCAGCCTCATCGCGGTCCGAACGCACATCGGCTTCGGCAGCCCGAATCGACAGGACACGCAGAAGGCCCACGGTCAGCCGCTCGGCGAGGACGAGGTTCGACTGACGAAGGCGGCGTACGGCTGGGACCCGGACAAGACCTTCTACGTGCCGGACGAGGCTCGCGACGTCTTCCGGGCCGCCGTGGCGCGGGGCCGGGATCTCGTCGCCGAGTGGAACGCCCGATTCGACCGCTACGCCGCGGAGAACCCCGACCTCGCGAAGGAGCTTCGTCGCCGAATCGACGGCCGCCTGCCGGGCGGCTGGCAGGGCGGGCTCAAGACGTATCCGGCCGGCGAGCAGGTCGCGACGCGGAACGCCAGCCAGGAGGCGATCCAGGCCCTCGCGGGCCCGCTCCCGGAGCTGTTCGGTGGCTCAGCCGACCTGTCGGAGTCGAACCTCACCGACGTCAAGGCGAACGGCCACGATCACTTCGCGCCCGATCATCCCGGCCGCAACCTTCGGTTCGGCGTCCGTGAGCACGCGATGGGCGCGGCGTGCAACGGGATCGCCTATCACGGCGGCTTCATGCCGTACGCGGGCACGTTCCTCACGTTCAGCGACTACATGCGCGGCGCGGTCAGGCTCGCGGCCCTGAGCGGCCTCCACGTGATCTACGTCTGGACGCACGACTCCGTCGGGCTCGGCGAGGACGGCCCGACGCATCAACCGGTCGAGCACTACGCGGCGCTCCGGGCGATCCCGAACCTGTGGTTCATCCGGCCGGGCGATCCGAACGAGGCGGCAGCCGCGTGGGCGGTCGCGGTGACGCGCCACGAGGCCTCACCGTCCGGACCGGTCGGCCTGTCGCTCACGCGCCAGAAGCTGCCGGTCATCGAGGGCACGGCCGAGAAGGCTCGCGACGGTGTCGCGCGCGGCGGGTACGTCCTGCGCGACGCCGCCGGCGGCAAGCCGAAGGTCATCCTCATCGGCACGGGTTCCGAGCTGCAGCTGGCCGTCGCCGCCGCCGACGCCCTGGCCAGGGAGAAGATGCCCGCACGCGTCGTGAGCCTGCCGTGCTGGGAGCTGTTCGAGGCCCAGGACGAGGCCTATCGCGACTCGGTGCTGCCGCCGGCGGTCCGGAAGCGCGTCGCCGTCGAGGCCGGCGTGTCCCTCGGCTGGGCACGCTGGGTCGGCGACGAGGGCGCGATCGTCGGGCTCGACCACTTCGGTGCGTCCGCCCCGGCCGGGACGATCTTCGAGCGGTTCGGCTTCACCGCCGACCGCGTTGCCGACGTCGCGCGACGCGTCGTCCGCGACGGTCTCCGCGGCGCCATCCCGACCCTCGAGCCCGGCCATCTGCCGGCCGTCGGTCGCTCGCACGGCGGCGGCGGGAACCACCCGACGCTCGGCGAAGGCGAGAGCGGCGTGGACCGAGGCTCCGGCAGCGATCCGGGTCACGACTGACCGCATACTGACCGCATGCGGGTCGCCTTTGCCGCCGATCACGCCGGCGCGGCGCTCAAGGACGAGCTGCGCCGCCGGCTGGAATCGGCCGGTCTCGGCCACGAGGCGATCGATCTCGGCGGCGACGGCCGCGACCCGAACGACGACTATCCCGACTTCGCCCGCCGTCTCGGGCATGCGATCCGCGACGGCGGGGCGGACCGCGGCGTGCTCGTCTGTGGCTCGGGCGTCGGTGCGTCGATCGCCGCGACGAAGATCCGCGGCGTTCGCGCGGCCGTTTGCCACGACACGTACTCGGCCCACCAGGGCGTCGAGCACGACGACATGAACGTGCTCGTGCTCGGCTCGAGGGTCATCGGCCCCGAGCCTGCCTGGGAGGCGACGCTCGCGTTCCTCGGCGCGACGTTCAGCGGCGAGCCGCGCCACCGGCGCCGGCTCGAGAAGGTGTTGGCCATCGAGGCCGAAGAGGTCGGCTGAGGTCGGCTGAGCTCGGGCGAGGTCGGCTGAGGTCGGCTGAGCTCTCCACCGCTCGGTGGCTACCCCGAGTAACCATCGCGCGACAAGTCCGCAGCGGCGCGCCACGCGGCGCCCGGAACCGCCGCGTTGCCTGCGTCGCTGTGCGGGGTTGGCTACTCCGAGTAGCCTCGAATCTACGAGCGGCGGCGGGCCATGAAGTCGGCGTAGTCGCGATACGGAGCCGGCGAGCGGCGGCCGTCGACTCGGCAGCGAATCAGCCATGAGCGCCGCTTGCTCCTGGGATCGACGAGCGCAAGGCCGCGGCCGGCTGGGAGTGGCTGCGTGGGATTGCGGAGCCACGCGGACATGGTGTCTGCGCGAACCGGGAAGCTCTGGGCCAGGGCGGCACGGTTCTCCAGGATTCGCTCCTCCACGACCTCGGTTGCCAGGACGACGAGCCACACGCGGATCCGGCGCGGCCGCCACCCGAACTTCCGCGCTGCGTTCCATGCTTCACGCTCGTACCAGGTCAGTACTCGTTCGATGCGCCCGAGGTCATCGAGCTGCGTCTTGATCTCGATGACGAGGACGGTGCCGGTCACTGGCTCGAAGGCAAGGAGATCGATCCAGCCGTGCGATCGGCCGTGCGCGATCTCCACCTCGCGATGCACGGGCAGGCCGGCCTTCTCGAGCCGGCGGCGACCGTAGGCCCCGCATGTCGAGTGAACCGGGTCGCGCTGTCGCGTCCCGTCGATGAGGAATGGAGCCCGTGAGACCAGCTCCGAGTCGATGCCGAGAGGCGCAAACAGGCGACCGACCGTCTGAAAGGACGGAGTCACCGTGCCGCTCTCGACCCGGTCGACCAGCTGACGGGACACGTCAGCCCGGGTCGCGAGCTCTCGCCGGCTCCACCCCATCGCCTCCCGTGCGTTCCGGACGGTGTGTGCCACGCTGACTCGGAGCGCCTGAACGAAGAGGGACTCGCCGCTCACGGCATCGATTGAAGCAGTCGGCGCTCAACGGTCGCTTACCGGGCGATGGCCACTGCGGGTAGCCACGGGCCTCGGAGCGTGGGCCGCGCGGCTCGGGTGGCGGCGCGGCTATTGGGAGTAGCCACGGTCGCACAGGTGCTGCGGCTCGTGGGCCAGGAAACGCGGCCGCGGGCGCGAGGCTGCGTCTCTGTACAGCCGTGGCTACTGGGAGTAGCCGACGGTCGTGGGACCGGCACGCCGGAGCGCGGGTGGCGGCCTGGCTACTCGGGGTAGCCACGGTGGTACAGGTGCTGCGGCTCGTTGCCCAGGAAACGCGGCCGCGGGCGCGAGGCTGCGCGTTTGTCGCAGCCGTGGCTACTGGGAGTGGCCACCGCGCCTCGGAGGCGCTCGGTGGGCGTTGCACGGGCGCGGCCCAGGGGAGCGGCGAGTAGCAGCGCGGACGAAACGCCCGGCGGGCGCGACCGCGCACCGCCGTCACGAGCCGGGGCTAGGCTCGGGAGGAGCGTCCCGCGGGTCCGCTCAGCCCGCACGCACCATAATGCGGTGACAGCCATGCCCGATCGCGCCTCTCCAGCGGTCGATCTGCCGAGCCTCTCGCTCGGCGACATGGCGTCGGCATACGACGCCGCGCTGGCGCAAGCCGGCAACGAACGCTGGGTCGAGCGGCTCTTCGACCGCGATCCCTCGCTCTGGTCCGACGACGAGCGCGTCCAGCGCGCGATCTCCGACCGCCTCGGCTGGCTCGACGCGCCGCACCACTTCGCGGACCACACCGCCGACATCGAGGGGTTCGCCCGCGGCGCGATCGCCGCGGGGTTCCGCACCGCGGTCGTCATGGGCATGGGTGGCAGCAGCCTCGCGCCGGAGGTGCTCGCCCGGACGTTCGGTGTCCAGTCCGGCGGAATCGATGTCCAGATCCTCGATTCGACCGATCCGGACGCGGTCACCTCGATCGTCGACGGGCTCGACCCGCTGTCGACGCTCTGGATCGTTGCCTCGAAGTCGGGCACGACGACCGAGCCGCTCGCGTTCCAGGCCGCTGCGTGGGCGAAGGTCGGTGACGCGCTCGAGGCCGCCGGCTCGAAGCAACAGCCCGGCGAGCTCATGGTCGCGATCACCGATCCCGGCAAGAGCGTCCGCTCGATCCCCCACCATGACGACCTCCGCGAGACGTTCCTCAACCCGCCGGACGTCGGCGGCCGCTACTCCGCCCTGACCTACGTCGGGCTCGTGCCGGCCGCGCTCCTCGGCCTCGACCTCGACGCCCTGCTGGCCAACGCCGCCTCGATGCTCGACCGCAGCCGGGACCCGAGCCCGGCCCGCAACCCCGCGGCGACCCTCGGCCTCGCGATCGGCACGCTGGCGAAGGCGGGCCGGGACAAGCTGACGTTCCTGCCCGACCCGGAGATCGAGAGCTTCGGGTCGTGGGCCGAGCAGCTCATCGCCGAGAGCACCGGCAAGCACGGCACGGGCATCGTCCCGGTCGACCTGGAGCCGCTCGCCGAGCCCGGCGCCTACGGCCCCGACCGCGTCTTCGTCCGGCTCGCGCTCCGTGGGTCACGCGGCGCGCCCGACGCCGACAACCTCGCCGACGTCCTCGAACGGGCCGGCCACCCGGTGATCCGCATCGAGCTCGCCGAGACCATCGACGTCGCCGGTGAGTTCGTCCGCTGGGAGGTCGCGACGGCGATCGCCGGGGCGGCGCTCGGCATCGACCCGTTCGACCAGCCGAATGTCGAGGAGGCCAAGGAGCGGACGCGGGCGCTGCTCGCCGCGCGCGCCGCCGTCGATCGGCCCGACCCGGATCACCCCGGCGGTTGGGGCGCCGCGAGCGACGTCGAGATCCCCGAGCCGCCGGAGGTCCCGATCCTCGCCGCCGAGGACGGCCTCGTCCTCATCGGCGACGCCCCGCTTCGGTTGACGGGCGGCGACGGCACGCTCGTCGGCGAGCTTGCCCGCCACCTCGAGCGCCGCAAGCCGAACGCCTACCTCGCGATCCAGGCGTTCATCGCCCCGTCCGGCCCGCGCGACGACGGCATCGCCGCGATCCGCCGCCTCCTCCGCGATAGCACCGGCCGCGCGACGACGGCGGGCTACGGCCCGCGCTTCCTGCACTCCACCGGCCAGCTCCACAAGGGCGGGCCGGCCAGCGGCTGGTTCCTGCAGCTGACCGCCGACCATCCGCGCGACCGGGCGATCCCCGGCTGGCCGCACACGTTCGGCCAGCTCATCGATGCGCAGGCCGAGGGCGACTTCGGGGCGATCGAGGCCCACGACCTGCCGATCCTCCGCGTCCACCTCGGCCCCGACCCCGACGCCGGACTCGCCGCCCTCGAGCGCGCGCTCGCGGAGGCCGTCCGCACGAGACCGAAAGCGAAGGCCTGAAGGATGCGCATCGGCTTCATCGGCCTCGGCCGCATGGGCGCGAACATGGTTCGGCGGCTGCTCCGCCACGGCCACGAGGTCGTCGCGTACAACCGGACGGCCGAGAAGACGCGCGAGATCGCGGGCGAGGGCGCCGACCCGGCGTTCACGATCGAGGAGCTCGTCGGCAAGCTCAAGAAGCCGCGTGCCGTCTGGATCATGGTCCCCGCGGGCGACGCGACGGAGGCCCAGATCGAGGAGCTGCTCGAGCACCTCGAGAAGGGCGACACGATCGTCGACGGTGGCAACACGAACTTCCACGACGACCAGCGGCGCCATCCCGCCCTGAAGAAGAAGGGCATCCACTACGTCGACGCCGGTGTGTCGGGTGGGATCTGGGGACTGGCGAACGGCTTCTGCCTCATGGTCGGCGGCGAGCAGGAGCCGGTGAGCCGCCTCGAGCCCGTCTTCACCGCCCTCGCCCCGGAGAGCGGCTATCTCCACGTCGGCGGTCCCGGCTCGGGCCATTACGTCAAGATGGTCCATAACGGGATCGAGTACGGAATGATGCAGGCCTACGCCGAGGGCTTCGAGATCATGCACGCGAGCGACTACCCGCTCGAGCTGTCGAAGATCGCGAAGCTCTGGAACCACGGCTCGGTCGTCCGGTCGTGGCTGCTCGAGCTCCTCGAGCCCGCGCTCGCCGGCGACCAGAACCTGACCCGGCTCAAGGGCTGGGTTGCCGACTCCGGCGAGGGTCGCTGGACGGTCCAGGAGGCGATCGACAAGGACGTCCCGGCGCCGGTCATCACCCTGTCGCTGCTGATGCGGTTCCGCTCGCGCCAGGACGACTCGTACGGCGCCAAGGTCCTCGCCGCGCTCAGGAATGAGTTCGGTGGTCACGCGGTAAAGACGGAGTAGGGCCCGGCCATGGCCCGGCGAGCCCCGGCGAAGACGCCGACCCGACGGCAAAAGGCCTCGCCCGAGACCGCTCCGTCGGCCGTCCCACATCCCGCCCCGAAGCCACGCGAGGCGCCGCGCACGATGCGCGAGCTGCGCCTCTTCCGCGAGGGCCGGCGGCGGGCCGGCTCACGGATCGTCGAGAATCCGCTCCGCGAAGGCCTCCGCCTCGAGCGCGTGCCGGATCCCTGTGTCGTGGCGCTGTTCGGGGCGACGGGCGACCTGGCGAGCCGCAAGGTCATTCCGGCGCTCTACCAGCTGTGGCGGACGAACCTGCTCCCGAACGAGTTCCACCTGCTCGGCATCGCCCGCCGCCCGTACGACGATCGCTCGTTCCGCGAAGAGGCGCGGAAATCCGTGGAGCAGTTCGCGCGGGTTCAGCCGATCGACGAGGAGGCGTGGGCGTCGTTTGCCGAGCGGATCTCCTACCAGCGCTGCGACTTCGACGACGCGCGCGGCTTCGACCGCCTCGCGACGCGACTCGACGAACTCGACGAGTCGCACGGGACGCGCGGCAACCGCCTCTACTACCTCGCCACGCAGCCGTCGGCCTTCTCCGACATCGTCGCCCAGCTCGGCCGGGTCGGCCTCGACCACGAGGTCCACGGCGGCGGCTGGCGGCGGATCGTCATCGAGAAGCCGTTCGGCCACGACCTCGAATCGGCCCACCGGCTCAACCGCGACGTGGCCCGCGTCTTCCGCGAGTCGCAGGTCTACCGCATCGACCACTACCTCGGCAAGGAGACGGTTCGAAACCTCCTCGTCTTCCGCTTCGCGAACGGCATCTTCGAGCCGATCTGGAACCGCCGCCACATCGACCATGTGCAGATCACGGTGGCCGAATCGATCGGCGTCGAGGGTCGCGGCGCGTTCTACGAGGAGACCGGCGCGACCCGCGACGTCCTTCAGAACCACCTGCTCCAGCTCATGAGCCTCGTCGCGATGGAGCCACCGACGACCTTCGAGGCCGATCCGCTGCGCGACGAGAAGGTCAAGGTCCTCAAGGCGATCGCCGAGAAGAAACCCGAGGAGCTCGAGCGCGACGTCGTCCGCGGCCAGTACGGCCCCGGCTGGGTCAACGCGAAGCCCGTGCCCGGCTACCGCCAGGAGCCGGAGGTCGATCCGCAGTCCGAGACCGAGACGTTCGTCGCCGGCCGGTTCTTCGTCGACGACTGGCGCTGGTCGGGGGTGCCGTTCTACCTGCGCACCGGCAAGCGGCTGCCGAAGCGGGCGACCGAGATCGCGATCGAGTTCAAGGAGGTCCCCCACAAGCTCTTCCGCGACTCAGCCACCGAGCCGGACCCGAACCTCCTGGCAATCCGGATCCAGCCCGACGAGGGCATCATGCTGCGCTTCGCGGCGAAGATCCCGGGTCTGGGCATCGACGTCCGATCGGTGACGATGGACTTCACGTACGGCTCCTCGTTCGCGGTCGATTCGCCCGACGCATACGAGACGCTCATCCTCGACGCGCTCCTGGGCGACGCGTCGCTCTTCACCCGCGCCGACGAGGTCGAGCAGGCCTGGGCGATCGTCGATCCGATCCTCGAGGCCTGGGCCGAGGGCCCGCCGCCGCGGTTCCCGAACTACGAGGCCGGGACGTGGGGACCCGCGGAGGCCGACGAGCTGATGGCCCGCGACGGCCGGCGATGGCGACGCATCTAGGCACGCGCGATGGTTGAGGGGCCGTCCGGGCGCGGCAACGGGCACGATCCCGGCGCGAAGCCCGTTGGCGAGATCCTCGCGGTCGGGACGCGGGCCGCCGGCAGCGCCCGGATCGTGATGGAGGAGGCGCCGCGGGCGGGCGAGCCGGTCCTCCGCTGGCAGTCGCGGGCCCACTCGATCGAGGAGATCGAGCGCGAGCTGGCCCGCATCTGGGCCGAGCCGAACCTCGAGACGCTCATCGAGGGCGAGCCCGGCCGGCGGGTCGCGGCCCGGACGAGCGTCATGAACCTCGTCGTCATCGCCCGCCGGCCGGAGATCGGCGAGCGCTGCGCGGCGACGATCCAACTGCTCACCGGCCGGCACCCGTCGCGGACGCTCATCGTCACCTCGGCCGATCCGGACGGCCCGTCGTGGCTCGACGCCCAGGTCCAGGCCCACTGCGTGCTGCCACACCATGACGTCGCCGAGGTGTGCGCCGAGATGATCTACCTCTCCGCCGGCGGCGAGAGCGGCCGCCACCTCGACGCGATCGTGGCGCCGCTGCTCATCCACGACCTGCCGGTCACGATCTGGTGGCCGGACGAGCCGCCGCTCGGGACGGCCCCGGCGCGGGACATCCTCGCGGTGGCCGACCGGCTCATCGTCGACGGCTCGACCTGGTCGGGCGACGGGCTCGGGCGGCTGCGCCAGCTGGCCGCGCTCGTCACCGAGACGAAGCTCGTCGTCCGCGACTCGGCCCTCGTCCGGCAGTCCCGCTGGCGCGAGGCCATCGCGATGATCTTCGACCTGCCGGAGTTCACGCCGTTCCTCGAATCGGTCCGCCGGATCTCGGTGGCGTATGCGACCCACGACGAGTCCGGCGCGCCCGGATCGACGAACGTCGTGAAGCCCGTCTACCACGTCGCCTGGCTCGGGTCACGCCTCGGCATGCGTGTCGTGGAGCCGTTGGAGTATGTCAGGGCTGCGCGGCCGCGGGCCGCGTCGCCCGGTCGCGGGACGGTGCGGGCGGCGCGGCCGGCAACCGCGACCGTCGGCGGTGGTCTCGCCGCTACGCTGCTGGCGAATCGGCACCGCGTGGCCGTCGTCGTTCGCCCGGTCGTGTCGCCGATGCCGGCCGGCACGACACTGCGCGTCGAGCTCCTCGCCGACCGGCGCGGCTCGGAGCTGCGAGCCGACGTCACCGCGGTTGCCGAATCGGTCAACGTCCGCGTCTGGCTCGACGGCATCCACTCGCACGAGCGGACGTTCAAGGCGCCCCGCCTGACCGAGGTCGAGCTCATCGGGGAGGCCATCGAGCTCGGCGGCCGGGATCCGGTGTCGGACGGGTCGATCGCGCTGGCCGGCGAGCTGGCCGAGCGGATGCCGCTGCCCGGGTCGCACGGTCGGTGAACGGCCGATGAACGTCCCGCGGCAGCCGTCCGAGCCCGAGCTCGTCGTTCTGGCCGACCCGGACGCGGTCTCGGCGGCAGCGGCCGACCGCATCGCCGACGCCCTCCGCGGCGCGGTCGCGGCGCGGGGTCGGGCCGACTGGGCCACGACCGGGGGCTCGGCGCCGGTCGGGATCTACCGCCGGCTCGCCCATCCGTCGATGACCGCGGCCGTGCCCTGGCCGGACGTCCACCTGTGGTGGAGCGACGACCGGTACGTTCCGCGCGACCACCCGCTGTCGAACGTCCTGCCGGCCGACCAGGTGCTGCTCGCCGCCGCGACGCACGCCGGCCAGGACGCGCTGCGCGAAGAGCCGGACGACGCGGCCGCGGGCCCGCGACACCCCGGGGCGCCGATCCCGGTCGACCAGGTTCACGCCATGCCGATGAGCGACGCCCTCGGCCAGCAGCGTGGCCCGGCGTGGGTCGCCGCGCGATACGACGCGGAGCTGCGCGAGTCCGGCATCGCGACACGCGACGGCTGGCCGGTCTTCGACGTCATGCTCCTCGGCGTCGGCCCGGACGGGCACGTGATGTCGATCTTCCCGGGCTCGGACGCGTTCGAGGAGGCTGCCTGGGTGCTGCCGATCCCGGCGCCGACGCACGTCGAGCCGCACGTGACGCGGGTCACCCTCAACCCCAAGGTGCTCGACGTCGCGAGGACGGTCTTCGTCGTCATGCACGGCGCCGGCAAGGCCGACACCGTCGCGATGATCTTCGGGCCCGAACGCGACGTTCGACGCTGGCCCGCCCAGCTCGTCCGGCGACCGGGCGTGACGTGGCTCCTCGACGAAGCCGCGGCGGCTCGGCTGCCCGCCGCCGTCAGGTAGCGAGCCGGCTTGACCGACGGCCCGTCACGGATCGTCCGCGCGCCGGACGGGACCGCGATCGCCGACTGGATCAGCGGCACGGGTCGCCCGCTGGTTGTCGTCCACGGCGCGGCCGCCGATCACACGACGTTCCGAGTCCTCGGCCCGCTCCTGGCGCGGCGATTCACCATTCACGCCATCGACCGGCGCGGCCGCGGGGCGAGCGGCGATGGGCCGGACTACGCGATCCACCGGGAGTACGACGACCTCGCCACCATCGTCGATGGGCTCGCGCGCGAGGCGGGCGGCCCGGTCGACGTCGTCGGTCACTCGTTCGGCGGCCGGATCGGGCTCGGCGCCGCGCTCCGGACGAGCCACCTCCGCCGGCTGGTGGTCTACGAGGGCGCGCCCGCGCCGCCGGATCAGCCCTACCGGGACGCCGCGCTGGTCGGTCGCCTGCGGACGCTCGCCGGCGAAGGGCGGAACGAGGAGCTGTTCGAGACGTTCCTGCGCCAGGTCGTCGGCATGACGCCGGCCGAGCTGGCCGACTACCGCGCGAACCCCGTCTGGCCGGCACGCGTCGCCGCCGCGCCGACGATCGTGCGGGAGCTCGAAGCCGAGTCGTCACCCGCCGCCGGGCTCGACGTCCTCGGCCGGGTCGGCATTCCGGTCCTCCAGGTCCTCGGCGGGGCCAGCGTTCCGGCCTTCCGGGCCGCGACCGAGGCGCTCGACGCGCGCCTGGCCCACGGCCGCGTCGTCGTCATCGACGGCGCGAAGCACGCCGCGCATCACACGCATGCCGCGCGACTGGCGGAGGAGATCGAGCGATTCCTCGAGGCCTGACGCGCCACCCGCGGCGTGCCACACTGCGCGCATGGACATGGGCCTCATCGGCTGGATCGTCATCGGCTTCCTCGCCGGCTCGATCTCGGGCTGGATCGTCGGCGATCGCTCGGCGCGCGGCTGCCTCCCGACGATCATCGTCGGCATCCTCGGCGGGATCATCGGCGGCTGGCTCGCCCGCGAGCTCCGCTACGGCGACGTCCAGGGGTTCTTCGCCGCGCTGATCTTCGCGTCGATCGGCGCGATCGTCGTGCGCCTGGTCCTGCGGGCGCTCGAGCGGCGCTGACCCGCCGGCGAGCCGTCCGCGGGTACGATTGACGGCGTGACCGACGTGCGCGCCCCGGCCGGCGCCGCCACCGCAGCCCCCAGGGACGAACGCCCGTACTCGCCCGGGCTCGAGGGCGTCCTCGCCGGCGAGACCGCGCTCGGGAAGGTCGACGGCGAGCGTGGCCGGCTCCTCTACCGCGGCTACCGGATCGGCGACCTCGTCGAGCACGGGACCTATCCGGCGGTCGCGAACCTGCTCTGGACGGGCGAGTGGGTCCCTCGCCATCACCTGCCGACCGCACCGGTCCCGGACCCCGTCATGGCCGCGCTCCGCGCGCTGCCGACGACGGCGAAGCCGATGGACGCGCTCCGCACGGCCGTGTCGGCGTGGGGCGCCGCACAGGAGCTGCCGTGGCCGCCCACCGTCGAGCATGCCCGGGCGCTCACCTCGTTCTCGCCCTCTGCGCTCGCCGCGTTCGCGCGGCTCCGGCAGGGGCGCGAACCCGTCGAGCCGGATTCCTCGCTCGATCTCGTCGAGGGCTTCCTCTACCAACTCAACGGCGAGCGTCCCGACCCCGGCACGGCCCGCGCCCTCGACGCGTACTTCATCGTCGGCGCCGAGCACGGCTTCAACGCCTCGACGTTCACGGCCCGCGTCATCACCTCGACCCGGTCGGACATCGCATCGGCCGTCGTGGGCGCGATCGGGACGATGAAGGGGCCGCTCCACGGCGGCGCGCCGAGCGAGGTCGTCGACCAGCTGGCCCACGTCGGCTCGAAGGAGCACGCCGAGGAATGGATCCGGGACGCTCTCGCCCGCGGCGAGCGGCTCATGGGCTTCGGCCACCGTGTCTACCGGGCGTACGACCCCCGGGCCGCGGCACTTCGCAAGGTCGCCGAGTCGATGCCCCATCCACCGGACTGGCTCCAGCTCGCGATCGAGGTCGAGGACGTCGCCCTTCGGCTGCTCGCCGAGAAGCACCCGGAACGTGCGCTCAAGACGAACGTCGAGTACTACGCCGCGCCGGTGCTGCAGGGCGTCGGCCTGACGCCGGACCTGTTCCCGGCGACCTTCTCGCTCGCCCGGCACGCCGGCTGGACGGCCCACGTGCTCGAGCAGGCCGCGGCGAACCGCCTCATCCGACCGGACGTCCGTTACACCGGCCCCGAGGAGCGCGACCTCCCGGGCTGACCCCCCACTGGCCGTCTCCTTCGGCGCACTCGGCGCCGGTGTTGCCTTCCTGAAACGCCGAAGCGGCTTCGCGCGTCCCTGTTTCGCGGACGACACGAGTTCGAAAGCCGCTGCATGATGGGCTCAGCGGCCCGTCGGGTCTCATCCCGAAGATGTGCCGCCGTGGACGGAGGAGATGACGGACAGCCTCGCCCCGCGCCGCGCTGCGTCGCGGGCGATCGTGG
>DATBKB010000034.1:0-20176 GCA_036556145.1 Candidatus Limnocylindrales bacterium | reverse complement strand
CGCCCGGTCGATCCGGAGCGCGTCGACGACCTCGCGAGACCAGTCGCGAGCGGCCAGATCGAACAGCAGCGTTCCCGCGCCGTCGGCCTTGTCGAGCGCGTACTCGCCGGTCAGGCGGCGCCGCAGCTCGTCCTTCGGCAGGAGGACGTGGGCGATCCGTTTCCAGACATCCGGCTCGTGCTCGCGCACCCACACGAGCTTCGGCGCGGTGAATCCCGTCAACGCGTCGTTGCCGGTGATCGAGACGAGCCGCTCAGGCCCGACCGTCTCGCGGACGAGGTCGCACTCGACTCCCGTCCGCTGGTCGTTCCACAGGATCGCGGGTCGAAGGATCCGGTCCGCCGCGTCGACGAGCACGGCCCCGTGCATCTGTCCGGTGAGGCCCACCGCGACGACGTCCTCGGCGGGGACGCCGCTCGACCCCAACACAGCGCCAATCGCCTCGATCGCACCCGTCCACCAGCGCTCGGGGTCCTGCTCGCTCCAGAGCGGGCGCGGCACGTCGTAGTCGTAGCCGGCAGACGCGACACCGCGGATCGCCCCGCCTTCCTCGACGAGGACGGCCTTCGTCGCCGTTGTCGAGACGTCGATGCCGAGGACGTGCGCCACGGATCAGCGGCGGGCGGTGGTCTCGAGCGCCGCGCGGTCGGCGGCCCAGATCTCGCGATTGACGAGGTTCTCGAGCAGCTCCTGGCGCCCGGACACGGGTCGCGGATCGATCTCCCCGGCCGCAACGCGGGCCTCGAGATCGGCCAGCGACAGCTCCCCGGCGAGGATCTTCGTGCCGAGCCCCGCACCCCAGCCGGCGTAGCGCTCGTCGCGCAACCGGTCGAGCGTCCCCGACTCGATCATCGCCGCCGCCGCGAGCAGCGCTCGGGCGACCGTGTCGATCCCGCCGATGTGGCCGTGGAAGAGGTCCGTGCGGTCGAGGCTCTGGCGGCGGAGCTTCGCGTCGAAGTTGAACCCGCCGGTCGTGAAGCCGCCGGTGCGGAGGATCTCGAAGAGCGCGAGCGTCACGTCCTCGACCGAGTTGGGGAACTGGTCGGTGTCCCAGCCGTTCTGGTAGTCGCCGCGGTTCGCGTCGATGCTGCCGAAGACGCCGTTCGCGGTCGCATAGGCGATCTCGTGATGGAACGAGTGGCCGGCCAGCGTGGCGTGGTTCGCCTCGATGTTGAGGCGGTACTCATCGACGAGGCCGTGACGGACGAGGAAGCCGTGGACGGTCGACGAGTCGTAGTCGTACTGGTGCTTGGTCGGCTCCTGGGGCTTCGGCTCGATGAGCAGCGTGCCCGTGAACCCGATCCGGTGCTTGTGCTCCGCGACCATCGCCAGGAAGCGCGCGAGCTGGGCCTCCTCGCGGGCGAGATCGGTGTTGAGGAGCGTCTCGTAGCCCTCGCGGCCGCCCCAGAGCACGTAGTTCGCGCCGCCGAGGCGATGGGTCGCCTCCAGCATGTTCTTCACTTGCGCGGCCGCGTAGGCGAACACCTCGGGATCCGGATTCGTCGCCGCGCCGGCGGCATAGCGGGGGTGACCGAACAGATTCGCCGTGCCCCACAGGAGCTTCAGCCCGGTCCGGGCCATGTGGCCCTCGATGAGGCCGACGATCGTATCGAGGTTCGAGCGGAACTCGGCGAAGCTGCGCCCGTCCGGCGTGACGTCTCGGTCGTGGAACGTGAAGAACGGGACGCCGAGCTTGGTGAGGAACTCGAACGCCGCGCCGAGCTTCGCCCGCGCCGCGGCCATCGGGTCGCCGCCGGCCGTGAGCCACGGCCGGTCGAACGTCCCCACGCCGAACACGTCCGAGCCCGGCCAGTTGAAGGAGTGCCACAGGCAGACGGCGATTCGGAGGTGGTCCTCCATCCGCTTGCCGAGGACCATCCGGTCGGGCTCGTAGACCTTGAACGTCAGCGGCTCGGTCGACTCGAGACCACCGAACCGGATCGGACCGGTCACCTCGCCGAAGAACTCGTCAGCCACCGGAATCCTCCGCTGCTCCCCCGCCGGCCGAGGGTAGCACCGTTCGCCGGCGCCGAGTCCCCGCCGTCCCCGTGAATCGGCGAGGGCGAGCGGCCCGGGCCCGTTGGCGACCCCTTGCTCGTCGTGCGAGAATTGGAGACTCCGACGCAACTCGGGGGAGTGGAGTTGGGGTTGGGCACGACGATGAACGTCGCGGTGCACACGTTCCCGTCGGTCGACGACGACTTCCGATCGACGACGCAGCGGGCTGTCGCGGAGAGCTGGAAGGCCATCCACGAGAGCGAGCGGCTTCTGAACGCCGCGGACCGCCTCATCGAGGAGGTCCAGAGCCGCCTGCGGAATCGGTACCCGGAGGCCGTCGTCCGGCTGAAGGACGCCCAGGCGGAGCTCGGCACCCCCGAAACCCAGACGATCTACGCGTTCCGGGACGGCCGCGCGGCCTGATCCCCGGGTTCCCGAGGGAACCCGCACGCGTGCCATGGAGTCTTGGACCCGTTCCTGACCGGCCGTGCCTGAAGGCCGGTCCACGGGAGGTCCGGCCAATGCGGCGACTCGGTGGCGTTCTCACGGCCACGCTCGTGGCCCTGGTCCTGGCGGCCGGCCCGGCCGCCGCCTGCGGCGGGCTCATCGGCCCCAACGGGGCCGTCAACCTGCTGCGGACGACGACGTTCGCCGGCTACACGGACGGCGTCGAGCACTACGTGACGGCCTTCCAGTTTTCCGGCGGCGGCGGCAAGTTCGGCTCGATCACCCCGCTTCCCGGTATCCCGACGAGCGTCGTGAAGGGCGGCGACTGGACCCTCCAGCGGCTGATTCGTGAAACCCAGCCGGTCTTCCTCTTCGACGGCCTCACCCGCGCGGCGGCGCCCGCCGCCTCGGCCGAGGAGCTCATGAAGGTCCGGATCGACGCCCTCGACCTGACCGTCCTCCGTGGCGGCGCCGAGGCGATCGGCACATGGGCGAGGGACCACGGCTTCCGCCTCCCGCCCGACGCGCCGGAGGTCCTCGACTTCTACGCTCGCCGCAGCCAGATCTTCCTCGCCGCGGCCTTCGACGCCGACGCCGCCGCGGCGCGCGGCCAGCAGCTCGGTGACGGCACGCCGGTCCACATCACGATCCCGACCGACGACCCATGGGTCCCGCTCCGGATCCTGGCGCTGGGCAAGGGCGGCTCGGACCGCGTCGACGCCGACGTCTACCTCCTGACCGACCAGCGTCCTTCGCTCATGCCGACGCCGATCGGCCGCAACGGCCTCCGGCTCGAGCACTTCGCGCCGGCCTCGGACAGCCTCCTCGACGACCTCCGCAGCGACCGCGACATGGGCTGGGTGCCCGAGCGCGGCTGGCTGACCCAGGTGCGCATCGATGCCGCGGCCGAGCAGCTGCGCTTCGACCTCGCGATCGATGCCGCGGGCGGCCTGCCGTCGCGCGTCGATGCGGGCTTCGACCTCCCGGGCCTCGCCCCGGTCGTCCAGCACGCGCCGAATATTGGCCTTGCGCTCGCCTTCGTGGCCGCGGGCGTCGCGATCATCGGCGGCCTCATGTCGCTCGGCGGCCGCCGCCGCACGACGCTCGCCTGACCGCCGTGGCTGCCGACCGGACGCGCGGGATCGTCGCCATCGGCATCGGCCTCATCGCCGCCGGTGCCGTCGTCGCCGGTCTTGTCGCGTCCGCCGGCGCGGCGAGCGATCCCTCGACCGTCGAGATCCGGATCCACTTCTCGCGGTTTCAGCCGTCGACGATCACCGTCCCGGCCGGCCGTCCGATCACCTTCGTCCTCGTGAACGAGGACCCGATCGACCACGAGTGGATCGTCGGTGACGCGGCGCTGCACGCCCGGCATCGCACCGGCACGGAGCCGTACCACGCCTCACGTCCGACCGAGGTCTCGATCGACGCCCTGACCGAGCGGCGGACCGTCGTGACGTTCGCGCAGCCGGGCACGTACCAGTTCATCTGCCACCTCCCCGGCCACGAGGCCTACGGGATGGTGGGTACGGTCACGGTCACCCGCTAGCGATCGAGCGTCAGCGGAAGTACCCGGCGAGGTCGAGCACGGCGTCGGAGGTGGCGCCGTCCGGGCCGACGTAGAGCAGCCCGACGGTGCCGGTCGACGACAGCTCGCCGAAAACGCCGTTCGCGCGGTCCTGACCTGCGGCGACGTTGAGGGTCGACGTCTGGCTCGTATCGGCGACGACGCGGAGCAGCGCGAGGTGCCCCGCTGCGGACGGCCCGGTGGCGGTCAGCGTCCCGTTGATCGCCACGGCGTCGAGCGGCACGCCGAGTCGGCCGGCGACGACGAGCTCCTGGCCGTCGTTCGCCGCGAGCGAGCCCGGCAACCCGAGCCCGATCCGGGTGTCGAGCCGTCGACTCGGGAAGAGCGGCACGTATCGAGCACCGGCGTCGTCGCCGACGAAGTAGCCGGTCACGTCGAGGACGAGGTGAGCCGTCGAGCCGGTCGGCCCACCGAGGACCGCCGACAGACGGCCGTTCGTCCCGAGCCGGATGACCACGCCGTTCGCGGCGGTCTCACCTGCCGTGAAGTTGAGCGTCGACGTCGCCGGCACGGGCGAGCCGGCCGGACTGAGCGTGACGTGGCCGTTCGCGGTCGGGCCCGTGATCGTGAGGTTGGCGGTGATGGCGGTCGCGGTGCTGGGGACCGTCTCGCGGCCCGCGATGGCCCACGTCCGGGTCGATCCGGCCGCGAACCTGCCCGACAGGCCGTTGCCGGAGCGAGTGTCGAGCAGGCGTACCGGGTCGAGCGGGTGGTACGTCGCGCCGTTCGCGGTCGCGGTGAAGTAGCCGGTGACGTCGAAGATGAGATGGGCGGTCTTCCCGGCCGAGGACACGTACGTTGCGCTGAGCTTGCCGCCGGGCCCGAGGCTGGCCGTGACGACGCTCGCCCGGGTGACGCCCGCCGGCACGTTGAGGTTCGAGCTCGGCGGGTTGGCCGTCGGCGTCGGCGTGAGCGCGACGTGCCCGGCCCCGGTCGGCCGCGTGATCGTCAGGTTGCCGGTCACGGCGATCGCATCGGCGGGGACGCCCGCCCGACCGGTGACCTGGAACGACCGCGGCGTCGTCGATACGAACGCGCCCGAGAGCCCATTCCCGGTTCGCGTGTCGAGGATGCGGACGGGATCGACCGCCTGGAACTCGGTGACCGGACCGGTCGCAACGTAGCGCGCCGTGACGGTCGTCGTCCCGGCGGCGACCTTGACGCCGTGGGCCGCCGCGCCACCGTCCGACCAGCTGTCGAGCTGGTACTGCGTCGGTCCCAGCGTCGCGGTCGCCTCCGCCGCAACCGTGACCGAGGAGCCAACGATGGCGGTGACGTCCGGGGGCGGGGTTCCGCTCTGCCCCGCGATGACCGCGCCAATGGCGGGCGGATCGACCCGCGCCCGAACGACGCCAGTTGCAGGGTAGAGATCGAGCGAGTCGGTCGCCGTGAGCCCGTCCGAGGTCACGGTGACGGTGAGGCGGAGGTGCGATGGGTACCCGTGATCCGGCGCCGCGAACGACCCGGACGAGCCCGAGGCGGTGAAGAACCCCGGGTGCGAGTGGCAATTCGACGGACAGTGCTCGATGCTCACCGTCCACGCGTACGCGGACCCGGCGAGGGACCCGCCGTTCGCATCCCGGCCATCCGCCGCAAACGAGACGGTTCCATTCGGCGGACCGACCGTCCAAAGGAAGTCGGGGCTCGGTTGGGTGATCGAGACCGTCGGCCGGCCGTGCCCGGGCGAGATCGTCCGAGTCGCGGTGTCGGTCGCCCCGAGGCCGTCCGTCACGCGGAGCTGGACGGCGATCACAGCCTTGGCCGCGTACGTGAGGGTCTCGACGACATCGGTGCCGTCGTCGAATGCCCCGTCGCCGTCGAGATCCCAGGCGTAGGTCAGCGGATCGCCGGGGTTCGCGTCGGTCGTCGAGCTCGCGTCGAACGTCACCGTCAGCGGGGTTGGGCCGCTGTCGGGCGTCGCGGTGAACGAGGCGTCGGGCGGGACGTTCGTGCCGTAGTAGCGGATTCGCCGAACCTGCCCGTGGAAGAACGCCGTGTACACGAGGTCGCCGTTCGGAGCGGTCGTGAGGTGGACCGCACCGCCGTCGGTCCCACCGAGCGGGCGGAGATCGGCGAAGAGCGCTCGCTGGGAGAAGTTCGGCGTCCCATCGGCCTTCCGCGGCGCCCACCAGATGCAGCGGCGGTTGTAGTCGGAGATGAAGAGCGCGCCGTCATACGCATCGGGATAGCCGGTGTTCGTCGGCAGGAACAGGAGACCGGCGATCGAGGAGCTGCCCGTGCCGCACGGGTCGCCGCCGACGACAGGGTCGTTGTGGTGGTAGGCGAAGACCGGGGCGGTGACGGTGCCGGGCGGCGCACTGTAGAGCTGCTCGCACATCGTCACGTTGAGCGCGTCCCAGTCGCCGTTTCGCGGTGTTCCCTCGTAACACGGCCAGCCGTAGTTCTTCGGAGCGGCATCGGGGTTCGCGATGAGGTTGATTTCTTCCCAGGAGAAGTTGCCGACGTCCGAGATCCAGACCTCCTCGGTGCCGGGTCGAAGCGTGAACCGGAACGGATTGCGCAGGCCATAGGCCACGATCCGGCGCGCGTTCGCGTCGCTGCTACCGATGAGGTTGTTCGACGGCCAGGCCGCGCCGGTGTCCGGGTCGATCCGGATGATGGTTCCGTTCAGACCGACCGGGTCGGACGTCGAACGAAGATCCTGCGATCGCAGGGCGCCTCCCTGTGCGGCCGGGAGCGTGTTCGCGGTCCCCTTCGGATTCGGGGGATCGCCACACGGGTTCGCCGGCGTGACGGGGTTGGTCGTGTTCGGCCGCGTGCCGCCGAACTGGCCGTAGTCGCTGTCGAAGAACGACGCTCCCTCGCCGCCGCTGACGTAGAGCGCGCCGTCGGGCCCGAACGCGAGGTGTCCCATCGAATGGCTCGGGAACTGCTGGCACCAGTCGTGGACGAGTTCATCCTCGCGCGTGACGGACTTGCCGCTCACTGTCAAGCGAGAGACGCGGCCGGAGACGACGCAACCGTCCGTTGTGGTACCGGGCGGATCCGGGCAACGCTCGTTCCACGGGGCCGCGGGGTCGGACGGCCAGCGTGGCTGGCCGAGCCCGTCGCCGAGGATGTCGTTCGCGGTATAGGCGACGTAGATGTACGGCCGCCCGGTGGTGAACGCCGGGTCGAGCGTCATCCCGAGCAGGCCCCGGTCCCAGAGGTTGTAGACGCCGGTCTCGAGCAGCGTCGAGACGCCGGGCGCCGTGTCCGACGCGGAGGCGAAGATCTGGATGCGCCCGCGCTTTTCCGCGACGACGATGCGCCCGTCGGCGGCGAATGCGGCGGCAACTGGTTCGGTGAAGCCGCCGAGGACGAGCTCGTCGCGGAAGCCCGTCGGGACGGTCGCGGGAGCCGCCGGCGTGGTGGGCGCGGCGGGGCTGACCACCGGCGGCGGCCGCAGGGTGATGCCCTCGGGCGGCGCGTCGGATGGGTCGACGGCCCCAGCCGGAGACGGGACGGCAAGGACGGCGAGGACGACGAAAATGACCGAGACGACGGCTCGGGGGCTGTGCGGGACCCGCACCGGGCACCTGTGCGTTCGGGACTCTCCGGGGACATGGCGACAATCGTTCGCCGCACCCACGGCGTCAAGTCGGACAGCCTATCGATCCGGTGCCGCGCCGCATCGCAGGCATTGCACGAGTGCAACACGGTGCGGTCCGATGCCTTCGGGTGAGGTCAGGCCGGCGGCTCGGGCTCCTCGATCGGCGGCAGCAGCGGCTCGCCCGTGATGAGCCGGCTGCCCCGGCCGTGGGTGAAGAAGCTCCAAGCCCAGCGGACCACGACCACGAGCCGGTTGGCGAAGCCGATGAGATACGCGATGTGGATGCCGAGCCACAGCACCCAGGCCGGGAACCCGGAGGTCTTGCCGAACGGGCCCAGCCACGGGATGTTCGTGACGCCCGCAAGCCGTCCGATGACCGCGACGTCGCCCCGGTTCGAGTAGCGGAACCGCGGCGTCGGCTCGCCGCGCAGCCGGCGGAGGATGGTCCTGGCGGCGTGGCGACCCGGCTGGATCGCCCCTTGTGCGACGCCCGGCACCGGCTGGCCGTCCTTCCAGGGCTGCACCGCCGCGTCGCCGACGACGAAGATCTCCGGGTGGCCGGGGATCGTCAGCTCCGGCGTCACGATGACCCGGCCGGACCGGTCCGTCTCGGCGCCGGCAGCCTTGGCCACGGCGCGCGCGAAGCTCGTGACCAGGACGCCTGCCGCCCAGAGCACCGTGCGCGCGGGGATGCGCTCCTCGCCGTTCGCGGTCTCGATCCGGACGGACTGTTCATCGATCCCGACGACCTTCGTCTTCGTCATGACGGTCGCGCCGAGGCGCTCGAGCTGGCGCTTGGCCGACGCCGAGCGGTCCGGCGGATACGTCGGCAGGATCCGGTCCATCGCCTCGACGAGGAGGATCCGCGCGTCGCCCGGGTTGATCGACCGAAAGTCACGCTTGAGCGTGTCATTCGCGATCTCGCCGAGGGCGCCGGCGAGCTCGACGCCGGTCGGGCCGCCGCCGACCACCACGAACGTCATCCACTCGCGGCGGCGCTCGGGCACGTGCTCCCGCTCGGCGGCCTCGAACGCGATGAGAATCCGGCGGCGGATCTTCGTGGCGTCGTCGATCGACTTGAGCCCCGGCGCGAATTTCGCCCACTCGTCATGGCCGAAGTACGAGAACCGGGCGCCGGTCGCGACGATCAGCGAGTCGTAGTCGATCGGCCCGCCGTCGGACATGAGGACCTGTCGCTTCGCCGGGTCGATGCCGACGGCCTCCCCGAGCAGCACCGTGATGTTCTTCCGTTTCCGGAGGATCGAGCGGAGCGGCTGGGCGATCTCGCCTGGAGCGAGCGCGCCGGTGGCGACCTGGTAGAGCAGCGGCTGGAACAGGTGATGATTGCGCCGGTCGACGAGCGTCACGTCGACCTCGGCCGCCTTGCCGAGCTCCCGGGCGGCGTACAACCCGCCGAATCCTCCCCCCACGATGAGGACGCGGTGCGGGGATGCCGGTGCCTGGGCCACGTCCCGAGTCTAGGCGCGATGGCGCGCGGCCATCCAATGCAAGCCCCCAGAGATGCCGCCCCCCGCTCGGGAGACGCCGAGCGCCACCCCGTCACGGAAAGCTTGGGTCATGTCCGTGACCGGGAGGATCCTGCACGGCCGCTACCGTCTCCTCGACGTCCTGGGGGCCGGCGGGATGGCGGTCGTGTATCGCGCCCGCGACGAGGTCCTCGAACGGGACGTCGCCGTCAAGGTCCTCCGCGACCAGTTCGCGGCCGACCCGGAGTTCGTGCGGCGCTTCCGACAGGAGGCCCGAAACGCCGCCTCGCTCTCCCATCCGACGATCGCGACCGTCTACGACGGCGGCGTCGACGGCGACGTCGAGTACATCGTCATGCAGCTCGTCGACGGCCCCAACCTCGAGCAGCTCCTGGCCGAGCGCGGCCGGCTGCCGGTCGCGGAGGCGTTGCGGATCGGGACCGCGGTGGCCGAGGCGCTGCAGGCCGCGCACGACCGCGGCATCGTCCATCGCGACGTCAAGCCGGCGAACATCCTGCTGACGTCCGACAGCGAGGTCCGCGTCGTCGACTTCGGAATCGCGCGGGCGCTCGGCGCCGCGAACACGACCGCCCCGGGACTGCTCCTCGGCTCCGTGCAGTACTGCAGCCCCGAGCAGGTCCTCGGCGAGGACGTCGGCTCGCCGTCCGACATCTACTCGCTCGGGATCGTGCTGTACGAGATGCTCACCGGCGTCCGGCCGTTCGACGGTCCCGCGCCGGCGCCCGTCGCGTTGCAGCGACTCCACCGCGTGCCGCCTCCACCGAGCGAGGTCGAGCCATCGCTGCCGGAAGGGATCGACGAGGTCGTCATGCGGGCGATGGACCGGGACCCCGCGCGGCGGTACGCGAGTGCCGGCGCGCTCGCCGGCGCGATCCGGGCCTGGTGGCGCAGCCACCGCGCCGCGCTCTCGCAGTCGGTGGCGGAAGCCGCGCCGGTGGTGGCCGGCGTCGCGGCGGCGTCCCCGGTCGTCTCCCCGGCCGCGGCGACGGTCGCCGGCCGGCTCACCGGGCCGGGCCGCGACCCGGGGAGGCCCATCTGGCTGGGTGGCGGTCGAGAGCCGTCGCGACCCACGGCACGCCGGCCGAGGGAACGGCGGCGCGACGATCCGCTGGCCGCGCTCCTGCCGTTCGGCGCGCTCCTGTTCGCTGTCGCGGTGCTCTGGACGCTCGGGCGGATGTTCTTCGGCGCCGGCGCGGTGCTGGACGCCACCGGCTCGCCGGCTCCGTCGCTGGCCGCGGTCGCACCGCCGACCTCCGCTCCGACACCCTCCCCGTCGCCGACTCCGACGCCGACAGCCTCGCCATCGCCGACTCCGACGCCGACCGCGGAACCGACACCCGAGCCGACGGCTCGGCCAACGCCGCGGCCGACGCCGCGCGCGACACCGCGGCCGACTCCTCGACCGCAATCGCTCCCCGCCCGCGATCCAGCGGAGACCGTCGCGCGGTTCTACGACCTCGTCGAGGCGCACCGCTTCGACGAAGCGGCCGCGCTGTGGACCGCGAGGATGCGGCGGCAGTACCCGCCCGACGGCTACATCGACGGTCGCTTCTCGCGGACGACACGGATCGACCTCCGCCGCAACGACATCATCGCCCTCGACCGCCGCGCGGGAACGGCCGTCGTCGCCGTCGACCTGATCGAGTACCGAACGGTCGAGCCCTCACCGCGCCGCTTCATCGGGCGCTGGGACCTCGTCCTCGTGAACGGCCAGTGGCTGATGGACCGGCCGCACTTCTGAACCCGGCCGGCCCGCGGCCGGGCGGCGGCTACTTGTCCCGCTCGGCTCCGGCGAGCGCGGCCTGCGCGGCGGCGAGGCGCGCGACGGGGACGCGGAACGGCGAGCAGGACACGTAATCGAGCCCGATCTGGTGGCAGAACGCGATCGACGCCGGATCGCCGCCGTGCTCCCCACAGATCCCGAGCTCGATCCCGGGTCGCGCAGCCCGGCCCTTCTCCACGGCGATCCGCATGAGCTGCCCGACGCCCGACACATCGAGCGACTGGAACGGGTTCTCCGGCAGGATCTTCCGCTCGACGTAGGCCAGCAGGAACCCGCCCTCGGCATCGTCGCGGCTGTAGCCGAAGGTCATCTGCGTCAGGTCGTTCGTCCCGAAGCTGAAGAAATCGGCGTGCTTCGCGATCTCGTCGGCGGTCAGCGCGCCGCGCGGCACCTCGATCATCGTCCCGAAGACGTAGTCGACGTCGACGCCCGCCCTCGACTCGACGGCCATGGCCTCCGCCTCGAGAAGCCGCTTCGTCTCGGCCAGCTCGTTCACGTGGCCGACGAGCGGGATCATGATCTTCGCCTTCGGCTCGAGGCCTTCGCCCTTGACCCTGATGGCGGCGTTGAGGATCGCCCGGGTCTGGATCTTCACGAAGTCCGGGATCATGAGCCCCAGCCGGCAGCCGCGCAGCCCGAGCATCGGGTTCTGTTCGCGTAGCGCCTCGACCGCCTTGAGCAGCGTCCGGGCCTCGGCGAACTGCGGGTCGCTCTCCTTCGTCTTGAGCGTTCGGAAGCGGGTGACGGCCTCGATGAGCTCCTCGTGCGACGGCAGGAACTCGTGGAGCGGCGGATCGATCAGGCGGATGACGACGGGCAGTCCGGTCATCGCCCGGAAGATCCCCTCGAAGTCGCCCTGCTGGAGCGCCTCGAGCTTGGCCATGGCCTTGTCGAAGCGGTCGACGGCCGCGGACTCGTCCGAGCTCAGCTCACCTCCGGCGGCGCGCTTCTCCTTCGCCCGTGTCGCCTGGAACGCGACGAGGATCGCGTCGCGGACGATCTCGAGCCGCTCGCCCTCGCGGAACATGTGCTCCGTCCGGCAGAGGCCGATGCCCTGGGCCCCGTAGCCACGTGCCTGCGCAGCCTCCTCGGGCTTGTCGGCGTTCGTCCAGACCTCGAGCCGCCGAACCTCGTCGGCCCAGCCGAGGACCTTCTGGAGCTCGGGCTGGTCCTCGAACCGGGCCGATACGGTCGGGATCGCGCCGAGGTACACCTCGCCGGTGGCGCCGTCGAGGCTGATCGGGTCGCCTTCCTTGAACGTCACGCCGTTCGCGGTCGCGGACCGCGCCGCGTAGTCGATGACGAGCTCATGGCAGCCCGCGACGCATGGCTTGCCGATCTGCCGGGCGACGACCGCGGCGTGCGACGTCGCACCGCCGCGGGCGGTGAGGATGCCCTGCGACACGGCCATGCCATGGAAGTCGTCGGGTGAGGTCTCGATCCGGACGAGGACCACCTTCTCGCCGGCCGCGGCCTGCTCGGCGGCACGGTCGGCGTTGAAGACGGCCTTGCCGACCGCGGCTCCGGGTGAGGCGTTGAGGCCCTTGGCGATCTTCGTCGCCTTCTTCAGCGCGGCGGGATCGAACTGGTCGCGCAGCAGCTGGTCCACGTGGGCCGGCTCGATCCGGTTGAGGGCCTCATCACGGGTGATGATCCCCTCCTCGACCATATCGACGGCGATCTTCACCGCGGCCGCGGCCGTCCGCTTCGCCGAGCGCGTCTGGAGCATGTAGAGCCGGCCGCGCTCGATCGTGAACTCGAGATCCTGGACGTCGCGGTAGTGCTTCTCGAGCCGCTCGCCGATGCGCTGGAACTCGCCGTAGACCTCGGGCATGTCCTGCTGCATCTGGGCGATCTTCGGCGCCGTCCGGATCCCGGCGACCACGTCCTCGCCCTGCGCGTTCGTCAGGTACTCGCCGTACAGCACCTTCTCGCCGGTGTTCGGGTCGCGGGTGAACGCGACGCCGGTGCCCGAGTCGTCGCCCATGTTCCCGAAGACCATCGTCACGACGTTGACCGCGGTGCCGAGGTCGTCGGGGATCTTGTTGAACTTGCGGTAGTCGCGGGCGCGCTGCCCGAACCACGACGCGAACACGGCCTTGATCGCGAGGTCGAGCTGCTCATACGGGTCCTCGGGGAAGTCCCGGCCCGTCGCCTCGCGGACGATCCGCTTGAACTCGCCGGCGAGGGCCCGCAAGTCGTCGGCCGACAGGTCGGTGTCCTGGTGCGCGCCGCGCTCCTGCTTGCGTGCCTCGAGCGCGTGGTCGAACCGCTCGGCCTCGACACCCATGACGATCCGGCCGAACATCTGGATGAAGCGCCGGTAGGCGTCCCAGCCGAATCGCTCGTTGCCGGTGAGCTTGACGAGGCCCTCGAGCGTCCGCTCGTTCAGGCCGAGGTTGAGGACGGTGTCCATCATCCCGGGCATCGAGAACTTCGCCCCGGAGCGGACGCTCACGAGCAGCGGGTTGGTTGGGTCGCCGAAGCCCTTGCCGGTCTCCCGCTCGACCTCCTTCACCGCGTCCAGGACGTCGTCCCAGAGCCCATCCGGTAGCCGCTCGCCCGCGGCGAAGTAGTCGTTGCAGGCCTCGGTCGTGATCGTGAAGCCCGGCGGCACCGGCAAGCCCGCGGCGGTCATCTCGGCGAGGCCGGCGCCCTTGCCCCCCAGCAGGTCGCGCATCCCCGCGTTGCCCTCGGCGTGGCCGCCACCCCAGGCATAGATGTAGCGCCTGGCGGCGCGATGGGCTCGCTCGTTGGAGGTGCCCGGCTGGGTGAGCGTGTCGGCCATGCGGGGCATGCTCCTTGGACGGTGGGGTGGGCCGGCCGGGCGCGGGTCGCGGCTGGGTGCGGCCGATTGTAGCGTCGCCCGCGCCATCGGCCTGTGGTGCGCTTCGTCGCCGGAAAATCGGGCGCCTCCATGCAACATCGCGAAGCGCCTGCGACAATCCCGCGACCCCCGGGGAGGAGCCGGGGCAGGGGGAGTGGTCGTGGATTCGAGACGCGGCTGCCGCGTATGTCTCCGCGCCGGAGTCGCCGCCGTCGTCATCGCGCTCTCGAGCGCGCTGCCCCAGACGACGCGCGCCGCCGAGCCGGTTCCGCTCCAGCCGCAACCCGGACCCGGGCGGGAGGTCGACGGCGAGCCACTGGTCGGGGCCGAACCCGTCAGGCCCGGCGTGCCACGGACCGGCGTCGCGACCCGGCGCCTGCCCCGTCCGGCCCTGCCCGGCCGCTGTCGGAACCGCGCCGGAGCGCTCGAGCGCGCAGCCGGCCTGCTCGCGGGCGAATGGCAGCTCGGGATCCACCCCGTGGTCCAGCTCGGCCTCGACCCGACCTGGCGGGAAGACCCGTTGAAGGACCGCAACTGGCTGACGAAGCACCCGGAGCTCATGTCGGTGCTCGACCTCCTCGAGGCCTGGGTCGTGACCGCCGACCCGCGGTACTACGACCAGGCGAAGTTCCTGCTGATCGACTGGTTCGAGGAAAACCCTCGCGTGGGGGCACCTTCGCCCTGGGCGTGGGAGGACATGGCAACGGGCCAGCGCGCGGCCGTCTACGCGTGCGCCGTGCCGTACTTCCCGCGTGCACAGTGGCTGACGGCGGCCCTCGACCTCCACGGCACAACGCTGGCCGATCCCGAGTTCTATGTGGGCGAAGGGAACCACGCCCTCAACCAGTCACTCGGCTTGCTCGAGGTCGGCGCGGCGACGGGTCGACGTGATTGGCAGGAGCTGGCGGCGTCCCGCATCAACGCCCTGCTCCTGCGGAGCGTCGACGCCGATGGAGTCACGAACGAGCAGTCAACCGCGTACCAGTCGTACAACCTCTCGCGCTACCGGCTCGCACAGGCACGCTTGGCCGACCTGGGGCTACCGATCGCCCCGGAGTTCGCCCGACTCGACCTCATGCCGGAGTTCCTGGCTCATGCGACGCTACCGAACGGCTACCTCGAGCAGATCGGCGACACGCACTACGGGCCCGCACCGGTCTGGGCGGGGACCCCGTCGGAGTTCGCAGCGACGGCGGGAGCGTCAGGGCCGCGTCCCGCCGCGACCTACCGTCTCTACCCGGCGGGATACCTCTTCGCCCGTTCCGGCTGGGGCGAGTCGCGACCGTTCGCCGACGAGACGTACCTCTCGCTGCGGTTCGGTCCGGCGCCGAAGATCCACGGCCACGCCGACGGCACGTCGCTGACGTTCTACGGCTACGGCACGCGGCTTCTGATCGATCCGGGTGGCTACACGTACAACTTCAACCCGTACCGCACCTTCTTCAAGGGACGCTCGGCGCACAACGTCGTGACCGTCGACGATGCGGCCTGGAGCAGCACGACCAGCACGAAGCTCGTCGGCCACCAGGTGACCTCGACGATGATCGACACGACCCTCTGGACCAAGGGCTACGCCGGCGTGTCGCAGCAGCGCCGCGTGACGCTCTCGCGCCGGCTCCAGTACGTGCTCGTCGAGGACCGGGCGGCAGCGGCGGCGACCCGGACGTTCCGCCAGCTCTGGCACCTCGAGGACACCGCGGCGCCGGTTGTCTCGCGGGACAGGTTCCAGACGACCAACGAGCGCGGCAATCTGCTCGTTCGCCAGCTCATCCCGGCGTCGGCGAGCGGCGTCGTCCGGGGCCGGACCTCGCCGGTCCAGGGCTGGCAATCGGAGGTCTACAACGAGAGGCTCGCGGCTCCGGTCGTCGAGGTCGTCATGACCGGCAAGTCCGTTCGGTACCTGACCTTGCTCGTGCCGGCCGCGGGGACGCCGGCCGCCACCGTCTCGAATCTCCGGCTCACGTCAGACGGCTACTCCGTCGTGGTCACGATCGCCGGCAAGTCCGAGCGCGTGACGGTAAGCGGCACGACGGCCACGATCGTTCCGCTGAACTAGGCCCTGAGCGGGCGGGGCCCGCCCGGCGGCTACACTGGGTCGCCATGACTGACGCCGTCACGCAGCCAGTCGCCGGCCCGCAGCCGGCCGGTCCCGCCCAGCCCGGTCCGATCGCCCTCCCGGCAATCGATCCGGCGGCGCCGCAGTACAACGCGTCACTCGTCGCCCGCGAGGACCAGCACGAGTCACTCGCGTCGTTCTGGGTGAGGTTCGACGGCGCGCCGACGCCCTTCGAGCCGGGGCAGTACATGACGATCGGGGTCTTCGTCGACGGGAAGATCGTCCAACGGCCCTACTCGGTGGCCTCCGATCCGGCCGTCGCCGGGTCGGACGGCTACGAGATGTACGTCCGCCTCGTCAACGGCGGGACGTTCACTCCCCTGCTCTGGCGGCTGCCGGTCGGGCACCGGATGCGGATGATCGGCCCGAAGGGCAAGTTCACCCTCGAGCCAGACGACGACCGCATCCATCTGTTCATCTCGTCGGGGACCGGCAACGCGCCGTTCGTCGCGATGATGCGGGCGCTCCTCCGCCAGGGCCGGCCGCGGCGGGCGGTGTTCCTCAACGGCGTGTCGTATGAGGTCGACCTCGGCTACCGCGAGCTCCTCGAGGGGTGGCAGCGCAGCGGCGACTACCCGGTGACCTACGTTCCCACCGTGTCGCGACCGGGCGATCCGCGGAATGCGGGCTGGACCGGTCGGACCGGCCGGGTCGAGTCGATCGTCGCGCCGGTTGCCGAGGAGCTGGGCCTGACGCCCGAGAACACGATCGCCTACCTGTGCGGCAACCCCGACATGATCATCTCGGCCGAGGCGACGCTCCTCGGCCGCGGGTTCCCCGAGGCCCAGGTGAAGAAGGAGCTCTACTGGCCGAAGGGCAAGGAGCCAAAGGGCGGCGGTCCGGCGCCCTCCGACGAGTAACGCCTACGCCGGTCTCGCGGCCTCGAGGCGATCGAGGATCAGGCGCTTCACGCCCTCGACCGGCACCCGCTCCTGGGCCATCGAGTCGCGATCGCGGACGGTGACCGCACCGTCCTCGAGCGACTCGACGTCGACCGTCACGCACCACGGCGTCCCGATCTCGTCCTGGCGCCGGTAGAGCTTGCCGATCGCGGCCGTGTCGTCGTAGACGGCCATGACCTCGGCCTTGAGGTCGGCCAGGATTCGCTGGCACAGCTCGACGATCTCGGGCCGCTTCTTCAGCAGCGGCAACACCGCGACCTTGTACGGCGCGAGCTCGGGGTGAAGCGCCAGCGACACGCGCGTCTCGCCGCGGACCTCCTCCTCGCGGTAGGCGTCGATGAGGAACGTGAAGGCGGCCCGGTCGGCGCCGCCGGCGGTCTCGACGATGAACGGCACGAAGTGCTCGCCGGTCGCCTGGTCGAAGTACTCGAGGTTCTCCCCCGACGCCTCGGCGTGGCGCGACAGGTCGAAGTCGCCCCGGTTGTGGACGCCCTCGAGCTCCTTCCAGCCGAACGGGAAGCGGTACTCGATGTCGACCGCCTTCTTCGCGTAGTGGGCCAGCTCGTCGGGGGCGTGCTCGCGATAGCGGAGACGTGACGGCGTGGCGCCGTAGGCCTCGTACCACGCCCGGCGGCGCGGCAGCCATTCCTCGAACTGTGCCGCAGCGTCGTCCGGCCGGACGAAGTACTGCATCTCCATTTGCTCGAACTCGCGCATCCGGAAGACGAAGTTGCCCGGGCTGATCTCGTTGCGGAACGACTTGCCGATCTGGGCGATCCCGAACGGCAGCTTCTTGCGCGAGCTCTGGAGAACGTTCTTGAAGTTGACGTAGCTGCCCTGGGCGGTCTCGGGCCGGAGGTAGACGATCGCCGCCTCTTCCTCGACGGGGCCCATGTACGTCTTGAACATGAGGTTGAACCGCCGCGGGGCGGTGAGCTGGCCGCCGTCGTCGGCATGGCGGAGCTTCAGCCGCTCGACGACCGTTGGGTCCTGAAGGTCCGTGGCCGACAGGCCGTGGACGCCTGGCAGCTCGTCGAGCCGGAAGCGCTGGTGGCAGTTGAGGCATTCGACGAGCGGGTCGGAGAACGAGCCGACGTGCCCGGACGTCACCCAGACCTGCGGGTGCATGAGGATCCCCGCGTCGAGGCCGACGACGTCGTCCCGCCGCTGGATCATCGCCCGCCACCACGCCCGCTTCACGTTGTTCTTCAGCTCGACGCCGAGCGGGCCGTAGTCCCAGACGGCGTTGATGCCGCCGTAGATCTCGCTCGACGGGAAGACGAAGCCGCGCCGCTTCGCGAGCGAGACGATCGTGTCGAGGTTGGCGACGCTCGGCGCGACGTGGTCCTTTTCGCTGACGGGGCTGGGCACGAGGCTCTCCGCTGGTGGCCGGCCGTGGCAGGGACGGTCCCGGGACTGGCGTCCGATGCTAGCAGAGCTCGCCGGCGCGACCCAGGTCGAGCGCCAGGACATCCTCGCCGTCGGCGATCCGGCCGGTCTTCACGAAGCCGAGGCGCAGGTAGAAGGGCTGTGGCGACCCCTCGCCGTCGACGCAGCTCGTGTACAGGACCTCCCCGCCTCGCTGCCGGACGTAGCCGCCGACCGCCTCCACGATCGCCCGCCCGTAGCCGCGGCCCTGAAGTGGCGCATCGACCAGGAGTTTCCAGAGGAAGTACGGACCGACGAGCTCGGGATCGGCGGCCAGCGTGTCCGCAGGGATGCCGTCGCTGATCATCACGAAGCCGACCACCCGATCGGCGTCGTGCACCGCCCACATCCGCGGCTTCGCCTGGGGATACTCGATCGCCTCCGCGAAGTGCTCGCCCACCGAGCCGAGATAACGCTCCTGGCCGGGCCGGCGCCTCAGGGCCATCACGGCCGCCCGGTCCGCGTCCGTTCGGATGTCGCGCAGCTCAACGTTGGCCATCAGCCCGCCGTGGGGCTCGGATCCCGCGTGGCGGCTCGAACCTCGTCGAGGAACGCAAGCGACCGCGGATCGCGCTCGAGGGCGTGGCGGAGAAAGTCGCGCATCGCGGTCTCGACCTCGCGCTCGACCGATGCGGCGAGCCGAAGCGCGGTCAGGGCCTCGACGTCGAGGCGCTGGTAGGCCTTGAGGAGCTTGAGCGCCTCGAGCGACAGGCCGGTCCGGCCGTGCGGCGGACCCGGGCAGCGCTGGCAGAGCACGCCGCCGAGCGGCGGCACCCAGCGGAACTGCTCGTCCGACTCGAGGACTCGGTCGCATTCCACGCAGCGGTCGACCTCGGGCCGGACGCCGAGCTCATCGGCGAGGTGCATCTCGTACCAGCGGGCGACCCGGCCCGGGGCCATGCCGGCATCGAGCAGCTCGTACGCACGACGGAGGAGCGCGTAGAGCGGCTCGGCCGCGTGGCGCTCCTCGAGGGAGCGGTCGGCCAGCTCGGCGAGGTACCAGGCGGTGGCGGCCGACTCGAGCGAGTCGCGCAGGTGGAGCCACGCATGGCCGACCCGGACCTCGGTCACCACCTCAAACGTCCGTCCGCGGTGGAGCACGACCTGGAGCTCGGCGAAGGGCTCGAGGCTGCCGCCGATCCGCGAGGTCGGCCGGCGGATCCCCTTCGCGATCGCCTTGAGCTTGCCGCCGCCCGGGGTGATGAGCGTCAGGACCCGATCGGCCTCGCCCAGGTCGAAGCGAGACAGGACGATTGCGTCGGTCGCGTAGCGGCGGGGTACCGGCACATCCGGACGGTACACCGGAGGCCTCCGACCCGTGCCGCGATCCGGTGGGCTCTCGGCGACGAATCTCCTTCAGGCGCCGGTGCGGTCGCGTCCCCCGCCCCGGCGCCTTTCGCGGAGCAGGATGTTCCACGCTCCGGCTGGGGCTGAGTCAGTCGATGTGGCCGATCAGGAGACGGACCCCCGGCAGGCCGAGCTCCTCGACCGCGTTGAGCGTCCCCTCGATCAATCGACGGATCGTCGCCGGCCCTGCCATGGCCGCGTCGTAGTGCCAACGAACGATTGCCTGTCGAGTCGTGGGGAGACGGCCCGCCGTCGGCGGCGACCAGTTGGACACGTGATCGGCATCATCCCCGGACTCCCGTCGTCCCAGGACATCAAGAGCAAGCCGAAGGTCCTCTAGCTCAGCCCACGAAGCTGCGCGCGCCAACTCGACGGCGAATTCCAACGGGTCGAGATCCAGGTCGCCCAGGAACTCGACCGGAATTGCGCCATGGAAGGGCTCTTCCAGCACGTTGCCGCCGGTGGCCCACGGATCGCGGTCCTTCGGTACATCCGCCAGCCTCCGCATGGCTTCGTGAGCCCAAGCCTGGGGGTCCTTGCCCGGCGATGGAGGCGGCAGCCCTAGATGGTCGAACGTTGCGTGAACGCTGTCTCGATCGATGTCGAGGCCGAGTCGCCTGAGGATCTCTCGCGCGTCGTCGCCCACTCACCCACCCTTCTGTAGTGACCAAGGCACGAT
>DATBKB010000033.1:0-15069 GCA_036556145.1 Candidatus Limnocylindrales bacterium | reverse complement strand
CCCATCGAGCGCAGCTGCCGGCGCATGTTGGCGATGTTCGACATCGTCCAGTCGCGCGGGTTGACGCGGTTCTTGATCGCGGCGTTCTCGGCCGGCAGGCCGAAGGCATCGAAGCCGATCGGGAAGAAGACGTTCCTGCCGCGCATCCGCTGGTAACGGGCAAACGCGTCGGTGGGGGTCTTGATGTACCAGTGGCCGATGTGGATGTCGCCCGACGGGTACGGATACATCGTCAACACGTAGAACCGCGGCTTGCCCGTCGCGTGGAGGTCCGTCTTGTGGAGGCCGATCTCCTCCCAGCGCTGCTGCCAGCGAGGCTCGATGACCGTCGGCTGGTAGCGCTCGACGCGGTCGCGGTCGCGGTCGCGCTCGCGGTCGCGGCCGCCCTCGCCCCCGGCGGAGCTCACGGTCCGCTTCGGGCCCGGGATCTTCTTCCGGCGGGTGGAGGCCTGGGCCATCGTCGTCGCTCGTTCCTCGTCCGATAGCAGAACCCCCCGCCGATCCGGCGAGGGGTCCCTGGGTGGGTCGGCGATCAGTGCGTTGGTGGAGCTAAGGGGATTCGAACCCCTGACCTTCTGAATGCCATTCAGACGCTCTCCCAGCTGAGCTATAGCCCCACGCCGGAGGGCGGAGTATAGCAAGCCGATCGCGCCTTCCGCCGCTGGCCGACCGAACGAAAGGAGGTCCCTTCCCCGATCAAACGGCCCCTCCGGTCCGGGCCGTTCGGCACCCTCCGGCCGCCCCGGGCTCTGGCACGATGAGTGGCGGAGATGAGCGTATGAGCACGAAAGTCGACGCCGGCTGGCGCGAGCGCCACGCCGCCAAGATCGAGACGGCCACCCAGGCGGTCCGCCGGATCCGCCACGGCTCGCGCGTGTTCATCGGCTCAGGGGCGGGCGAGCCGCAGTCGCTCGTGGCCGCGCTGGCCGCCCGGGAGAACCTCGACGACACGGAGATCGTCCACATCATGACCCTCGGCGTGGCCCCGTACGCCGCGCCGGCGCTCGACCAGCGCTTCCGCCACAACGCGTTCTTCATCGGCGCCAACACGCGCGAAGCGGTCAACGAGGGCCGGGCCGACTACACCCCGGTGTTCCTGTCCGAGATCCCGCGCCTCTTCCGCGACGGGCGGATCGTCATCGACGTCGCCCTGATCCAGGTGTCGGAGCCGGATGAGCACGGCTACTGCAGCTACGGCGTATCGACCGACATCGTCAAATCGGCCGCCGAGAGCGCCAAGGTCGTCATCGCCGAGGTCAACTCCCAGGCCCCGCGCGCACTCGGCGACTGCTTCATCCACGTCCGCGACATCGACGCCCTCGTCCCCTGCGACGACCCGATCCTCGAGGCGCCGCAGGGCGAGGAGAGCGACCTGGCCCTGGCGATCGGCAAGCACATCGCCTCCCTCGTCGAGGACGGCGCGACCCTCCAGCTCGGTATCGGCCAGATCCCGGACGCGGTCCTCAGGTACCTCGGCGACCGCCGCGACCTGGGCGTCCACACCGAGATGTTCTCCGACGGGATCCTGCCGCTCATCGAGAAGGGCGTGATCACGAACGCCCGGAAGACCCTCCACCGGGGCAAGATGGTGGCGAGCTTCGTGCTCGGCTCGCGCGCTCTCTACGACTTCGTCGACGACAACCCGATGGTCGAGTTCCACCCGACCGAGCACACGAACGACCCGTTCGTCATCGCCCAGAACGAGCGGATGACCTCGATCAACTCGGCCCTCGAGGTCGACCTGACGGGTCAGGTCTGCGCCGACTCGCTCGGGCCGCTCTTCTACAGCGGCATCGGCGGCCAGGTCGACTTCGTGCGCGGCGCCTCCCGGTCTCGTGGCGGCAAGGCGATCATCGCCCTGCCGGCGACGGCCGACGGCGGAACGGTCTCGCGGATCGTGCCGGCCCTCAAGCCGGGGGCGGGCGTCGTGACGAGCCGCGGCGACGTCCACTACGTCGTCACCGAGTACGGGGTCGCCTATCTCCACGGCAAGTCGATCCGGGAGCGGGCGACGGCGCTCATCGAGATCGCTCACCCGCGCTTCCGGCCCTGGCTCCTCGCCGAGGCGAAGACGAGGCACCTCGTCTACGCCGACCAGGTCGAGCCGCCGTTCTCGATGCCGGTCTACCCCGAGCGCTACGAGCGCTGGATCGACCTCCGCGACGCGCGCCGGGTCTTCATGCGCCCGATCCGGCTGACCGACGAGCCCGCCCTGCGGGAGATGTTCTACGCGCTCTCCGAGGAGACCATCTATCACCGCTTCTTCCGCTTGCTGCCGACGATGCCCCACCAGCGGCTCCAGGAGTGGCTGAAGGTCGACTACGCCCGGCAGATGGTGCTCGTCGCGACGACCGGGCCCGAGGGCGACGAAGCTGTCGTCGGCGTGGCCCGGTATGACCTCGATCTGCGCTCGAACCTGGCCGAGGTGGCGTTCGTGGTCCGCGACGACTTCCAGGGACAGGGTCTTGGGCGGCAGCTGTTCCAGGGGCTGATCGACGCGGCCCGCGAGAACGGCATCGCCGGCTTCACGGCGTCGGTCCTCGCCGACAACGTCGCGATGCTGCGCCTGTTCCACGACCTCTTCCCGGCCCTCGAGAGCCGCCTCGAGGAGGACACCTACGAGGTCGAAATGCGGTTCGGCCCGGCCCCGGCGGGCGTCGCGAGCCCGAAACCGGCCGTCGTGCTCGAGGCGGCCATTCGCTAGGCCGCTCCGGAGCGGCCCATCCGCCGGCCCAGCCGTCCGGCGGCCGCCTCCGACTTCGGCTCGCGGACCGGCATCCGCATCTGGCACCATTCCGCGCTGGATGGCCTCGTTCGACCTCCTCATCCGCGGCGGGACGCTCGTCGACGGGACGGGCAGCCCCGGACGTCAGGCCGACGTCGGCGTCGAGCGCGACCGGATCGCCGCGGTCGGCGACCTCTCGGCGGTCGATCCCCGCTCCGCTCGTCAGGTCATCGACGCGACCGACCGGGTCGTCTGCCCCGGCTTCGTCGATCCCCACGGCCACTCCGATACGTCGCTGTTCGTCGACGGCATGCTCGCCAGCCACCTGCGGCAGGGTTTCACGACCCAGCTCTCCGGCAACTGCGGGTCGACCGTTGCGCCGATCACCCCGATCGGCCGGGAGCTCGTCGAGCTCGACCTTCGGGTCCACCGGGTGACGCCGCGCTGGACGACGTTCGCCGAGTACCTCGAGGCGGTCGGCGGCGAGCGCCTCGGCCCGAATGTCGCCTTTCTCGCCGGCCACGGGACGATCCGCGGCGCGGTCCTCGGCAGCGACGCCCGCGTTCCCGACACGACCGAGCTGGCGACGATGACCCGCGAGGTCGAGGCCGCCCTCGACGCCGGCGCCTTCGGCATGTCGACCGGGCTCATCTACGCGCCGGGGATGCATGCCGAGGCGGCCGAGATCGTCGAGCTCGTCCGGGTCGTGGCCAAGCGCGGCGGCCTCTACTCGACCCACATGCGAAACGAGTCGGCCGGATTGTTCGACGCCCTGGACGAGGCCGTCGACACGATCCGGAAGGCCGGTGATGGCGGGCGCCTCCAGGTCTCGCACCTCAAATGCGGCGCGAAGCCGGTCTGGGGCCGCGCCGGCGAGGCCGTGGAGCGGCTCGAGCAGGCGCGTGCGACCGGCCTCGACGTGGCGGCGGACCAGTACCCGTACATGGCCGCGGCGACGACCCTTCAGACGGTCCTGCCGCCCGCGCTTCTCGCGCTCGGCATCGAGGAGTGCATCGCGGCGCTCGGCGACCCGGGCGTCCGCGGCCGGATCCGCTCCGAGATCGAGCGCGGCACGTCCGGCTGGGAGAACGTCGGATCCGATCCGGGCTGGGCCGGCATTCGCGTGTCGTACTCGCCGAGCCATCCCGACTGGGGCGGCCGCAGCCTCGCCGAGCTCGGTCGCGAGACGAACACCGACCCGACCGACGTCGCCTTCGACCTCCTCGTCGACGACCGGCTCGAGACGTCGATTGTCATCGACTGCATGGACGAGGCGGACGTCATGACGATCCTGCGAGTGCCGTGGATCGCCGTGTGCACCGACGCCGAGGGCCGCCGGCCGGGCGATCCGATCCTCGACGTCGGCGTGCCCCACCCGCGGACATACGGCACGACGGCGCGAGTGCTCGCCCGCTACGTCCGCGGACGGCGCCAGGTGCCGCTCGAGACGGCGATCGCGAAGATGACCTCCGTGCCGGCCGCGCGGATCGGTCTGGCCGGTCGTGGCGTGATCCGCGATGGCGCGTTCGCCGATCTCGTCGTCTTCGACCCCGCGAACGTCGCCGACCTCGCGACGTACCAGCGCCCGGCCGTGCACCCGACCGGGATCGACCACGTCGTCGTCAACGGGCAGGTCGCCGTGCTCGGCGGCCGGGAGACCGGCCGCCTGCCCGGGCGGCTGCTGCGCCGCTCCGCGTGACGAGCTCGACCCGATCCACCGGGCGGGCGCGGCCGCTCGTCGCCGTGCCGGCCGTTCCGGTGACCGCCACGATCCGGCTCCCCGGCGGGCCGATCGAGTACGTCGTCCGGCGCTCGCGACGGTCGCGGCGCCTCCGGGTGACGATCGACCCGCTCGAGGGCGTGGTCGTGAGCCTGCCGCCCGCGACGCGCCGCGGCTGGGCTCGGCCCGAATCGCTCGTCGAGTCCTTTCTCCGCGAGCGCGAGGCGTGGCTGCGCCGGCACCTGACGACCCACGCCCGGCAGCGTGCGGAGCTCGCGGCGAGGGGCGGACTCGAGGACGGCGCGGCGATCCGCTTCCGCGGCGAGCTCCATCGGCTGCGAGTCGTGCCGGCCGCCGAGGGCTCGCGCGAGCGGCGGTCGCGGATCGCCCGCGAGGCCGGCGAGGAGGAGGACGAGATCGTCGTCCGCCTCGCGCCCGGCGACCGGCGCGACATCCGGGACGTGCTCGTCGACTGGCTTCGCGAGCGAGCCCGCCTCGCGATCGGGCGGGAGATCGAGCGCCACGCGGCGGCGCTCCGGGTCGAGCCGGAGGCGATCACGATCCGCGACCCGAAGACACGCTGGGGGAGTGCCTCGAAGGAGGGGCGGCTCTCGGTCTCGTGGCGGCTCGTCCTGGCGCCGCCCCAGGCGCTCGAGACGGTCGTGATCCACGAGCTCGCCCACCTGCGCGTGTTCGGGCACGGGCCGCGCTTCTGGGCGCTCGTCGCGTCGCGGCGCGCGGACCACGTGGAGTGGCGGCGCTGGCTGCACGCCCATTCCCTCGAGCTGCACGGGGCGCTCGGCTCGATGTAGCCCGCCGCCGCTCCGGGCGCCGCGACGGGCTTGTCGCGCGGGTGGGCGATCCCTAGGATGCGCGGATGGAGAACAGAGGGGTTCTCCGACGCGCCGTCACCGTCAGCACCGCCCTTCGCCCATTCCTGGGCTCTGCCGCGGGCGCGGACGGCGTCGTCCTGAGCGTCTATCGCTCGGCCGTCAACCTCCTCGTCGCGGGCGAGCTCGTGACGCTCGCCTCCGCTCGCGGCGGCGGCCTGCCCAACGGCGTCCTCCTCGCCGATTCGTTCGAGCCCGTCGCGCTCGGCGTCCGGAGCGGCATGGCCGTCGCCGCGTCGGCGCGACGTCTCGACATTCCGGGCGGGCTGCTCCACGTCGACCTGGTCGCTCCCCAATGGGATCCGCTGCTCCGACCCAGCCATGTGCCTGCGGACATTGGCGGCCGCGTCGCCGTCGCGCGCGGGGCGCTCGCCGGTGGGACCCTGATCGCCGGCGGGCGCCTGACCGATGGCGGGCTCGCGCCAGCGGCCCGGAAGAGGCGGGACAGCGCGATCGAGCTGGCCGGGACCGGCCTCATCGGTCTCGGACCCGGCCTGACCCCGTCCGGCGACGACGTCCTCGTCGGCTTCACGGCGGGCCTGTCGGCGATCGGCGACCCTCGCGCTCGTCGGCTCGCTCGCGCTTGGGCCGGGGCGGCGACCGGCCGCACGACCGACGTCGCCGTTGCATTCCACCGGGCTGCCGCTCGGGGGTTCTACGCCGAGCGGCTCCACGTCGTCGCCCGGGCGCTGCTCGCCGGCCCGGTCGAGGCGATTCCCGAGGCCATTCGCCTCGCCGCGGCGTGGGGCGCGACCTCGGGGTCGGACACGCTGGCCGGGTTCCTCCTGGCCCTCGACACCGCCACGCAGCGGCGGGCGGTAGCCGCATGAGCGTCGTTCGCGGCTCGGTCGTCAAGAACAGCTATCGCGATTCCGTCGAGCTCATGGCGATCGCCGCCGAGCTCGAGAAGCTGCCCGGGATCTCGAGGGCCGGTCTCGTCATGGCCACCCCCGCGAACCTCGCGGTCCTCGCCGCGGCCGGGATGTCCGAGGCGGCCGCCGCCGGCCCCGGGCCGAACGACCTCGTCGTCGCGGTGACGGCTGGGACCGGCAAGGAAGCCGCAGCGGCGCTCGAGCGCGCCTCGGCCCTCCTCGCCGCGAACGTCGGCCCGGCCGAGGACGAGGCCGCGACCGGCAAGCCGGCCGCCCAGACGATCGGCGAGGGGGTGGCGGCGCTGCCGGACGCGAATCTCGCGCTCGTGTCGACGCCCGGCACGTACGCAGCCGCGGAGGCGCTCAAGGCGCTCAAACGGGGCCTCAACGTCTTCCTCTTCAGCGACAACGTCCCGATCGAGGACGAGGTCGCGCTGAAGACCCTCGCCGGCAGGAAGGGCCTGCTCGTCATGGGCCCCGACTGCGGGACAGCGATCGTCGGCGGCGTCCCGCTCGGGTTCGCCAACGCCGTTCGCCGCGGGCCGATCGGGCTGGCGGCCGCGTCCGGGACCGGGCTCCAGCAGGTCAGCTGTCTCATCGATCGGTTCGGCTCCGGGGTGTCGCACGCCCTCGGCACCGGTGGGCGAGACCTCGACGAGCGGGTGGGCGGCCGGACGATGCTCGCGGCGATCCGGCTGCTCCTGGACGACCCCGGCACGCGGGTCCTCGTGCTGATCTCGAAGCCGCCCTCGCGGACGGTCGCCCGCGCGATCCTCGACGCGGTTCGCGGTGCATCGAAGCCCGTCGTCGTGAACTTCCTCGGCGGCGATCCCGCCGAAGCTCGCGCCGCCGGCGCCCATCCGGCGCGGACGTTCGAGGCTGCCGCCGCCATCGCGACTGCCCTGGCCTTCGCCGAGCCGCCGCCGACCCAGGAGGTCGGGCCGGACGCCACGCTTCTCACCGCGACCGACCGGATCGCGGAGCGTCTCGCGCCCGGCCAGTCGACCGTTCGCGGGCTCTTCTCGGGCGGATCGCTGGCCGGCGAGGCCAAGCTCCTGCTGAAGGACCTGCGGCACGGCGCCCACGACGCGGTGATCGACCTCGGCGACGACGAGTACACCGTCGGCCGTCCGCATCCGATGATCGATCCGCGCCTGCGGGTCGAGAAGATCCTCGAGGCGGCCGCCGATCCCGAGGTCGCGGTCGTCCTGCTCGATGTCGTCCTCGGCTACGGATCGCACGTCGATCCTGGCGGAGCGCTGGCCCCCGCGATTCGCGAGGCCGAGGCCGTCGCCCGCAAGGCGGGGCGTGGACTTGCCGTCGTCGCGTCCGTTTGCGGGACTGCGACCGATCCCCAGGACCTGCTTCGCCAGGAGGCGACCCTCGCCGACGCCGGCGTGCTGCTGGCGCCGAGCAACGCGCAGGCGGCGATCCTCGCCGCGCGGATCGCGAACCGCGCGTCCCCGACCACGGCGACGCCCGTGGCGGCCGCAGCCGGCGCCCGGGGAGCGCGGCGATGAGCGGCCCGGCGCTCCTCGACGGCGTCCGCGCGATCAACGTCGGGCTGGCGGGGTTCGCCGAGCCGATCCGAGATCACGGCGCGCCCGTCGTCGCCCTCGACTGGCGGCCGCCCGCGGAGGGAGATGCCGCGGCCGGCCTCCTCGCGGCACGACTCGAGGACGACCCCGACGATCCTGTGGGCAGTGCCATCTCGGCCGCCAACCGCGCGGCCGTCGACCGAATCCTCGCCGCCGCCCCGACGCTGCTCGACGTCCGTCCCGCCGGCGAAGCGATCGCGGGGCTGGAGGGCCGGATGCTCCTGCACAGCGGCCCGCCGATCGAGTGGCCGCGGATGTGCGGCCCCGTCCAGGGCGCGGTGATCGGCGCGATCCTGTTCGAGGGCTGGGCCTCGACGCCCGACGAGGCGCGGCGGCTCGCCGACACCGGCAAGGTGCGCTTCGAGCCCTGCCATCACCACGGCGCCGTGGGGCCGATGGCCGGCGTCGTGTCGCCGTCGATGCCGGTCGTCGTCGTCGAGAACGCGGACCGCGGCAATCGCGCCTTCGCGACGCTCAACGAGGGTCTCGGCAAGGTCCTGCGCTTCGGTGCGTACGACGAGAGCGTCCTCGACCGGTTGCGCTGGTTCGCCGCGACGCTCGGCCCGGCGCTGAGCGCCGCACTGACGTCCGGGCCGATCGACCTCAAGGCGATCACCGCCCAGGCGCTCCAGATGGGCGACGAGGGCCACAACCGCAACGTCGCCGCCACCTCGCTGTTCGCGCGCACGATCGCGCCGCGTCTCGTGACCGCCGTCGAGGCCTCGACCGCCGAGGCCGTCCTCGAGTTCCTGCGCGGCAACGACCACTTCTTCCTCAACCTCTCGATGGCCGCGTGCAAGTCGGCCATGGACGCGGCGCACGGCATCGACGGCTCGACCGTCGTCACCGCGATGTCGAGGAACGGCGTGGACTTCGGGATCCGGCTCTCCGGGACCGGTGACGCGTGGTTCGCCGCTCCCGTCGGCGTGCCGGACGGCCTCTACTTCCCGGGCTACGGTCCGGACGACGCGAATCCCGACCTCGGCGACAGCGCCATCACCGAGACGGCCGGCATCGGCGGCTTCGCGATGGCCGCCGCACCGGCGATCGTCCGCTTCGTCGGCGGCACGCCCGCGGACGCGATCGGGTTCACCAGGCTCATGGAACGGATCACGCTCGCGCGGAACCCCGGGTACGGCCTGCCGAGCCTCGGCTTCGCCGGCACGCCGACCGGCATCGACGCGCGCCGTGTTGTCGACACCGGAATTGCGCCGGTGATCAACACCGGCATCGCCCATCGCGAGGCCGGCGTGGGCCAGATCGGCGCCGGCATCGCCCGCGCGCCGTTGAGCTGCTTCGCCGCGGCACTGCGTGAGCTTGGCCGGCGGCTCGACGTGGAGGTCGCGGCATGACCGCGCGCCGCGCCGTCGTCGCGATCGGCGGCAACGCCCTGATCCTCGACGGCCAGAAGGGCACGATCGCCGAGCAGTACGACAACGCGGTCGAGATGGCCGGCCACATCGCGACGCTCGTCCGCGAGGGCTGGGGGATCGTCCTGACCCACGGCAACGGCCCGCAGGTCGGCTTCATCCTCCTGCGCTCGGAGCTCGTCGGCGATTCGGCGCCCGTGCCACAGCTGTCGCTCGAGATGTCGTCGGCGGATTCACAGGGCGGCATCGGCCACATCCTGTCGCTCGCCTTGCTCAACGCGCTGGCGGCGAAGGGCCTCCGCGACCGCGTCGCGTACGTCCTGACGCACACGGTGGTCGACGCCGCCGACCCCGCCTTCGGCCAACCGACGAAGCCGATCGGCCCGTTCTACACGGCGGCCGAGGCGCGCACCAGGGGCGAGCGCAACGGCTGGCAGATGATCGAGGACTCCGGCCGCGGCTACCGCCGCGTCGTGCCCTCGCCGGTCCCGTTGCGGATCGTCGAGTCGGATCAGATCCGGGCCCTCGTCGATGCCGGCTTCGTCGTCGTCGCCGTCGGTGGCGGCGGGATCCCCGTCGTCGAGGAGTCGTCGGGCGTGTACCAGGGCGTCGAAGCGGTGATCGACAAGGACCGCGCGTCGGCGCTGCTCGCGGCGAGCCTCGGGGTACCGCTGCTGGTCCTCTCGACCGGCGTCGAGCAGGTCGCGGTCCACTTCCGGCAGCCCGACCAGCGGTTCCTCGACCGGCTCCCGGTCAGCGACGCGCGGCGCTACCTCGCCGAGGGCGAGTTCCCGAAGGGCAGCATGGGGCCGAAGATCGAGGCGGCCATCGCATTCCTCGAGCGCGGCGGCGAGGAGGTCCTCATCACGACACCGGCGGCACTCGAGCGGGCCATCGCGGGCGCGACCGGCACCCGCGTCGTGCCCGATGCGATCGCTTCACGAACCATTCCCGCGGCGCGGGGCTGATCGAGGCAGACACCCAGGCACGAAGGAGGACGGCATGGCGAGAGTCGAGGCGGAACCGTACGAGTTCGAATTCGAGCCGGACAAGACCGCGCTCGTGATGATCGATTTCCAGCGCGACTTCGTGTACCCCGGCGGCTTCGGGGAGGCGCTCGGCAACGACACGTCGCCGCTGCTCAAGGCGCTGCCGCCGGCGGAGAAGGTCCTCAAGGCCTGTCGCGAGGCCGGTCTGTTCGTCATCCACACGCGGGAAGGACACCGGCCCGACCTGTCCGACCTGCCGCCGGCGAAGAAGGTTCGCGGCCGGGGCAAGATCACGATCGGCGACGTCGGCCCGATGGGCCGGATCCTCGTCCGCGGCGAGCTCGGCCACGACATCGTCGAAGAGGTCTATCCGATCGAGGGCGAGCCAGTCGTCGACAAGCCGGGCAAGGGCGCGTTCTACGCCACGGACCTCGACGCGATCCTCAAGATGAAGGGCATCGAGAAGCTCGTCGTCTGCGGCGTCACGACCGAGGTCTGCGTCCACACGACCGTCCGGGAGGCGAACGACCGCGGCTACGACGCGCTCGTGCTGTCCGACTGCGTCGCCTCCTACTTCCCGGAGTTCCAGCGGGTCGCCCTGGAGATGATCAAGGCCCAGGGCGGCATCTTCGGCTGGGTCAGCGACTCGACGAAGTTCCTGGCAGGCCTGCGGTCGGCGACGCCGGCCATGGCGGGAGCTGCCGGGGGCTGATTGCGCCGCTCACATGAGGGAGTGAGGCACATCCACCAGGAGGGATGGACCGGATGACACAGGCACAGGCGAGTGCCCCGTACCGACCAAAGCTGTGGGTCCCCGGCGACTGGAACGCGTTCTTCGGCCTCGGGACGAACGTCCTGCTCAACGTCCTCGTCCTGTCGGGCCTGGCGCTCTTCGTCATCAACCTGCCGGCCGACCAGGTCTACGGCCGGATCCTGCCGGCGCTGGCGATCGCGCTCCCGCTCGGCAACATCTTCTACGCGTACCTGGCCTACCGGCTCGCGCAGAAGGAGCGGCGCGACGACGTCGCGGCCATGCCATATGGCCCGAGCGTCCCGCACTACTTCTTCGTGACGTTCGCCATCATGCTGCCGGTCGCGCTGAACACCGGCAACCCGCTCGCGGCTTGGCAGGCCGGCTTGGCGTGGGCGTTCCTCATCGGCGTGATCGTCCTCATCGGCGCCTTCGTGGGTCCGACCATCCGCCGCTACACGCCGCGGGCGGCGATGCTCGGGACGCTGGCCGGGATCTCGATCGCCTTCATCTCGATGAACGCGGCCTTCCAGATGTTCACCGCGCCGTGGATCGCGCTCACGACCTTCGCCATCATCCTGCTCGCGTGGACGGCCAACGTCCGATTGCCGTTCGGGATTCCGGGCGGCCTCGCGGCGATCGTCGTCGGCACGGTCATCGGTTGGCTGTCGTACTTCGTCTGGGGCTGGCAGGGCCTCAGCCCGCAGGCCGTGTCGGATTCGTTCGCCCAGTTCGGCCTGCACCTGCCGCAGTTCGGCACCGAGGTGCTGTCCGGCCTGAGCGACGCGGCGCCGCTCATCGTCACGGCCATCCCGCTCGGCGTCTACAACTTCACCGAGGGGATGAACAACGTCGAGTCCGCCGCGACCGCGGGAGACAACTACAACCTGCGCGCCATCCTGACCGCCGACGGGCTCGGCGCGGTCGTCGGCTCCTTCCTCGGCAGCCCGTTCCCGCCCGCGGTCTACATCGGCCACCCCGGCTGGAAGGCCGTCGGCGGCCGAATCGGCTACTCGCTCGCGACCGGCGTCGTCATCGGGCTCGTCTGCCTGCTCGGGCTGGTCGGGTTCTTCCTGGCGCTCGTGCCGTCGCAGGCGCTGTTCCCGATCCTGCTCTACATCGGGCTGGTCATCGGCGCGCAGGCATTCCAGACCTCACCGGCGCGTTACGCGCCGGCGATCGTCCTCGCCCTCGTGCCGAACATCGCCCAGTGGGCGCAGACGCTCATCGACAACTCGCTGGTCTCCGCCGGCACCTCCGCGGCCCAGGTCGGCTTCGGGACGCTGGCCCAGAACGGCGTCATCTACGACGGCCTGCTTCACCTGGGCGCGGGCGGCGTCCTCTCCGGGCTGCTCGTCGCCGCGATTGCCGTCTTCGTCATCGACCGGCAGTACAGCCGGGCGATCCTCTACACGGTCATCGCCGGGTTCCTCGCGCTGATCGGCCTGATCCACGATCCGGCCGGGTTGATCTTCCAGGTGACCGACGGCGCGTTCTCGGTCCGCGCTCCGACGACGGTGTGGATCGGCTACGCCCTCGCCGCGGTCGTCATCTGGTCGGTCGCCTGGCGCGAGGGCCGGGCCTCGGCCGAAGACATGCTGAACGCGATCCGGACCCCGCCCGAGCCCGAGGCCGAGGCGGCGACGGCCTGACCTTCGTCACTCGCGGCGCCGGGCGGCCAGCGGCTGCCCGGCGCCGCCGTTTACGCAGCCCTGCCTGGAGGACGCCGATGGGTCTGCTCTTCGTCAACGGCACGCTCATGCGCGGGTTGAAGCTCCACGCCAACCTCGACGGGGCGACGTTCCTCGAGGCGCCATCGACGGCGCCGGTCTACCGGATCCACTCGATCGGCGACGTCCATCCGGGGATGTACGAGGTCGGCGAGGGCGGCGTGTCGGTTCCGGGCGAGCTGTACGAGGTGCCCGACGACGTCTGGCAGCGCGTGGAGGCCGGCGAGCCGCCCGGCCTCTACCGCGGCCCCGTCAAGCTCGCCGACGGGCGTGTCGTCCCGGGCATCCTCTACCCGCGCGAGATGGCCGAGGGGCGCCATCCCGACATCTCGGAGTACGGCGGCTGGCGCGCGTACGCGGCCTCACGCGAGGCGAGGGCTGGACGGTGAGGCGAACGGCCGGCCCGGGCAACCGTCAGGGCGGGGGAGTGGTGGAGATGAGGGGACTCGAACCCCTGACCCCCGCGATGCGAACGCGGTGCTCTCCCAGCTGAGCTACATCCCCACGGGCGGATCGCGCACGAGGGCGATCGCGCCGAGAGTCTAGCACGGGCTCCGGTCCCGACCGGCGGCACGGATCGGTGTCGCCGCCACGCCGAACGTACCCTTGCCGGCCATGCCTGCCGGCGCTCCCATCGGGTTGCTCCTCGGCCTCGGCGCGGCCCTCATGTGGGGCCTCACCGACGTCGCCGCGAGTCGCGCCGGGCAGCGAATCGGCAGTCTCCGGGTCCTCGCCACGAGCCAGCTGTCGGGAACCCTCGGACTCGTCGTGCTCGCCCTGGCGATGGGCGAATCCATTCCGACCGACCCGCAGAGCATCGCCTGGGGCATCCTCGTCGGCCTCGGCGGCGCGGCCGCCTACCTGTCGTTCTTCACGGCGCTTCGGATCGGGCCGCTGTCGGTGGTCAGCCCGATCAGCGCCGCGTACGGCGGCCTCACCGTGATCCTCGCGGTGTTCCTCCGCGGCGAGTCGCTGACGGTGACCCAGGCCGTCGGCTCGGCGCTGGCGACGGGCGGTGTCGTCCTCGCCGCGCTCGTCTTCGACGGCGGGTTGCGCGGGGTGCGGATCGTGGGCCGCGGTGTCGGCTTCGCGATGATCGCGCTCGTCATGTTCGCGGTGATGACGATCGGGTCGGCCGAGGCGATCGAGGTCGCGGGCTGGCTGCCGCTGATCCTCCTGGCGCGAATCACGCAGGTGACCGTGGGCTGGTCCCTGCTGGCGGTGGGCCTGCGACGCCGGCCGCGCTGGATGGCGCCGATGCTCGAGGCGCCCGATTCGACGTCGCCGCGTCGACGGGCCATCGGCATCGCGGTGCTCGCGGGCCTGCTCGATGCGGCCGGCCTCGTCTCGTTCGCGATCGGCCTCGACGTCGCAGAGACGTGGCTCGTCGGCCTGGCGAGCTCGTTCGGGCCGGCAGTCGCGGTGCTCGTCGCGGTCGCGGTCCTGGGGGAGCGGCTCCGGGCGACGCAGTGGATCGGCCTGGCCGGGATCGCGCTGGGCCTCGCGGCGATCGCGCTCGCCGGGCGGTGAGCCCTCGTCATTCCTGCCGAGGAGGAACCACCTCGATCAGGAGTCGGCCCAGTTCCGTGTCACGTGTTCCGACGACGAGGGTCCAACATCCCGGCTGCGACAGCGGCGTGGCGGCGAAGTGGACCGACCCCCCGAGGCCGGCCGGCGGGCCGCTGCCGTGCGCCCACGCGTCGTCCGGGACCGGAGCTTGAACGAAGCCCTCAACGGTCGTGCCGTCCGGGCTGAAGGCCAGCAGCTCCAGCGGTCCGGCCGGCACGGTGTCATCGACTCGGATCCACAGCTTCCGTGGGCCATGGGAAGTGACGTAGGGCGGATCGAACAGGAGCCACGCGCGCGGCCCGCCAATCTCGTGCCACCCTCCACCGCGATCGATCAGCGGCGATGGGCAAGGCGGAGGGGCGCCGGGGACGAGCGCGCACGAGGCCGTCAGCAGGCCCGCCAAGCCGAGAGCAGCGACCGACTGCCTCATCGCCTGTCTACGCTGGCGGGTAGCGGCGGGTTCCCGGCGCTTGGCCACCAGGCGGTCATTGCGGAGACGTGTGGGTCGGCGGAGCGGGGTGTTCGAGCGTGTGGAGCCGGACAGGTTGTGCGTTACGACCGTCAGGCGGTCGGCTGGCGGGTTCGGTGGGGTGTAACGACCGCCGGGAGATCAAGCGCGGAACCTCGATTACGACCGGCACGTGGCGGCCGGCCATTGACTGATTAGAACGTCCGTTCGATAATGGTCGTCCGATGACCGAGCTCTCCCCGGACGTGACGGCGGCTCTCGCGACCCTCCGGTCGCGCTGGGGGACGGCCGCGCCACGGCTGGCCGGTGAGGCCGGCGGGGTGGGCGAGGTCGTCGGGGCCCTCGCGACGGCGCCGCTCCCGGACGCCCTGCCGGAGCCGGCGCCG
>DATBKB010000032.1:0-29364 GCA_036556145.1 Candidatus Limnocylindrales bacterium | reverse complement strand
GATCGGGCTCCCGACCCACGACGGCATGTGGACGCCGTTGGTGATCCCGACGATCCGGTCCCGACCGAGCACGGGCTCCCATGTCGCATTGGCCGTCTCGGCATGGAGACGGCTCACGGCGTTGGCGCCGTTCGTGAGACGCAGCGAGAACGCCGTCATGTCGAACTGGCCTTCGTCGCCGTCGACACCGCGCCCGAGCTCGAGCACCGTCGCGACGGGCACGCCGCCGGTCGCCGCGCGACCGTCGCCGTCGAGCAGGGGACCCGCGACGCGGCGGACGAGGTCCGCCTCGAACCGCTCGTTGCCCGCCGAAACCGGCGTGTGGATCGTGAAGACGCTGTTCCGGCGCACCTGCGTCCATGCGTCGTCGAGCGACGACCCGGCCGCGACCAGCTCACGGGCGCGCTCCGCCAGCAGGAACGCCGAGTGGCCCTCGTTGAGATGCCACGCCGCCGGCTCGATGCCGAGCGCGCGGATGGCCCGCACGCCGCCGACGCCGAGGACGAGCTCCTGGTGCAGGCGCATCTCGCGGCCGCGGACATAAAGGATGTGGGTGATCGGCCGGTCGGACTCGTGGTTCTCGGTGACGTCCGTGTCGAGCAGGAGAACGGGCACCCGTCCAACCTGTGCGCACCACACCGCGACCGTGAGGTCGCGGCCGGGCAGCGCGACCTTGACGTGAAGCGGATCGCCGTCTGGGCCCTGCACCCGGCTCAGCGGCAGGAGCGAGAGGTCGTAGTCCGGGTAGGCGTGTTCCTGGTGGCCGTCGGCGTCGATCGTCTGGCGGAAGTAGCCCTTGCGGTACAGCAATCCCACCGCGACGAACGGCAGGGCCATGTCGCTGGCGGTCTTCGTATGGTCGCCGGCGAGCACGCCGAGGCCGCCCGAGTAGATGCCGAGCGACTCGTAGATGCCGTACTCGGCGCAGAAGTAGGCGATCGGGCCCCGCAGCGACCGGGCGTGCCGGCGGTGGAACCAGTGGTCGGCCCCGTTCGACATGTAGCGGTCGAACTCGGCGACGACGTCCTCGTACTCGGCCATGAAGGTCGGGTCTTCGAGGAGCTGGGTCCACTGCTGCCGCCCGATGAGAACGGGGACCGGGTTGCGATAGCGGATCCATGCCAGCGCGTCGATCCGCCCGAAGAGGCGGCGCGCGCGGGGGTGCCAGCTCCAGTAGAAGTTGTACGCGAGCCGCCGCAGGCCCTCGAGCTGGGGAGGGAGCCGAAAGGACGCGCCGGGAATCGTGGGGACGGTCACCGACGGTTCCATGTCGGCGCATCATACCGGCTGAAGTTCGGCGTGTGAACCGGTTTAGTCGTTCGGATTCCGGGCGCCGGCGTCGCATCGCCATCGCTTGTCGGCGCCCGGCCGATGCCGCCGCGCCGCTACCATTCCGCCTCGTGCGCGTCGCGATGATTGCCGCCGAGTGCGAGCCCTGGGCCAAGACGGGCGGGCTCGCGGACGTCGTGGATGCCCTCGCCCGGGCCCTCGGTCGGCTGCCGCGCCGTCCGGTCGAGCCGGTCGATGTCTTCCTGCCGCGCTACCGATCGATCGCAGTCCCCGCCGCTGCCGTCGCCAGGACTGTGCGCGTCCCGGATCCCGCCGCGCTCGGCGGCACGACCGGCATCCGCGTCGTCGACGTGCCCGGCGACGGCTACCGGCTGCGCCTCGTCGACCATCCGCCGGCCTTCGACCGCGACGGCTTCTACGGCGATGCCGGCGGCGACTACCCCGACAACGCGTGGCGGTTCGGCCTGTTCTGCCGCGCGGCGCTCGAGACCCTGCGGACGGACGGCCGCCCGCTCGACGTCGTCCAGATCCACGACTGGCACGCCGCGCCGGCGGTGCTGTTCCGCGACCGCTGGTATGCCGACGACCCGATCGTCGGCCGGGCGGCCGCTGTCGCGACGATCCACAACCTCGCCTACCACGGCTGGACGCCGCGGGAACGTCTCGGCGAGCTGGGACTGGCGCCGGGCGACGCCCTCGCCTCCGGCGAGATGTTCCTGCCCGCGGATGCCGACGGTCTCGACCTCCTGCGGGCGGCGATCGAGCGATCGGAGCTCGTCAACACCGTCAGCCCGGGCTTCGCCATCGAGGCGCTGACGCCGGACTACGGAATGGGCCTCGACGGCGCGCTGCGGGCCAAGGGCGATCGGTTCTTCGGGATCCTCAACGGCCTCGACAACGCGCTCTGGAACCCGGCGACGGACGGCGATCTCGTCGCCCATTACTCGCGGCGCAGCCTCAAGGGCAAAGCCGAGGATCGCCGCGACCTCCTCCGACGCGTCGGCTTCGACCCCGACGATCGCGGCGCCGTCCTCGGGATGATCGGCCGGCTCGACCCGCAGAAGGGGTTCGACCTCGTCGCGGGCGCCGCGGATCGCCTTGTCGAGCGCGGCGCGCGGCTCGTCGTGCTGGGCAGCGGCCATCCGGAGCAGCTCGCCGGCCTTCGGGCGCTCGCCGACCGGCGACCGGACCGGGTCGCGCTCATCGAGGCGTTCGACCGCGTCCTCGCGCGGCGGATCTACGCCGGGATCGACCTCTTCCTCATGCCGTCGCGCTTCGAGCCGTGTGGCCAGGGACAGATGATCGCGCTGCGATACGGCTCGCCACCGATCGTGCGCCGAACCGGCGGTCTGCGGGACACCGTCGTCGACGAGCTGACGGAGCCCGGGGAGGGGACCGGGTTCGCGTTCGACGACGCCACCCCCGACGCGCTCGTCGCCGCGTGCGACGCGGCCATCTCCCTCTACGAGCGAGGCGGGGCGCCGTGGAGCGGGCTGGTCCGGCGCGGCATGGCCGTGGATTTCGGCTGGGAGACCGGCCCCGCGCCGCGCTACCTCGAGGCGTTCGAGCGCGCCGTCGCGGTGCGCCGCGGCTGACCGCCCAGCGCGCGCAGGAGCGCGACGAGCGTCGCTTCCGGCAGCAGCCGTTGTGGCGAGTGCGCGCCGCCGGCGATCGTCAGCACGTGGTCCGCGCCGACGACCGCGGCCAGGCCGGGGACCGCGGCGTCGGGCAGCAGGCTTCCGGCGGCCGGCTCGCCGCGCACGATCCACGTCTCGACATCGCGAGCCGGTGCCGCGGACAGCGCCGCGAGCCCGCCGTCCCAGTCGCCGTTGTCGAGGAGGATGGCCCGCACTGCGGGCCCGTCGAACTGGGTGAGGCCTTCGGCTTTGGCCAGGATGTCGCCATCGGTCCAGGCCGGATAGGCAGCCCGGATCGCGGCGATTGCCTCGCCGAGGTCGTCGTAGGGCCGCTCGACCGGGTCGTCGAGCATCGTCGCCATCTGCGCGACCGGGAGCGCCGGCGGGTCGAGGAGCACGAGCGTTGCCGGTCGGATGCCCGCCGCGGGTAGCCCCGCCACGACGAGCGCGCCCCAGCTGTGGCCGACGACGCGCAGGTCCCGCCGATCGAGGCCGGCCTCGCGGATGAACGCCGCCACGTCCTCGGCCGTGTCCGCGAAGCGATGACGGCCCGCCCAGGCGCCGGTCCGGCCGTGCCCCGGCAGGTCGATCGCGACGACACGGAAGCCGGCCGCCGCGAGCGCCGGGCCGATCCGCCACCACGTCCTGGACGACGACGTGACGCCGTGGACGAGGAGCAGCGGCGGATCGCCGGCCGCGCCCCATTCGACGAGCGCGAAGGAGACGTCGGCCGCACGGACGACGCGATGCAGGCCGTCACTCGGATGGGCGAGCGCTGCCGCCACCGCCGGCGGGAGGTCGGCGGCGGTGCCGCGGACGAGAGGCGCGGTCCCGGCGGGGGTGTCGCTCACGCGGACACGATACCGACGCGGCCTGCGTGGCGTGATCGACCGGCTAGAATCGCCGCCCCAGCCGCGGAGGAGAGGCACCGATGGCCAACCAGTTCGTCGTCCAGCTCCGCAACGAGCCCGGCGCCCTCGCGATCCTCGCCGAGACGCTCGCCGCTCGCGGCGTCGACTTGCGGGCGATCGGTGGCGGCGGCATCGGTGACAGCGGTCACGTGATCATGACGACCGCCGACGACGACACGACCCGAGCGATCCTCGAGGAGGGTCGCTACACGTTCATCGAGGGCGAATCGATCCTCGCCGAGGTCGACGACCGTCCCGGCGGCATGGCCCGGATCGCGCGCGCCCTCGCCGACGCGAAGGTCAACATCCAGGGGCACCTGTTCCTCGGCCGGTGGGGCGACCGGGCGATGTTCGCGTTCGTCGTCGACGACCCGGAGCGCGCGCGACCGATCCTCGAGCGCAAGGCCTGAGCCGCCGGCCGCTTGAGGCGGCCGGAACGCCGGGCTAGGAGGGGGCTAGGAGCGGGCCGGCAGCGCCAGGCGCGCGGGCTCGACCGGCGTTGTCGAGCCGATCAGCTCGTCCAGATCAGACGGCCGGACGTCGGCGAAGGCGCAGGAGTCCGGGTCGTAATAGCCGCCCGGCAGGCGAAGCGTCCGCGTCTGGGGAAGGTCGCGGCGCGGGGCCACGGCGCGGGCGGCGAGGCGATCGGCGGGCTGGCGGGTCTGTGTCGGCATCGCTGGGTCCTCCGCGGACTCACAAGCATACCGACATTCGCAACTCCTGAACAGCCGGGCGACATTGCAGCTATGCGCTGATTCGGGTGTCGTGCCCCCGGACATGGAAGGGCCCGTCGGACGAGCATCACTCCTGGGAGTGACGGCCGGCCGACGGGCCCGAGCCGAGGTTGTCGGACCGTTACCGGTCCATCAACCTACTTGCTGCGCGACGCGGTTCGGCGACGAGCGGCCGGCTTGCGGGCGGTCTTGCGGGCCGCCGGCTTGCGCGCCGTCGTCCTGCGGGTCGTCTTGCGAGCGGCCGTCTTCCTCTTCGGAGCGGCCTTCTTGGGACGAGCCGCTGCCTTCTTGCGCATCGTGGCCATCCAATACCTCCGGATCAATCCGTTCACCGCAATGTGCGGCGCGCCGTATGTAGCAGTCGATGTAAACGACGCCAATGGTCCTTTAGTACTGCCCACGCATCGATGACGACACGCGAATCACGATTCGATGCGATGTGCGTGACGTCACGACGCGAAATCGCGTGACCCGAATCCGAACCTGAATCCCCGACGTCGATGACGATCGCGCATCGTGACGGCGCGGATCGTCGCCGTCGATGCGAGTACTAGTCATGCGGTTGCGCGCGACGAAAATTCGTGTCGCGGATGCGCCGATTCGTCGTCGTTGGCGGATTCGCGCGCATTCTCGAGACGTGACGAGCGCGCTTCCCCACCGGACGACGAGAAGCGCTGCCGTGTCGATTCGCGTGCGTGAAACGCGGTTCGGCGTGGGCGACGCGCGACTCGACACGTGGCTGCGACGCGTCGCGCGTCAACTCGCGGACCCGCCTGGTCATCGGCGCCGGCTCACGCAATGGCCGACCACGGAAATTCCGCCCGCCGAGTGAGACGCGCGCTGCCATGATGCCGGTCGTCCAGCCGCGCGCACGTCGACAGAATCAGCGCGTCAGCGACGCTCCATCAATTGGGGTGACGGGGAAGCATACCAAACAATGCAAGCGAAATCTATGACCCCAAGGTTTTGCCGGGTCACCTGACCTCGAGCGTTCCCGACATGCCGACGTGGATCGTGCAGACGAATCGATACGTGCCCGGGCCCGGCGTGACGATGTCGACGGCGTCCGAGGCGCCGGCTTCGACGATCGTCCGCGTTCCACCGTGAATCGGATTCTCGAAGGTCAGGTTGTGCGCTTGTGTCGACGCGTTGTGCAGCGTCACGCGGACGAGCGCATCCGGCGGGGCGACGAGCTCGGACGGGATGAATCGCAGCTCGTTGCCCGAATCCGTCCCGACGGAAAGCTCAGCCGCGGGTGGCCCGCTCGGATTGCCGGCCCCGGTCGTCGATGGACCGTTGCCACAGCCCGCGACGAACGACCCGACGACGACCATCGCGCCGAGGAGCGCGAGCCATGGGCGTCGATGCCGTTGGTGCATGTCAGAGGTCGGCGCAGGCCGTATACGTCGCGAGATCCTGGTTGGAGCGGTGGAGGTTGACCGCCAGCCCGCCGGCCGTGAGCTCCGTCAGCGGCGCGGGGACGACCGTCGCCGAGAAGCCGTTGACGACGTTCTCGAGCGGGAGCTTGGGCTGCGGAACGAGCGCGTCACACGACCCCGGATGAATGTGCGCGGGCATGTCCAGGTTGCCCGCGGGATCGACCCGCACCTCGACCCGCGTGCGTCCGTCGCCGGCATCGGTCAAGGTCACGGTCCCGGTCACCCCGGAATCGTTGAGCGTCTCGAGGCCGAACGAAACCGAGGTGCGGGGCGTCGACGGCTGGCATGCCGTCAGGACCAGTGCGAGAGCGGCCGACGCGGCCGCGCGGACGAGTCGTCTCACGATGCCTCCTGGGGACGGCCGATGGCGCGGACCCCCGGTCCGCCGTCGGCGAGGAGTGCCGACATGTCGTCGGGCTCGAGCGGTCGAGCGAAGAGATAGCCCTGGCCGAGCCCTGCGCCGAGCGATCGCAGCTCCTCGAGCTGGCCGGGCTGCTCGATGCCCTCCGCAACCGTTTCGAGCCGCAGCGTCCGCCCGAGCGACACGATCGAGCGCACGAGCGCCGCCTCGTCCGCGCCGTCGTCGACGACGGCGACGAACGAGCGATCGATCTTGAGGACGTCGACCGGCAGCCGTCGGAGGTAGCTCAGCGATGAATACCCGGTGCCGAAGTCGTCGATCGCGAGTCGGACGCCGACCTCACGCAGCCGGTGGAGGGCGCCGATCGTCGCCTCGGCGTCGCGCATGAGCACGCTCTCGGTGATCTCGAGCGTCAGCGCGCTCGCCTCGAGGCCCGCACTGTCGAGTGCCCGGCGGACGTCGTCGACAAGACCGGGATGCTCGATCTGCCGGCCCGACAGGTTGACGGACATCTCGAGGTCCCGACCGCGGCGCAGCCGCCGCCACGCCACCGCCTGGAGGCACGCCTGCTCGAGGACCCACCGACCGATGGGGACGATGAGCCCGGTTTCCTCGGCAATCGGCACGAACTCCGCCGGCCCGACGAGCCCGCGTCGCGGATGCCGCCAGCGAAGGAGCGCCTCGACACCGCGCAGCTCGTCGGTCTCGAGGTCGATGACCGGCTGGTAGACGAGCGCGAACTCGTCGCGGGCGAGCGCGAACTCGAGATCGGTCTTGAGCTGGAGGAGCCCGATCGTGGCGTCGTGGACGCTCGGCTCGTAGATGACGAGGCGGTCCTTGCCCTGCGTCTTCGCCGAGTACATCGAGACGTCGGCGTTGCGGAGGAGCTCGTCCGCGGACTGCTCCGGCGAGGCGTACATCGCGATGCCGGCGCTGGCGCGAACCGCGACGTCCCGGTCGAGCAGGCGGAACGGCGAGCGGATCGCGCCGAGCACGCGCTCCGCGGTCGCGCGGGCCGAGTCCGGCGTGCCGGCGTCCTCGAGGAGGATCGCGAACTCGTCGCCGCCCATGCGGGCCGCGGTGTCCGATTCGCGCAGCGCGCCGGTGATCCGGCCCGCGACCGCGACCAGCAGCTCGTCGCCCGCCGCATGGCCGAGGCTGTCGTTCACCGCCTTGAAGTCGTCGAGGTCGAGGAACACGACCGCGAGCGGTGGCTGGCCGCGCCGCGTCCGGAGCAGCCCCTGCTCGAGCCGGTCGAGGAAGAGCGCCCGGTTCGGCAGGCCCGTCAACGAGTCGTGGAACGCCTGGTGCCGCAGCTGCTCCTCGAGCGAGCGCCGTACGGTCACGTCGCGATAGTTGGCGACGATCCCGCGGATCGCGGGGTCGTCGAGGAGGTTCTTCGCGACGCCCTCGATGAACCGCCACGAGCCGTCGGCGTGGCGGGCGCGGAACTCGGCCGAGGCCTCCGCCTCCGGGGCCGCGGCAACGTCGGCGAACAACCGCTCGACCCACGGCACGTCGTCGGGATGGACGAGATCGAACGCCGGCTGGCCGATGAGCGAGGCCGCCGGGTGACCGAGCACGCGCTCGACGCCGCTCTCGTACGCGACGATCCCGTCGGCGCCGACGATGAGGATCCCGTCGGACGAGTTGCGGACGAGCGAGCGGAAGCGCTCCTCGCTGCGCCGAAGGTCGGCCGTCAGGAGCTGTTCGTGCGCGGCGCGCTCGCGGAGCTGGCGGTTCTGCCGCCCGAGCAGGCGCGCCGACGCGGCGAACGCCAGCCAGAGCAGCGCGAGGAGGACGCTCGATGCCACGAGTGCGACGAGGAACACGTCGCGGCGGGCGCCCTCGACACGCGCCTCGATGGGTCGCGCGTCCTCGTAGACCTCGTACACCGCGAAGGGATTGCCGTCGATCGCGCCGCGGATCGGGACGTACACCTCGAGGACGAGACCGGTCGGCGGCTCCTGGCCGGCCTCCGCCTGCTCGTCCTCGGCCTCGTAGGAGGCGACGCTCTCGCCGCTGAACGCCGTCGACAGCCCCTCGCCGATGGAAAACCGCTTGCCACGGAGCGAAGGGTCCGTCGAGTACACGACGCGGCCGTCGCGCGACCAGATGTTGATACGCCGGATGTCGCCCGACGCGATGAGTCGCTCGAGCTGGGCGTCGATCCGCGGATCCGGCTGCGCGCCAAGCTCGACGCTCTGCGGGTCGATCGCGGGATCGACGTAGGCGCGGACGATCGCTTCGACGTTCTGGCGGGTCGAGGCGACGGCCGTCTGCCGCATCTGGCCGGCCACGAGGTCCGAGGACACGAACGCCATGCCGACGACGACCGCGATGGCGGGGCCGACGACCGACAGGCGGAGATCCGGCCGCCAGTCGGGAACGGCGGGCAGCCGGAGGCTCGGCCGGGAGCGGGGGCTGGGATCGCTCACAGTGGAGCGGGAGCGTAGGGGGGCCCGACCGGCGGTCGAAACCCACCGTTCGTACCAGCCTGAGGCTCAGCGGAGGCCCCGGCCGGCAGCGCTCACGGCGTCTGCGAGGGGCTGGTACGGGCTCGTTGGGCCCGTCGCCCCCGCACGTCGACCATCGATTTCGATGTCAGTGTGGACAACGTCATTGACCGCGCGGCATGACTCGTATTTCCTTACGGCATTCGCGACATCGTCGGGTAGGATGTGCGCGGGAGAGAGCGCCTTTCGAATCCATCAGGCAGAGAGGAACGGGACATGTCGCAGAACTGGCCAGGGTTCTCGTTCGAGCGGCGCGCGGCCGAATCCGAGGACGACCCGGCGGCGCGCGACAGCGTCGGTGGCGAAGACGACGTGGGTCGACAGGCACCCGTCGACCTGGATTCGGGGACTGAGCGTGGGCGTGCGCTCGGTCGGGAGGCCGACGCCACGGCTCGTGACGGCTCGGCCGAGGAGGAGGTCACCGACGACGTGTTCCTGACCGAGCTCGTCCGAACCCTGCAGGCCGCCGCGGGCCTGGAGCGCGTCAGGATCGGCGAGGAAGCGGACCAGCGACGGAAGACATTCACCGACGAGATCCGGGCCCGGCAGGAGACCGAGGCCGAGCGGATGCGCCAGGTCGCCGAGGACGACCTCAAGGGCATCGATGCGTGGGCCGATGGCGAGGCGCGCCGCATCCAGATGGAGCGCGAGCGGCGCACGGCGAAGCGACGCGAGGACCTCGACAAGAGCCTGTCCGAGGCGAACGCGCAGATCGAGCGCCAGATCCAGGGCGTCGAGCAGGCGATCACCGCGTACAAGGCGGACGTCGACGTCTTCTTCGACAGCCTCGATCGCGAGACGAACCTCGTGCGGATCGCCCGTCACGCGACCCGGCGACCGGTCTTCCCCGATCTCGAGGCCGCGGCCGCGGGTCGGACCCGCACGCTTCGGCTGGCCGGCGAGGAGACACCGGTGGGCGTGGGCGTGATGGACTCGCGCTCGTCGTCCTCGTCGTTCGACGAGTCGCTCGCGGCGCGGCTGGCGAGCAGCCCCGACCTCTCGGCCGCCGAGCAGGAGGCCGCCGAGGAGGCCGGCGAGGAGGGCGACTTCCAGAGCCGGATCGGACGAGCGCTCGGCCAGACGAGCTCGACGAACACGATCCTCCAGTCGGTCCCGATCAGCCGGCCGATGGGCCGGCCGGACGACCGGTCGAACCGGGCCGGCTGACCTCTCTGGCTCTCGCGGGCTCCCAGGGGGCCGCCGCCCCTCCGCTATAGTTGCCCGCGCGCGAGCGGGAGTAGCTCAGTTGGCAGAGCGTCAGCCTTCCAAGCTGAATGTCGCGGGTTCGAGACCCGTCTCCCGCTCCACCTCCCGCTGACAATCAGGCCGGCGCGACCGCGTCGCCGACGGCGATGCGTCCCGGCGCGACGACGGTCGCGTAGACGCCGAAGTCGACCGTCCGTTCCGCCGAGAGGCCTCGGAGCTGCCGGATCGCGTGCAGCGCGTCGAAGTCGCGCTCGCCCGTCGCGGGGTCGCGGGTCGTCGTTTGGCAGCGCGCCGTCGGCAGCATCACCCGGATGACCGCCTCGCCGACGGCGACGTCGCGGCCGATCCAGCGGTCCTCCTCGAATGGTTCCGTGCCGTCGATCGTGACGAGCATCCGGAACCGGCGATCGTCGAGCGGACCGGGCAGATCCGCCGACCGCTCGAGCTCGTCGAGCGACGCCTGCGACACCATCGATGCCGCATACGACTGGGGATGCTGGTCGTCGGGCGTGCGGACGAGGCGAAGGCTCATGCCCGCGTAGTCGGAGAGCGCCTGCGCGAACGGGCCCGGGACGACTCGGCCGGTGATGACCCGTGACGTGCCCCAGGGCACCTCGACCGTGCCGTCGTGGGCTGCCGTGTCGCCTTCGACAATGGAGCCGTCCGGGAATCGGAGAGTCAACCGCTCGGTCGCGGGATCGTAGTCCGGCACGATCGCGGCGAGCGGCCCGAAGGCCAGCCCGGATCGGTGTCGCCCGTCGTCGGCGACCAGGAAGAACCGTCGATTCTCGGCGACGCCCGCGGTCCCGAGCGACACGGACGCCGGGTGAACGAGGGAGAGCCCCTTGACGGGCGCGATCGCCAGCTTCGAGACGGTGGCCATCGCCGCTGAGTCTACCGGCGGACCACCGGCTCGGCGCCCGGATCAGACCTTCGGCAGGGCCGCCAGGGCAGCCTCGTCCGGGACGTACTCGTAGTCCGGCAGCGAGCCCTGCAGGTACTTCTCGTAGGCGGCGAGGTCGAAGTGGCCGTGGCCCGAGAGGTTGAAGAGGATCACCCTCGACTCGCCGGCGGCCTTCGCCGCGAGCGCCTCGTCCATCGCCACGCGGATCGCGTGTGACGATTCCGGCGCCGGGAGGATGCCCTCGGCCCGCGCGAACGCCACGGCCGCCGCGAACGCCGGACCCTGGTGAACGGCCTGCGCCTCGATGTCGCCGTGATCCTTCAGCAGGCTGACGAGCGGTGACATCCCGTGATAGCGCAGCCCGCCGGCGTGGATCGGTGCGGGGATGAAGTCGGACCCGAGCGTGTACATCTTGACGATCGGGGCCATCTTCCCGGTGTCGCCGTAGTCGAAGGCGTAGACGCCCCTCGTCATGGACGGCGCGGCCTCCGGCTCGACGGCGATGACGCGGTACTTCTTCCCGCCACGAAACGTCCGGCCGAGCCACGGGAAGGCGAGGCCGGCAAAGTTCGAGCCGCCGCCCGCACAGCCGATGACGAGGTCCGGCTCCTCGCCGGCCATCTCCATCTGCTCGATCGACTCGAGGCCGATGACCGACTGGTGGAGGAGGACGTGGTTGAGCACCGACCCGAGGCTGTACTTCGTGTCGTCCCGCGTGGCCGCGTCCTCGACGGCCTCGCTGATCGCCATGCCGAGCGAGCCCGGGCTGTCGGGGTGCTCCTCGAGGACCTTGCGGCCGTAGTTCGTCGTCGGCGACGGCGAGGGCACGACCTCGGCCCCGTACGTCTCCATGAGGATTCGCCGGTACGGCTTCTGGTCGTAGCTCGCCCGGACCATGTAGACCTTCGTCTCGAGCCCGAAGAGCGCGGCCGCGAACGCCAACGCGCTGCCCCACTGGCCGGCGCCCGTCTCGGTCGCGATCCGCTTCGTGCCCTCGTCCTTGTTGTAGAAGGCCTGGGCGATCGCCGTGTTCGGCTTGTGGCTGCCGGCCGGGCTGACGCCCTCGTACTTGAAGTAGATGTGGGCCGGCGTGTCGAGGACCTTCTCGAGCCGGCGGGCGCGGACGAGCGGGCTCGGCCGGTAGAGTCGGTAGGCGTCACGGACCGGCTCGGGGATCTCGATCTCGCGGTCCGCGCTCACCTCCTGGCGGATCAGCGCCATCGGGAACAGCGGCGCGAGGTCGGCCGGACCGATCGGCTGGCGCGTCCCGGGGTGGAGGACGGGCGCCGGCGGGACCGGCAGGTCGGCGGCGATGTTGTACCAGGCCTTCGGGATCCGATCCTCGTCGAGAACGAACTTCGTCTGGCTGGCTGCCGATCGCGGCAGGTTTCCGGCGCGACCGGTTCCGCTGTCGCCGCTGCCGCGCTGGACGGCCACGTCGCGCTTGCTCATCGCTGTCCCTCCTGCGGGCCCCCTGCAGCCCTCGCCGGCTCCCTCGGCCGTGGACGGCTGAGCGTACCGCACGGCCGCGAATCGACCCGCGGACGGAGTCGCGGTCTCGCGGTCAGCCCGCCGGCGTGAGACCGAGGACGCGCTCGAGGAACGCCAGTCGGTCTGCCCGGGCGGCCGGCAGCCGCATGTCGTGCTCCGCGTCGTACGTCTTGAGCTCCAGCGCGTCCGGCCCGCCGGCCGCCCGGCGGAGCTCGAAGCCCGCCATGAGCGGGACGTAGAAGTCGCGCTGCCCCAGCTGGAGGAGGATCGGCCGCCCCGCCAGCGCGCCGATCCGCTCGACCGGGTCCAGGCGGCGCATGGCCCGCAGGTAGTCGATCCGGTCCTCGGCGATCGGCCAGAACGGCAGGAACCAGTCGCCCCAGCGCGGGGTTGGGGCGATCAGGGCGACGGCCCGAATCCGCGGGTCCTCGGCCGCGGCGACGACCGCCAGCATCCCGCCGAAGTCGTGGCCGACGACCGCCAGCCGCTCCGGGTCGACGTCCGGCCGCGCCGCGAGGAGGTCCAGGCCGCGGCGGAGCCGGGCGACCTCGGCCTCGACGGCGGCGGCGTCGGCCGCCGAGCCGGTCGGGTCCCGCCGCCACGGAAATTGCCCCTGGGGCAGGAGGCTCACGATGCCCCGATCGGCGAGCGCCCTGGCCTCGTCCCGGAACTCGTCGCGGTTGCCGTCAGGGGCCTCGGTGTCGAGCCAGTGCCACATCACGAGCCCCGGACCGGCCACCGTGCCCGCGGGTTCGGGCCGGACGACCCATGCCTCGACCTCGTCCGGCGGCGCACCATAGCGGATGTCGTCGACGGCAACGCCGTCGGCCGTGCCGGACCCGACGGCCCGGACGGCCGGAGGATCGCCTTGCGACGACCCGGCAATTCGGCTCATCAACGGAGAGTACGGCTCGGGCCCGCGGCGGGTTCGGCGTGTCGCACCGGGCTGCGGTGCTGCCAGTTGGCGACATGATCCATGCATCTGCCGTAGGCAGTACTGGTACCCCTGCGGGATGCGCCGACCCGGATTCGAGCGTCATGCTTTACTTGCAATGGGTTTGCAACGTCCTGACCGTCTCCAGGGTTTGCGCCGCTTATTCGTCATTCGCCTCCGGCGTCGGCCGCGTCTCGCGCTGGCCGGAGCCCTGATCGGCGTCATCCTCCTCGCGGGCGGCGGGCTGGCCCTCATCGCCAACCGGACCCCGCCCCCACCCAAGCCGGCCGCCGGCATGACGTACTCGGGCGTCTGGACGCTGAGCGAGCTGACGGAGAAGGCCGAGGCGGGCGACGTCTCGAGCATCGGGCTGCCGAAGCCCGGTGAAGCCGGACCGGCGACCCTTGTCGCCACCCTGAAGGACGGCTCGGTCGTCAAGGTGACGCTCTCGGTCGACCCCGGGGCCGCCGCGAACGCGCTCGCCAGCCTCGGCCACGGCAACCTCCTCACCGCCGAAGCCTGGGCCGCCGCTCGCGCCGCTCGCGGCGAGGCCGCCGCCCCGGATCCGATCCGGAGCGCGATGGGCTTCCTGATCCCGTTCCTTCTCCTCTCGGTCCTGGTGTTCCTCGTCTACCGGATGCTGTCCAGGTCGAGCGGCACCGCCCGCGACGCGGCCGGCTTCACGACGATCATGCCCGCCTCGGCCACCCCGACCGGCGACCAGCTCGCCGCGGGCGCCGAGCGCGACGCGATGACGCGGCGTGTCCGACTTGCCGACGTCGCCGGCTGCGAGGAGGCGAAGCTCGAGCTGACGGAGGCGATCGAGTTCCTCAAGGCGCCCGACCGCTTCCAGCGGCTCGGCGCAAAGATCCCCCGCGGCGTCCTCCTCTACGGCCCGCCCGGCACGGGCAAGACGATGCTCGCCCGCGCCGTCGCCTGCGAGGCCGACGTCCCCTTCATCGCCGCCTCCGGCGCGGAGTTCATCGAGAAGTACGTGGGCGTGGGCGCCCGGCGCGTCCGCGAGCTCTTCACCCAGGCCCGCCGGCACGGCCGGGCGGTCGTTTTCATCGACGAGTTCGACGCACTGGGCAAGTCCCGCGGTGGCGTGAACAGCCACGAGGAGCGCGAGCAGACCCTCAACCAGCTGCTCGTCGAGCTCGACGGCTTCACCTCGACCGACGGCGTCGTGGTCATCGCGGCGACGAACCGGCTCGACATCCTCGATCCCGCCGTTCTCCGGCCGGGCCGCTTCAATCGCAAGATCCACGTCGGGCTGCCGGACGTCGCCGGCCGCCGGGAGATCCTCACCGTCCATGCCAGGGGCAAGCCGCTCGCCGTCGACGTCGACCTCGACGTCGTCGCCCGCAAGACGTACGGCTTCTCCGGCGCTCAGCTCGCCGACCTGCTCAACGAGGCGGCCATCCTCGCGGCGCGCCGGCAGGGCGAGCACGTCAACGCCCAGGACATCCACGGCGGCTGGATGAAGGTCGCCGTCGGGACTGCCCGGCGACGCTCGATGGACGAGCGCGAGCGCTCGATCATCGCCGCTCACGAGGTGGGCCACGCGATCTGCGGTCGGGTCCACGGCGACCGGCGCAAGGTCGAGGAGATCAGCCTCTTCGCCCACGGCGAGGCACTCGGCGTGACGGTCAGCTCGCAGGAGGACAACGACCTGCCGGCCGAATCCGACCTCCGCGCCCGACTCGTCGCGCTCATGGGCGGTCGTGCCGCCGAGGAATTGCTGTTCCAGGAGGTCACCGGCGGGGCGGCGAACGACTTCGAGCAGGCGAACCGGATCGCCAACCTCATGGTCACGAAGTGGGGCATGGGCCGCGATCCCGAGGCGACCGACAACGGCACGTCCGGCCGCGGTGCGCTCTCGTTCCTCGTCGCGCGCAGCAACGGCAGCCTGCCGTCCGATGTGCAGGCCGCGGCGACGCGGGCGACCCGCGCGATCCTCGACGAGGCCTACGCCGAGGCGTGCCGGACGCTGGTCGAGAACATGGACCTCCTCCGACGCCTCGCCGCGTACCTCGTCGAGCAGGAGCGCGTCGACGGCGAGACGTTCGACGCACTGGTCGAGGGCCGCATCGACGTCCCGAACGCGCTCGACGAGTGGCGACCCGCGGCGGCGCGACCGCGCGCCTGGGCCGAGATCGAGCCGTACCACGCCGGCCGGCGCAAGCCGGTCGCACTGCCGACGCCCGTCGCCGCGATGACGCCGACGCCCGTCACCGTGGCGCCCGCCCCAGCCGTGGACCTGCCCGCGCCGACGCCGATTGCCCCGGCGATCGAGGCCAAGGCACGGGCGCGCCGTGATCGGCGCCGCTCGTTCCCGAGCATCCCGCGGCGACTGCGGCGGCTCGCGATCGGCTACCTCGACCAGGCCCAGTCCTGGATCCGGGCAGGCGAGGTCGACCCGGAGGTCTAGGTGCCGCGGCCTTCGAAGGCCGAGGCGATGCTCCTGCGAGCCATCGGCCTGAGGTGGCGGAGGTCCCCGACGCCATCCGCGCGAGGTAAGGTTTCGGCGTGGCACTGATCTCCCTCGAGGCGCTGACGAAGCGCTACGGTTCCGTCACCGCGCTCGACGGCCTGACGCTCGACGTCGAGCCGGGAATCGTCGGCCTTGTCGGTTCGAACGGCGCCGGCAAGAGCACGCTCCTCAAGATCCTCCTCGGGCTCATCGATGCGACCGCGGGTCGTGCTCGCGTCTTCGACCTCGACGTGCGCACCCACGGAACCGAGATCCGCCAGTTCGTCGGCTACATGCCGGAGCACGACGCGCTGCCGCCCGATTCGTCCGCGACCGAGCTCGTCGCGCACCTTGCCGAGATCTCGGGATTGCCGGCCAACGCCGCGCGCGAGCGAACGGCCGAGGTGCTCCGCCACGTGGGCCTGTACGAGGAGCGCTACCGCGCGATCGGTGGCTACTCGACCGGCATGCGCCAGCGCGTGAAGCTCGCGCAGGCGCTCGTCCACGACCCGAAGCTGCTCCTCCTCGACGAGCCGACCAACGGCCTCGATCCGAGCGGCCGCGACGAGATGCTCGACCTCGTCCGCCGGACCGGCACGGAGTTCGGCATGACGGTCGTCGTCGCGAGCCACCTCCTCGGTGAGATCGAGCGGGTCTGCGACTTCCTCGTCGCGATCGAGGGTGGGCGCCTGCTCCGCGCCGCGCCGCTCGGCTCCTTCACGGAGCGCACCGGCGTCCTCGCCGTCGAGGTCGAGGAGCGGGCCGAGGAGCTCGCCGCTGCGCTCGTTGCCCGGGGCCTCCAGGCCCGCGCGTCTTCATCGCACGCGGTGCTCGTGGCGCTCGAGGACGAGCGGCCGTACGACGCCGTCCGCGACGCCGTCGTCGACCTGGGACTGCCGCTCGTCCGGCTCGAGCAGCGCCGGCACAAGCTCGAAGACCTCTTCCGCGACGAGCCCGACCGGGAGTCCGCGGCGTGACGGCGGGGGCGATCGCCGGGGGCAACGGTCCAGGTGCCGGCCCCTCGGGGAGCATCTACGACCTCGGCTACCAGTCGTACACCGGGCCCCGGCTCGGCCGGCGTCACGCGATCCGGGCGCTGTTCCGCCACACCCTCCGGGTGTGCTACGGGATCGGCCGCGGCGGGCGGGCGAAGATCGCGCCATTCGTCCTCGGCGCGTTCGCGATCATCCCCGCGGTCGTCGGCGTCGGCGTGCTCGCGCTCGCTCGCCAGATGGGCGCGCCGGGCAGTGTGCTCGAGGAGGCGTCGCCGATCCAGCACCACACCTACTACCAGCTGATGGCGACGCTGCTGATGCTGTTCTGCGCCGCGCAGGTGCCGGAGATCCTCGGCCGCGACCAGCGCCACAGCCTGCTCTCGCTCTACTTCTCGCGGGCGTTGCGACGCGACGACTACGCGCTGAGCCGCCTCGCCGGCATCGTCGCCGGAATCCTCGTCTTCCTCCTGCTGCCGCAGGCGATCATCGTCCTCGGGCTCGTGCTGTCCTCACCGGACGTGAGCGCCGAGCTGGGTCGCGAGCTCGCGTTCGTCCCGCCGATCCTCGCCCAGGGCCTGCTCATGAGCCTGCTGCTCGGATCGGTCACCGCGGCGATTGCGTCGTTCACGCCGCGGCGGCTCTACGCGACGACGGCGATCATCGTCGTTCTGGCCGTCATCCCTGTGATCGCCAACGTCCTCGTCGAGCTCGGGACCGAGGACATCGCCCGCTTCGTCGTGCTCGTCAGCCCGATGGACATCGTCGACGCGACGAACGCGATCCTCTTCGGCCGTGGCCAGCCGAGCGAGATCGTCCAGGCGGCGAACCTTCCCGACGTCGCCTGGTTCGCCGCCGTCGGCGTCCTCGTCGTGCTGTCCGTGACGGTGCTCCTCCGTCGCTTCCGATCGATCGCGGCATGACGGCCACCGCGAGCCGACCCGCCGCCACCCGGACCGACGGCGCGCCGGACGCCGCAGGAGCCCCGACCGGTGGCGCCGTCGTGGCCGTCGACCACGTCTCGCGCTGGTACGGCAACGTCGTCGCCGTCAACGACATCTCGTTCTCGCTCGGTCCGGGCGTGACGGGACTGCTGGGTCCGAACGGCGCCGGCAAGTCGACGCTCCTCCACATGATCGCCGGCCTCCTGCGGCCGTCGGCCGGGACCGTGAAGGTGGACGGCCGGCCGTCATGGCGAAACCCGGCGATGTACCGGCAGGTCGGCCTCGTGCCCGAGCGCGAGGCGCTCTACTCGTTCCTGACGGGCCGCGAGTTCGTCGCCCTCAACGCGCGGCTGCAGAAGCTGCCCGACGTCGATCGTGCCACGGCATCCGCGATCCGAACGGTCGATCTCGAGGCCGCCGCGGACCGCCCGATCGGCACGTACTCGAAGGGCATGCGCCAGCGGGCGAAGATCGCCGGCGCGCTCGTCCACGATCCGCCGATCCTCCTGCTCGACGAGCCGTTCAACGGCATGGACCCGCGCCAGCGGCTGCACATGATCGCGCTCCTCCGCTCGATGGCGGCGGAAGGTCGGACGATCCTCTTCTCGTCGCACATCCTCGAGGAGGTCGAGCGTCTCGCCGACTCGATCCTCGTCGTCCACGCCGGGCGGCTCGCGGCGTCGGGCGACTTCCGCGAGATCCGGCGGCTCATGACGGACCGGCCGCACACGTTCGGGGTCCGGTCGTCCGACGACCGCCGGCTCGCAGCCGCGCTCCTCGTTCACGATTCGGTGTTCGGGGTCGACCTCTCGGGCGGTCGCCTCACGGTCTCGTCGTCCGACTTCGGGTCGTTCACGCGGACGCTTCCTCGCCTCGCGCGGGAGGCGGGGATCAGCCTCCACGAGGTGGCGCCCGCCGACGACTCGCTCGAGAGCGTCTTCGCCTACCTGGTGCGGCGATGAGCGTCTTCGGGGCGCTCGTCGGGGTCACGCTCCGCGCGCTGCTCGCGCGGCGCCGAACGATCCTCCTGGCCCTGCTCGCCGCGCTGCCGGTGCTCATCGCGCTCCTCGTCCGCGTCGGCGGCGGCAACCCCAACGAGGCCCGGATCTTCGAGGCGATCGTCCGCTCGGTCCTGCCGCTCGTTGCCCTCGTCTTCGGAACCGCGGCGCTCGGCGGCGAGCTCGAGGACGGCACGGCCGTCTACCTCCTGGCGAAGCCCGTGCCGCGCTGGCAGATCGTCGCGGCCAAGGCGCTCGTCGCGGGGAGCCTCGCCGCCGGCCTATCCGTCGCATCGACGGTCGGAGCGACCGTCATCGCCATCGGGTTCTCGGCCTCGGCGATCGGGACCGCGGCCGCGTTCGGCGTCGCGGCGGCCGTGGCCTCGTTCGCCTACGTCGCGCTGTTCGTCGCGGCCAGCGCGCTGACCGGCCGCGCGCTGATCCTCGGCCTCATCTACACGCTCGTCTGGGAGGGCGCTCTCGCCGGGATCCTCGAGGGCACGCGCCAGTTCAGCGTCCGCGAGGCGACGATCGGCATTGCCTCGCTGCTCGCGCCGGCCGGCACGAATCTCCGCGGTGGCCTCGAGCCCGGGGGCGCCGTCGCACTCGTCGTGGTCCTGATCGTGGGCGGCCTCGCGCTCGCGAGCTGGCGCCTCGGGGGTTGGGAGGTCCGCGGCACCGAGTAGGGGACGGTTGACGGATCGCGCGTCAGCCACGATCCTGTTGCAACTGGTTGCAACAACCGTCACGCCATGCCGCGGCGCGGAAAGCGCCCAAGCGCCGTCCGGAGCGTCCATGATCCCGTCCCACATCGCCGACATCGCCGTCCCGCTGCTCGCGACTGCCGCCGCCGGCGGCCTCGGCCTGTTGGGGACGGGCCTGCTGCTCGGGATCCGCCACGGCTTCGACTGGGATCACATCGCGGCGATCACCGACATCACCTCCACCACCGCGACCGCCGATGCCGGCAGCGAGGCCCACGAGCGACAGCACGACCTCGTCGGCCACGTCCACGACCACGGCCACGGTGGGCAGACGGAGATCCGGGCGCACGACGTCGGGCCGGGCGCGGCGACGGCGGCCCTCGTGCTCCCCCGGTCCGCCGGCGTCCGTGCCGACCGCTTCATCCGCGAGCAGCGCCACGCGATCATCCTCGGGACGCTCTACGCGCTCGGGCATGCCGCCGTCGTGGCCGTCCTCGGCGTCCTCGCGATCCAGCTCGGCGCGAGCCTGCCGTCGTGGGTCGACCCGATCATGGGCCGGGTCGTCGGCGTGACCCTCCTGATCCTCGGCCTCTGGGTCTTCGTCTCGCTCTACCAGTACGCGCGGCACGGGTCGGCGTTCCGGCTCCGGAGCCGGTGGATGCTCGTCTTCGACGGCGCCCGCTATGCGTGGCGGCGCTTCCAGGCCCGGCTCCACGGGCACGAGCACGTCGACGCGATCGAGATGAGCTCGTACGGCCCCCGGACCGCCTTCGGCGTCGGCATGATCCACGGGATCGGCGCCGAGACCGCGACCCAGGCGCTCCTGATCGCGAGCGTCGGCGGCGCCGCCGGCGCGGGACTTGGCGTGCCGATGCTGCTCGCCTTCATCGTCGGTCTCGTGGTCTCGAACTCGCTCGTGGTCGTACTGACCGCGACCGGCTTCGTCGCCAGCCAGCTCCGGCAGCGGATCTACGTGGCGATCGGCGTCGTGGCGGGCGTTTTCAGCCTCGTGGTCGGCCTGTACTTCCTGCTCGGGGCGGAGGGCGCGCTGCCGGACCTCGAGGGCTTCTTCGGGTTCATCGGCTGATGGCGACCGGGTGGGCGGACGTCGCCGAGCGGCTCCGCGAGCGCGGCCTTCGGTGGACCCCGCAGCGGCAGACGCTCGTCGAGGTGCTCTCGCGGTCGGACGGCCACGTGACAGGGAGCGAGCTGGTCGAGCGATGCCGCGAGGTCGACCCGGCGACGACGCCGTCGACCGTGTACCGGACGCTCGACGTGCTGGAGGAGATCGGCCTGCTCCGGCACGGCCACGGGCCGGCCGGCCGCGAGGAGTTCCACGTCCTGCCGAAGGCCGAGCATGGCCATCTCCATTGCCAGGACTGCGGCGCCACCCGGGAGATCGAGCCGGCCGACGCCGCAGGCCTCGTGAGCGCCCTCCGTCGGCGCCACGGCTTCGAGGTCGACCTGAGCCACGTCACGATCGTCGGCCGGTGCGCGGCCTGCGCCTCGGATGCCTCGCCGGGAGCCTGATCGGGGGTCCCACCGGGCGCCGTTACCAACGGGCCGTTGCGCCTACGCCCCGTGCTCGGTCACGCTCGCGCACGCGGTGGAGGCCGCCTGGGCGCCCGCCCGTCGAAACCCCAACCGCCGCAACGGGGATCGGATGGCCATCAAGCTCGTCGGCTTCACGGATGTCTGTCGCATCGCCGGGGCGATCCCGCTCGCGGACGACCGCCTGAGCGACATGCTCAACTCCGTCAGCCGCGTCGTCGTTCGCAATGCCGAGGTCGAGGAAGTCGACGGCGGCCGGGTCGAGCGGCTCGACGTCACCGTCCCGACCGGGGAGTTCCTTGCGGTCGGTGCCGCCGGGCGCCGCGGCCTCGAGAGCCAGCGCCGCAAGACGATCAAGCGGCGGGTCCGGATGGGCCTCGGCCGGTACAGCGTCAGCGGCTACCTGCACGTGCTCGAGGCGGCCCACAACGACTCGCTCGGCGGCAAGATCGACGCGCTGCTCAACGGTCGCGACCTGCTCGTGCCGTTGACCGAGGCGACCATCGGCTACGAGCGGGCCGGCGAAACCCGCGAGGAGGCGTGGGAGACGATCCTCATCAACCGCTCGCGCGTCGCCTGGATCGAGGCCGCCGACGACGAGGTCGAGCCGCCGGACGGCGAGGGCGACGGTGTGCGATCGGACCGGTCGCGGTTCGTCAAGGACTTCACCGGCTCCGTCGCCGAGTAGGTCAAGGGCTCCAGAAGCGCGGCTCCGCCCCGCGCCGGTCAGCCGTCTGTCAGCGGCACTCCCAGGACGTTGAAGCCGCCGTCGACGTAGAGGACCTCCCCCGTCACGGCGCTCGACAGGTCGCTCGCGAGGTAGACCGCGCTGCGTCCGACATCGTCGGGCGTGATGCTCGACCGCAGCGGCGCGACGTCGGCGAAGGTGCCGTACATCTTCCTGAAGCCCGCGATGCCGGCCGCGGCGAGGGTGCGCACCGGCCCGGCACTGATCGCGTTGACCCGGATGCCGTCCGGCCCGAGGTCGGCGGCGAGGTACCGGACCGATGCCTCGAGCGCCGCCTTGGCCACGCCCATGACGTTGTAATGGGCGACGACCTTCTCCGCGCCGTAGTACGTGAGCGTCATGACCGATGAGCCGCGGTGCAGCAGCGGCCGCGCCTCGCGGACGAGCGCGACGAGCGAGTAGGCCGAGACGTCGAGCGCGAGCGCGAAGCCGTCACGTGACGTGTCGGCGAAGGCACCGTCGAGGTCCTCGCGCTTCGCGAACGCGAGGGCGTGCACGAGGACGTCGAGCTCCCCGTGGGCCGCCCGCCACTTCTCGAACACCGCCCGGATCTGCTCGTCCGATTGGACGTCGCACGGCTCGACGAACGTCGCCCCGATCGAGGTCGCGAGCGGTCGCACCCGCTTCTCGATGAGGCTCTCGACCGACGAGAAGCCGAGCGTCGCGCCCTCGGCGTGGAACGCCTTGGCGATGCCCCACGCGATCGAATGGTCGTTCGCGACCCCGAAGACGAGCGCCTTCTTGCCCTCGAGCAGTCCCATCGGCTCCTCCCGGCGCGAGCATAGACGCCGCGGCGGTCGCCGTCCGATACGCTCCCCGGGATGGCCCGAGGCGCCGATGACGACGCGACTCTCCGGCGTGCGCTGCACGGCGTGCGGGCGCTGCTGCTCGACCTCGACGGCGTGATCGTCGTCGCGGGCGCTCCGGTGCCCGGATCGCCCGAGGCGATCGGGCGGCTCGAGCGCCGCGGCACGCCGTACCGGATCGTCACGAACACGTCGATGGTCAGCCGCCAGACGCTGTCCGACTGGAGCGCCCGCCTCGGGGCCCGGGTCCCGGCGGAGCGATTCGACTCGGCGCTGTCCGTGTCGGCGGCGTGGACCGCGGAACGCTTTCCGGGCGAGCCGCTCTACGTCCTCGCGTCGGACGATGCGCGGCGGGAGTTCGCCGGCCAGCGGCTGCTGACCCACGAGGAAGCATCGGCCCCGGAGGCCCGTGCGGCCGCGGTCGTCATCGGCGACTCGCCCGAGGACGCGACCTGGGAGAACCTCAATCGCGCCTTCCGGCTCGTCCGCAACGGCGCGCGGCTCGTCGGCATGCACAAGAACCGCTGGTGGCTCACGCCCGACGGCCCGACGCTTGACTCGGGCGCGTTCGTCGCGGGACTCGAGTTCGCCGCGACGGTGAAGGCCCAGATCGTCGGCAAGCCGTCAGCGGCGTTCTTCCGCGTCGCCTTCGACGACCTCGCCGCGGAGATGCGCCGCCGTGGCGAGCGCACCCTTCGACGTTCGGAGGTCGCGATGGTCGGCGACGACCTGTGGACCGATGCGCTGGCGGCGAAGAAGGCCGGGATGCGCGGCTTCCTCGTCCTCAGCGGCAAGCACGGTGCCGCGGAGCTGGACCGGGCGGCCGCCCAGGGTCGCGGTGGGGGAGTGCCGGACGGCGTCGCGCCGTCGCTGCGCGACGTGGTGGCCGCGCTCGACTAAGCGCGCGGTCAGCTGGGTCGGGTGACCCGCACGTCGTCGAATGCCGCCTCGACCAGGCCGTCGCCCGCACCATCGGTTGCGGAGAAGCGGAGACGGATCGTCTGGCCGGCCCACGGGTCCATCGAGATCGAGGCGTTCGTCCACAGGCCGTCCCGATCGACCGGGGCGCCCTGGACGAGATGGACCGTCGTGGCGGTGCCATCGTCGGCGACGACCTCGACCCGGAGCTCGTCGGCCGAGGTCGCCGACGCGTAGTGGGCGAAGGACCAGCGGAAGGTCAGCCGCTGGCCGGTCGCCGCGGGCAGCGAGATCGTCGGTGACAGCGCCGTCGTCCGCCCGCCGTCGAGGTCATTGGCCGACGTCGACGCGCCGGCGAGGAGGCCGGTCGCGAAGGATGACTGGCCCGTCGGTGCGGCGGTGAGCTGGCGCGCGCCGAGGTAGCTCGTCGCCTGCGCGACACCGCGCTGCCAGCCGCCGGCCGTCGCCGTGTCGGTCCCGTCGGGGTTGACGCGCCAGCCCTTCGTCACCTCGAGGTCGTCGTCATAGGCGCCGCAGCGGGCGTTCATGACCGTCGCGCCGAGGACCGACAACGGGCACCAGGCTCGCTCGGCGAGATAGAGCACGGCCTCCCGGTTGCGGTTCGTCTCCGGCCCGATCATCGAGTCGTCCGGGTAGTCCTTGACCGACATCTCGAACGTGTAGGAGAAGATGCGGTACCGGCCGTACAGCCAGTCGCGGGCGGTGCCGGACGTGACGTACAGGTCGCTCGCCTGCTGCGGCCGGTAGCCGTTCGACGCGGCCATCGTCTTGCCGATCTTCACGAGCGCGTTGAAGTCGTCGCGGGTCATGTCGCCGGGCAGGTTCGTCATCGTGTAGCCGTACGGCCACATGACGAGGCGACCGGCTTCGTGGAACGTGATGTGGGCGCGGATCTGCTGGCGGCCGTCGACATACCGGCTCCGGACGAAGTCTGCGTACGCCCTCGTCTCGGGCGCAGAGAACGCGGACGGCCCGCGGTACGTGATCGCCTGCGGGTTCGAGCTCGTCCGGCCGCCGCCACCCCAGCGATAGTCGAAGTTGCGGTTGAGGTCCGTGCCGATGTACGCCGATCCGGCGTTGGGCTGGCGGTTCTTCCGCCAGTAGTGGAACTTCCGGCCGGCGATGTCGTACTCGACGCCGTCGGGGTTGACCATCGGGATGACCCAGATCTCGCGGCTGTCGACGATCGAGCGGATCCGGGCATCGCCGGCATACCCGTCGGCGAGCCAATGGATGGTCCGGAGCATCATCTCGTGGGTCATGTGCTCGTCGGAATGGATCGCCCCGTCGTACATGACCTCCGGCTCGTTCTCGTCGACGGCGACGTTGTCGGAGATCTTGACGACCCAGATGTCGCGGCCCTGGTACGACTTGCCGATCGAGAACCGGGTCACGATGTCCGGATGCGCGGCCTCGACCGCGGCGATATCGGCCACCGTTTCGGCGTAGGTGTGGTAGCCCTCCCAGCCAACGGGAAACTCCGGGGCCGCGGCGGCGGCCGGACCGGGCAGGGCGGCGAGGCCGAGGGCGAGCGTCAGGACGACCGCCGTGGCGGGGCGGCGCCGGGGGAGGGGAACCACGGCGCCAATGTCCCGCCGGGGGCCCGCCCCGACAACCCACCGAACAGTCCTGCGCCGGGGCGGTTCCTTCGGGTGGCTCCGAGCGTGGCCGCCCGGCGGGGGAGGGCTAGACTGGGGCCAATTCGAGCCCAGAGACCTCGTCGAGGAGCCCAGGCATGACGACCGAATCCCGGCCCCGGCTGAAGATCACGTACGCCACCCTGCGGGCCGACAACGAGGAGCTCCACGCGTTGTACGAGGCCGGGCTCCAGCGAGCAAAGGCGTCGATGGGCCGGCACCACCGGAACGTCGTCGCCGGTCGGGACCGGGATGGCGACGGCCGGTTCGAAGTCCGCTCCCCGATCGACCGGGACATCGTGGTGGGGACGTTCGCGAGCGGCACGCGGCAGGACGTCGTCGGCGCGGTCGCGGCCGCGCGCAAGGCCCAGCCGGCCTGGGCGGCCACGCCGTGGCGCGACCGGCTGGCGATCCTCCGCAAGGCGGCGGAGCTCATCAGCGAGCGCCAGATGGAATACGGCGGCGCGATGGCGATCGAGGTCGGCAAGAACCGCCTCGAGGCGCTCGGCGAGGTCGAGGAGTCGGCCGACCTCATCCGCTACTACGCCCAGACGATGGAGGACAACGAGGGCTACGACCACCCGATGGACAACCTCGGGGATCGGGCCGTCCATACCCGCTCGATCCTCCGGCCGCACGGCGTCTTCGCGGTCATCAGCCCGTTCAACTTCCCGATGGCGCTGGCGGCCGGGCCGACGTCGGCGGCGATGATGGCCGGCAACACCGTCGTCTTCAAGCCGTCGTCGGCCGCGCCGCTGTCCGGGGTCAACCTCGTCCAGGCGTACCGCGACGCCGGGCTGCCCGATGGCGTGATCAACCTCGTCATGGGTCCCGGTGACTCGGTCGGCCAGGAGCTCCAGGAGAACGAGGGGATCGACGGCATCGTCTTCACCGGCTCGTACGACGTGGGCTTCAAGCTGTTCAAGACGTTCTCGACCCGCTGGCCACGGCCCGCGATCGTCGAGATGGGGGGCAAGAACCCGGCGATCGTGTCCCGGAAGGCCGATCTCGAGGAGGCCGCCGAGGGGATCATGCGGTCCGCCTTCGGTTTCGGTGGACAGAAGTGTTCCGCGAACTCGCGGGTCTACGTCGAGAAGCCGGTCCATGACGAGCTCGTCAGGCTCCTCGTCGAGAAGACCGAGAAGATCACGATCGGCGACCCGCTGAAGCGCGAGAACTGGCTCGGGCCGATCGTGGACCAGCGCGCCGTCGACCGACACCAGCAGGCCGTGTCGGAGGCGCGCCGAGACGGGCGGGTGTTCGTCGGCGGCGAGCGGCTGACCGACGGGGACCTCGCCCGCGGCTACTACGTGGAGCCCACGGTCGTCGGCGACCTGCCGGCCTCCCATCGCCTCTTCCAGGACGAGCTGTTCGCGCCGTTCACCGCCGTTCACGCGGTCGACTCGTTCGACGAGGCGATCCGGCTCGCCAACGACTCGATCTACGGGCTGACCGCGGGTGTCTACTCGGAGGACCCGGCCGAGGTCCAGGAGTTCGTCGACCGGATCGAGGCGGGCGTCCTGTACGTCAACCGGCGCGCGGGGGCGACGACGGGGGCCTGGCCGGGCGTCCAGGCGTTCGGCGGCTGGAAGGGCTCCGGCTCGACCGGCAAGGCCGGACTCTCGATGTACTACGTCGCCCAGTTCCTGCGGGAGCAGAGCCACACGGTCGTCGACTGACCCGGGAACCGCGCGGACGCGGCGGGTGTAGATCCGTCGACAGCCCGCAGGAGGTGGCACCATGTCCCGCCGCCATACGCTCGCCCTGACTCTCGTCCTCCTTGCCCTCGCGGCACTCGGCACCGCCCCCACGGCGCTCGCCGGCGACCCCTGCTTCCACTCGATGACGAACCGGCCGCCGACCACGACGGGCGCGACGGTCGACATCGCCATCGGCGACTGCGTCTTCGCTCCCACGGTCGCCTTCGTGCCGGTCGGAACGACCGTGACGTGGCGCAACACGTCCGGTCAGGGCCACGAGGTTGTCGGCTCGAACCTCGAGTGGGGTGCGCACGACAAGGTGCTCGCCCCGGGCGACTCCATCGGCTGGAGCTTCGAGAAGGCCGGCGTCTACGCCTACAGCTGCATGCTGCACCCCGGCATGACCGGAACGATCGTCGTCGGCGGGAGCAATGTCGGGCTGGCGAGCGACGTCAGCAGCGGCTCGGTCGAGCCGGCGCCGGCCGCCGGATCCGGCGATTCGGCCGTCCCCGTGGTCGTGGCAGGCGGGATCGGCATCCTGGCCGGGGCCGTCGGCGCGGGTCTCCTGCTTCGGCGCCGGGAGCCGGCCGCGTAGCACCCGCGCTGAGGGTCCGCCCCACGGCCCCTCCTTTCGGGGCACCTCGACCGCGGCCGGAGGTCTGCTAGACTCCGCCCCGGAATATCCACTCTGCATAGTTCCTATGCGTTCGAGGTGCTTCCGGTGGCCCAGGCCGCTCCGAAGATCGTCCGGCCCCGTCCGGTTCCGGACCTCGTCACCGAGGTCCCTGGACCCCGGGCCCAGGCGCACGTCGCCTACGACGAGGCCTGGACCTCGCCGAGCCTGCCGCGCGCGTACCCCATCGTCCCGGTGCGGGGCGAGGGTCTGACGATCGAGGACATCGACGGCAACCTCTTCCTCGACTTTGCCGCCGGGATCGCGGTCACCTCGACCGGCCACAGCCACCCCGCCGTCGTCGCCGCGATCCAGCGGCAGGCCGCGGAGCTCATCCACTTCAGCGCGTCCGACTTCTACCTCCCGATCTACGCCCAGCTCTGCGAGCGGCTTGCACGCACGGCGCCCATCGACGGTCCCAGGCGGGCGTACCTCGGCAACTCCGGCACGGAGGTCGTCGAGGCGTCGATCAAGCTCGCCCGCCTCGCCACGGATCGCCAGTACATCGTGGCCTTCCTCGGCGCGTTTCACGGGCGAACGTACGGCTCGGTTTCGCTGACCGCGTCCAAGGCGAAGTACCACGCCGGCTTCGGGCCGCTGCTGCCGGGCGTCTTCCACGCGCCGTTCGGCCGGGTCGAGCACCTGCGCTGGTTCGACGAGATCCTCTTCGAGCGCCTCGCGCCGGCCGACGAGATCGCCGCGGTGATCGTCGAGCCGATCCAGGGCGAGGGCGGCTACCTCGTTCCGGAGACGGGCTTCCTCGAAGGCCTTCGGGCGATGTGCGACCGGCACGGGATCCTCCTCATCGCCGACGAGATCCAGTCCGGCTGCGGCCGCACCGGCCGGATGTGGGCGGTCGAACACTGGGGCGTGAAGCCCGATATCCTCCTCACCGCGAAGGGCATCGCCAGCGGCATGCCGCTCGGCGGGCTCGTCGCACGGGCGGACCTCCTCGAGGCCTGGGACCGTGGCGCCCACGGGTCGACGTTCGGTGGCAACCCGGTGGCCTGTGCGGCGGCGCTGGCGACGCTCGACCTGCTCGAGGACGGCCTCATCGACAACGCCCGGGCCCGCGGCGAGCAGGCGATGGCCGCGCTCCGCCCTCTCGCCGCGCAGCACCCGAAGCTCGTTCGATCCGTCCGCGGCAAGGGGCTGATGATCGGCGTCGAGCTCGACACCGCGGAGCACGCCCGGGCGGTCGAGCTGGAGGCATTCCGGAACGGCCTCCTCGTGCTCGAGGCTGGACGCTCGACCGTTCGCATGAGCCCGGCGCTGACCGTCAGCGAGGACGAGATGTCGACCGCCCTCCGGATCTTCGGCGCGGCCGTCGCGACGGTCGCCGGTGCGACCGGCTCCCGGGCGCCGAGCCGCCGCCACATCGCCGAGCCGGAGCCGATCCGGGGCGTCGAAGCCGCCGGTTGACGCCGCGCCGAGCGCGGCCGGGGTCGCACCGGGACACGCCGCGAGCCTCGCGGCTCGCTACTCTTCGGCCGTGACCTCGAAGGTCGCCACGATGCGCGACGCCGTCGCCGAGCTCGTCCGCGACGGCGACACCGTCGCGATCGAGGGCTTCACGCACCTCATCTCGTTCGCCGCCGGCCACGAGATCATCCGCCAGGGCCGGCGCGACCTGACGCTCGCCCGGCTGACGCCGGACGTCATCTACGACCAGATGGTCGCGGCCGGCGTCGCGCGCAAGCTGGTCTTCTCGTGGCTCGGGAATCCCGGCGTCGGCGGGCTCCACGCGATCCGCCGGGTCACGGAGGGGGAGACCGC
>DATBKB010000031.1:0-13982 GCA_036556145.1 Candidatus Limnocylindrales bacterium | reverse complement strand
TCTCCATCAGCCGGCCGTCGCGGAGCCGCTCCGCGACCGGCGACCCGGGCACGACGGATTCGCCGGCGGTGACCACGGCGAGATCGCCCGGCAAGAGCGGAAGCCACGCGTCGACCTGTCGCTCGAGGAACGCCCGTTTGGGCACGAGGTCGATCCCGGGAATCGGTGGCGAGGGACGTGTCGCGGCGCCGTCGCGAACCGCCGGCCGGCCGCCGCGGATCGTGGTGCTCACGCCGCCACCCGGGTCACGCGGCCAACCATGGTCACGCCGACACCCCGGTCCAGAGCGCTTCCTGCCAGGCCGCGAGCAGCTCGCGCCGCCGCTCGGCCCGCTCCGGCAGCCGCAGCGGGATGTCGCGCAGGTCGACGAGCAGCCCCCCGAGTCCGCCGGCGACGTCGACGGCGAAGTGCTTGCCGCGCGTCCCGAGCCTGACCGCGTCCCGGAACTGGAACTCCGCCACGGCCGTTTCGCCCGGTGGCAGGTCGACGAGCTCGAGGCCGCCCGGCACGAGGTCGAGCTCCGACGAGCCCGTCGCGCCGTGCACCACGAGGCGCCCGCCGTTCTTCCCGCCGCGCAGCCCCTGCGGGATGACGACCGTGCCGAGCGGCGCGAGGAGATCGTCGGCGAGGTCGGCGAGGAGCACCCGGCGCTCGTCGTTGTCGTCGATCGTCCCGAGCGGCGCGAGAAGCCTCGCGTGGTCGAAGACGACCTGGGTGACGCCCGGTCGTCGCAGCACGTCGGCGACGGCGAGCGCGATCGCGGGCCCGGGCGCGACGGCCCACGCGCCGCCTGCGACGACGAGCAGGTCGGGCGGCGGCATGGCATCGAGCTCGGGTGTCGCGGCGACGAGCCGCTGGACGGCCGCGCGCGCGGCGGCGAGGCGGAACGGCGCGCCTTCGCCCGCGACGTCGCCCCACGGCAGGCGACGCAGCTCGCGCAGCCGATCGCGCATTCGATGCCGATCGGCCTGGATCGTCGACCAGCCGAGCACGCCGTCGACGACCTCCTCGTCGGGATCGGGTGGCGCGAGGGCCGCGTCGGCGACGACGCCGGCGGCGGTCCGCGGCGGCTCCTCGCCGGTGCGCGGCGCGGCAACGACGCGGACGCCGCCGTCGACGCCGATGTCGACCGCCTCGATTCGCCGGTCGAGCGCCTCGGCGAGTGTCGCGACGGCGCGGGCGAACGACCGGCGGGCGTCGTCGCCGAGGCCGCGAAGACCCTCGAGCAGGGCACGCAGCGCGGTCCCGGGCGGCGAACCGGCGGACGCCGGCGGCGCAAGGATCACCGCTCCGGGCCCCTGGGCGGGACGCGACTCGAACCGCGGTGCTTGATCGGCCATCGCGCCGGCGAGGATCATCGTGAGTTCCGGCCGCCGAACCGAGGTCGCCGCCGCCAGGGCCGCGAGATCTCCCAGGCCGCCGCGTTCGTCGGCGCCCGGCGGCTCCCCGGCCCCGACGAGCACCGCCGAGATGTCGGGATCGAGCAGGAGTCGCGTCATGGCCAGCGGATCGAGCCGCTCGGCGCTACCGGCGAGGACGCGCCAGCCGGTGAGCGCCGCAACATCCGCAAGCTGGCCGAGCGCCCGTTCGGAGACCGCGACGACCGCCAGACCGGACGGCGGCACCGAGTGGACCGTGAGGCGCGGCCACGAGGCCGCGGCCGGTCCCGCACCGAGTGCCGCGGCGAGCTCGGGGTCGGCGGCCGCAAACCGCTCGACGAGACGGCCGAGCACCGCGACGAGCGGCGAATCGGCGGGGAACGAGAGGCTGCCGAGAAGGCGCCACCGATCGGAGACTCGTCCGAGCAGCGCGGCGGATGTGGTGGCGGCCCCCAGGTCGAGGGCAAAGAACGCTCGGGGCTCGCGCGTCACGCCGCCATCCTAGGACATTGGGTAATCCGAGTAGGCACCCTCAGCGCGGAACCGTCACTCGCTCAGCGAGGTCCGCGGCGGAGGTCACCGACGCCGGCGGCCCGAGGTCCTACGCGTCCCAGCTGACCTCTTCGTCGAGCTCCTCGAGGCGTGCGATGAGCAGCTCGATGCCGGTCTCGTCGGCGAGGATCGCGCTCGCGCCGGCCATGTCGCCGCCGAACACCCCGCGCAGGACGGGATCGAAGAACAGCATTGCGTTCGCGCCGAGCGGGCGGTACGGCCGGCTTGCCTGGAGGAAGTGCACGGCCGGCCCGGTCAGTCCACGCAACTGGATCTCGCGGGCAACCTGCTCGACGAGCTCGTCGCGCTGGTCGTCGGTCGGCTCGTGGGGCAGGCTCATCATCCCGCCTCGCAGGCGGCGGCGATCGTCACCGCTGCCTGGACCTCGGGGATGTCGCGGGTCGCGTGCTCGTTGGGTGCCAAGCCGTTTCTCCGTCCGCCAGCGTCCGCAGGCCGGCCACCCCGGCGGCGGCATGGTACACCCGGGGCAACCGCCGAGACATCGCCGTCACGACCTCCCACGAGATGGTGTCGCCTCCCTGCGCCACGTCGTGGGCGTTGATTCGATCGCCACCCTCCTCGCCGATGAGCGTGAACTCGTCGTCCACGCTGACGGGCGGACCCGGCACGTCGGTCACGTCGGCCATGACTGCATCCATCGCCACCGTTCCGACAAGCGGGACACGCCGGCCGCGGACGAGCGCCTCGGCACGGTTCGACCGGGCCCGCGGCCAGCCGTCGCCGTAGCCCAGAGGGAGGGTCGCGATCCGGCTCGGCCGGCGCGTCTCGAAGCTCGGCCCGTAGGAGATCCCGGTCCCCGCCGGCAGGTCGGCGACGCGGACCGGCCGGGCGAGGAGCGACAGGGCCGGCCGGAGCCGCCCGGCCTCGCCGTGGGCTGCGGGTCCGTGCGCCATCTCGTCGGGCACGAGGCCATACGTCGCGAGACCGGGCCTGACGGCCTCGTACGTCGTGAGCCCGGCCAGAATCCCCCCGCTCGCGGCGAGGTGACTGCGGCGTGCGGCCGACCCGGCGTCCGCGAGCCTCGACAACGCCGCGTCGAAGACCCGTCGCTGCGCCCGCGTCCGGGCGTCGTCATCCGGTGCCGTGAGATGCGACCACACGCCGTCCAGGGTCACGCCGGCCTCGGCCCGGATGCGGCGAACCGCGTCGAGCAGCCCGGGCATCGCGAACCCGCCGCGTCCGAGTCCCGTCTCGACCTCGACCTCGAGATGGAGCGACCGGCCGCCCGATTCGCCGGCCTCGCGTGCCGCGGCGAATGCGCCGAGCAGCCGGTCGAGGAGGACCGGATCGCCCGCGGTCAGGGCAATTCCCTCGCGGGCGGCGCGCGCCGCGTGCTCCGGAGGGACCGGGAACAACACGAGGATCCGGACGCGAACGCCGCCTCGCCGCAGGACGATCGCCTCGTCGAACGACGCGACGGCGAGCCCGTCGGCGCCCGCACCCTCGAGCGTCCGGGCGACCGGCACCGCGCCGTGACCGTACGCGTCGGCTTTCACGACGGGCTCGACGCGAACGCCCCCACCGGCGAGGTGGCGCAGCACCGTGAGGTTCGCGGCCAGGGCGTCGAGGTCGATCTCGAGCCACGCCGTGCGCGGCAGGCCGGGCAATCCCGCGGCGCGAAGTCGATCCTCGATCGGCGTTCGCGTCGGGCCGCTCGTCGCGCTCAGGCGCGCGCCTCGTCGCCGCCCGATCCGGGCCGGCCGTCGCCGTCGCCCGAACGCGAGCCGAATCCGAGCCGCTTGCCGGCGCGCCGTCGTTCGGCGATCCCCGCGAGACGGCGGCGAGCGACCGCCAGCGGCTCGGGCAGGTCCGAAGCGAGGAGCCCGGCATCGCCGAGCCGCTCCCGGATCGCCTCGCCGGCGAGCCCGTGGAGATACACGCCGACGCGAGCGGCGTCGAAGCCCGGCAGGCCCTGCGCGAGGAGGCTGCCGATCGCGCCGGCGAGGACGTCACCGGTTCCGCCGGTCGCCAGGGCCGGGTTCTCGAAGGGCGCAACCGAGACCGATCCATCGGGTCCGGCGATGACCGTCCGTGCACCCTTGAGGACGACGACCTGGTGCCAGCTCTCGGCGGCGCTCCGCGCGGCGTTGGCGCGGGCGGCATCGTCGGCGACGAGGTCGCCGTCCGCGCCGGGGTCGATGCCGCTGCCGGCGCGAAGTCGCCCGAACTCGCCGGAGTGCGGCGTCAGCACGGCGCTCCGATGGATGCCCTCCCACCAGTTGTCGAGCGTCGCGAGCGAGCGGAGCGCCTCGGCGTCGAGGACGATCGGGGCCGGCGTCGGCTCCTCGGGGACCTCGAGGATGTGGCGGACGAGCTCGGTCGTCGCGAGGCCGGGACGGAGACCCGGCCCGAGGACCATCGCGTCGTGCTCGTGGTCGAGGATCCGGGCGAGGGCCTCCTCGGGCTCGACCTCCTCGACGTCGTCCTCCGGCAGCGCCATCGTCGTCGCCTCGACGACCTTTGCCGCGAAGAGCGGCTGCAGCGACTCCGGGACCGCGAGCGTGACGAGGCCCGCTCCAGCCCTTCCCGCGCCGCGGCACACGAGCAGCGCCGCCCCCGCGTAGTCGAGTGAGCCCGCGACGACAAGGACCTTGCCGAACGTCCCCTTGTGGCCGCGCTTCGGTCGCTCCGGCAGGAGCCCGGCGACGAGCTCGTCGTCGAGCTCGATCACGCCCGGAGCGAGCGTCGCGGAACCGCCGCCCGACCGGCTCTCGCGGCCGAAGCCCACCGGCCGGTCAGTCATCGCCGGACTCCGTCCCGTCGCGCGGCTCCGCGAGGGATGCGTCGTGCATCGCCCGCAGCCGCTCCATCCGGGCGAGGATCCGGCGCTCTCGATCGTCGAGGCGCTCGTCGATGTCCGGCGGGAAGAGGAAGCGGCCGCCGGCCCAACGGATCCCGAACGCGATCGCGACGGCGTAGTCGGCCTCGTGGCTGATCGAGAGCGCGACTCGCGCCATCCCGAGCTGGTCGGCGCGCCGCGCGGCCCGACCATGAAGGCGGACGGCAGGCTGGCCGGTCGGCAGGCGCTCGATCTCGATGTCGCGCCAGCCGATGCCGCGGACGCCGAGCCCCAGAACCTTCGACACCGCCTCCTTCGCGGCCCACCGTCCGGCGAGCGTCTCCGGCCGATCGCGGACGTACCGCTGCTCGGACGGCGTCAGCACGCGGCGCGAAAAGCGCGATCCGAACCGTTCGAGCGTCTGACGAATGCGCTCGACCTTGATGATGTCGATCCCGAGCTCTTCGGTGCCCGCCGGGAGCAACCCCGGCGGGGCCTCGATCTCCTTCGCCTCCGGCCGGGCCATCGCCTCCCTACTCCACCGTGACCGACTTGGCGAGGTTGCGTGGCTGGTCGACGTCCGTGCCACGAGCCACGGCGACGTGGTACGCGAACAGCTGGAGCGGGATGATCGCGAGCACCGGGCTCAGCGCCTCGTGCGTGTCGGGCACCCAGCAGACGTCGTCGGCGAACCGCTCGATCTGCGGGTCGCCCTCCGTTGCGACCGCGATGACCCGGGCGTCCCGCGCGCGACCCTCCATGACGTTGCTGATGAGCTTGTCGTAGACCGACGAGCGGGTCGCGACCGCGACGAGCGGGCACTCCGCGTCGAGAAGCGAGATCGGCCCGTGCTTCAGCTCGCCGGCCGCATAGCCCTCGGCGTGGACGTAGCTCACCTCCTTGAGCTTGAGCGCCCCCTCGAGGGCTGCCGGGTACGTGTAGCCACGACCGACGAACATGAAGCCGCGCGAGTTGACGTACCGACGGGCGAGCTCGGACGCGCGCTCGGCGTTCCGCAGCGTTCGCGAGGCCGCGTCCGGGAGTGCGTGGAGCGCGGCACCGAGCTCGATCTCCTGCTCCGCGCCGAGCCGGCCGCGGACCTTCGCGATCGCGGCGGCGAGGATGACGAGCGTCGTGACCTGGGCGACGAACGTCTTCGAGGCCGCGACCGCGATCTCCGGCCCGGCCTGGAGGAACAGCACGCGATCGGCCTCCCGGGTGATCGCGGAGCCGACGGTGTTCGTCACCGCGACGACCGGACAGCCGCTCTCACGAGCGAGCCGGGTGGGGGCGATCGTGTCGGCGGTCTCGCCGGACTGCGTCACCGCGATGACGAGCGTCCTCGCGTCGAGCGGCGGCGGGCTGTACCGGAACTCCGAGCCGACCGTCGCCCTCGCGGGGATCCCGATCCAGTCCTGGAGTGCGGCCGCGCCGACGAGCGAGGCATAGAACGCCGTGCCGCACGCGACGAGCTCGACGCGCTCGATGCCCCGCAGCGTCTCGTCGAAGCCTTCGAGCTCCTCGAGCCAGATCCGGTCGTTGCGCGTCACGCGTCCGGCGATCGACTGGCGGAGCGACTCGGGCTGCTCGTGGATCTCCTTGAGCATGAAGTGCTCGTAGCCGCCCTTCTCGGCGGCCTCCGGCGTCCAGGTGATCGTCGTTTCCTCGCGGTCGCGACGCGCGCCGTGGATGTCGGTGATCTCCACGCCGGTCGGCCGGACGTCCGCGACGTCGCCCTCCTCGAGGAAGATCACGCGATTGGTGTGGGCGAGGATGGCCGACACGTCGGACGCGATGAAGCTCTCCTCGCCGTTGAGGCCCACGATCAGCGGCACGTCCTGCCGCGCGCCGACCAGCCGGCTGATCTCGCGACGGTGCATGACGACGAGCGCGTAGGCGCCCTCGAGCTGGCGCAGCGCGGCCCGCACCGCGTCGGCGAGATCGCCCTGGTAGGCCTCCTCGACGAGATGCGCGATCGCCTCGGTGTCGGTCTCCGAGGTCAGCTTGTGGCCGCGAGCCTCGAGGCCGTCGCGCAGCTCGCGGAAGTTCTCGATGATCCCGTTGTGGATGACGGTGATGTCGCCGGTGCAGTCCTGGTGCGGATGGGCGTTGAGGTCGTTCGGCCGGCCGTGAGTGGCCCACCGCGTGTGGGCGAGGCCGATCGCGGCGTGCGGCGTGCGGTCGGCGATCGCGGTCTGGAGGTTCGCGAGCTTGCCGGCCTTCTTCTCGACGAACAGCGAGCCATCCTCGTCGACGAGGGCGATCCCGGCCGAGTCGTAGCCGCGGTACTCGAGGCGCTTCAGGCCCTCGATGAGGATCGGCCCCGCCTCGCGCGGGCCCGTGTAGCCGACGATTCCACACATGTCCGAGTCGTTCTCCTGGGCGTCGCCGGGCCCGCCGCGCGACGACGAGTCAGTTTAGTCGCTCCCCCGCGAGGGCCGCGATCGAGTCGGCCAGCTCCGCGACGAGCCCTGCGTCGGGCCCCTCGACCATCACCCGCAGGGCGGGCTCCGTGCCGGACGGCCGAACGAGCACCCGGCCGGCGCTGCCGAGGCGGGCCTGGGCGTCCCGGATGGCCCGCTGGAGGGCCGGGTCGCCTTCCCACTGGTCCTTGTGACGGGCCTTGACCGCCCGTTGCTGCTGCGGAAGCATCGGGATCCGGGCCGCGAGTTCGGCCAGGCTCGTCCCCCGCCGGGACATGACGCCCAGGATCTCGAGGGCCGTGACGATGCCGTCGCCCGAGGTCGTGTGCTCCCGGACGATGACGTGGCCGCTCTTCTCGCCGCCGAGACCGGCCCCCGAGACGACCATGCCCTCGAGGATGTACTTGTCGCCGACCGGCGTCCGGATGACCTGCCCGCCGGCGGCCTCGACGACCGACTGCAGGCCGCCGTTCGAGAGGACCGAGACGACGAGTGCCCCGTGCGGGAGCCTCGACCGCTCCAGCCGGTCGAGGGCGAGAACGCCGAGGACCTGGTCGCCGTCGACGACCTTGCCCGCCGCGTCGACCGCGATGAGCCGGTCGGCGTCGCCGTCGAGCGCGAAGCCGACATCCGCGCCTGACGCCGCGACCTTGTCCTGGAGCGATCGCGGCGCCGTCGCGCCGGACTCGACATTGATGTTCACGCCATCGGGCTCGTTGTGGATGACCTCGACGGTCGCACCGGTCGCACCAAGGATCTCGGGCGCCACGGCTCCTCCGGAGCCGTTCGCGCAGTCGAGGACGATCCGGACGCCGCTCGCCGCGATGTCACGGGCGAGGCCGAGCCGGTGCGCGCGGTAGCGATCGATCAACGCCGAGGCGTCGTGGACCCGGCCGAGCTCGGCGTTGCCGACGCCGCCCAGCTCCTCGGTCCGCCAGATCAGCTGCTCGAGCTCGTCCTCGACCGCGTCATCGAGCTTCAGGCCGGCCGAGTCGAGGACCTTCAGGCCGTTGTCGTCGGCGGGATTGTGGGAGGCCGACACCATGATCCCCGCCGCGAAGCCGCCGTCACCGGTGACGAACGCGAGGCCCGGTGTGGGGACGACGCCGACCGTGTGCACGTCGCTGCCGAGGCTCGTCGCGCCGGCGGCGATCGCCGCGACGAACATGTCCCCGGATCGCCGGGTGTCCTGGCCGACGACGAGCGAGCCGCCCTTGCCGGCGAGCCGCTTCGCGGTCGCCCGCCCGAGGGCGTACGCGGTCGTCGGCTTGAGGTCGACGTTCGCGACGCCACGGATCCCGTCCGTGCCGAAGAGACGCGGCAAGGCTGACCTCCAGGGAGATTCGGTTCTCTAGGGCGAGACGGACGAGGCGGCCGGGCTTGTGGCGGGGACGCCCACCGTCACGGTGACCGAGTCCGGGCTCGCGGCGAGGAGCGCGAGGCCGGCCGGCGGCGTGACGACGAGCTTCACGATGTGGCTGCCCGGCTCGAGGCCGGCGACCTCCGCGCGGACGGCGAAGGTCCGTCCCTCGAGGCGGTCCAGGTCGGCGACGGAGCCGCCGAGGGTCACGAGAACGCGGTCGACCGACAGGTCGTACGTGCGGTCCGACCTCGCGCCGGTCAGCACGACGCCGGCGGTGTACACGCGGGTGGCGGTCACCGGCTTCAGCGTCACGATGACGCGGACCTCCGTTGGTCCGACCGCCCGAACGCCCGGCGGCAGCGCGAGGCTGACGGTGCGGTCGACCGTCGAGGTGGCGCCGGTGAGGGAGATCGGCTGGGTGTCGAGGCGCCCGAGCGCGACCAGCGCGTCCTCGTCGCCCTCGACGGGCGCCACGAGCGGCGAGACGGTGACGGTGTCGATGTCGAAACCGGGCGCGGGCATGCCCGTGATCGTCGGCACGACCGGAATCGATCGCGTCTGGGCATTCGAGAACACGGCGACGTTGATGTGGGCGTTCGGCGGGTCGACGTCGACGTTCGCGATTGGCTCGCCGATGACGTCGACCGGGATGAGCGTGACGTCGCGGTCGAAGTCGAGGCCGGACGGGTCCAGCTGGATCACCGCCTCGACCCGATCGACACGCCGAACCTGTGAGGCCGGGCCGCGGATCGTCACGGTGCTCGGGTCGATCTGCGGCTCGCGGATGTCGAGCCCGATCGGGTCGTCGAGGCGCCTCACGACGACCCGGATCCCGTCGCGCGCGATGAGCCGCTCGACGCGGACGTTGATCGTCTGCGGCCGGAAGCCGAGGACCCGGATGCGGTCGTCGATCGCGTGGACCTCGACGGGCACGAAGCTCGACCCCGCGTTCGGGTCGGCGCGCGAGAGATCGACGGTTGCCTCGAAGCTCGAGCTGTCGACGCGGATGCCGCTGTCGCTCGGGACGAAGAACCGCACCTCGGTCACCTCGCCGAGGTTCGAGAGGAGGATGACGTCATCCGGCAGGTTCGTGCCACGGATCGGGATCCGGAGATCGCTTCGCGCCTGCGTGTTCTGCGTCAGCACGAGCACCGCGTAGAGGAGCGCCGCCAGGCAGACCGCCGCGAACTTCAGCGGCCAGTTGTGGACGAGGAACGCGAGGGCTCGGGTCACCGCTGCACCCGGGCGGGGGCGGCGCGGTCGTCCTCGGCCGGGGCGCGTTCGGTCTTCGACTCGCCACGCCGCCGCCCGTTGCGGCTGACGAAGCGGCCGAGCTCGGACAGGCGGGGCGCGCGACCGCCGGGCCGCAGCGCGCGAGGCGCGGCGGCCGGCCGCCAGCCGAGGATTCGCCGCTCGTTCGGCGCGCCGAGGAGCGTCTTGATCGCCCGCGCCAGCTGCGCCTCATTGAGGTTTCGGACGATGCGGGCTCGCTCGACGAGGCTGACCTGGGCGTTCTCCTCGGAGACGACGACGACGATCGCGTCGGTCTGCTCCGTGATGCCGAGGGCGGCCCGATGGCGGGTCCCGAATCGCTCGGTGTGGACGGTCGTCTCGGCGAGCGGGAGGAGCGCGCCCGCGGCCACGATCTTCTCGCCACGGACGATCACGGCCCCGTCGTGGAGCGGCGCACGGGGCGAGAAGATCGTCAGCAGCAGCTCCGCCGAGACGTCGGCGTGGATCATGACGCCGCTCTCGGCGATCTCCTCGAGGCCGGTCTCCCGCTCGATGACGATGAGTGCGCCGTGACCGTCGCGGGACAGCAGCGCGGCCGAGCGGGCGATCTCGTCAGCGACGTGCTCGACGGCCCGTTGCTCGGCCGGCGAGAAGAGCCAGGCGAACGATCCGACCCGGCCGATCCGCTCGAGAGCCCGCCGCAGCTCCGGTTGGAACACCACCACGAGGGCGAACAAGCCGACGACCGCGCCGGCCTGGAGGATCTGGGTGAGCAGTCGGAGGTTCAGCGCCTGGGCGATCGCGTAGACCGCGAAGAGGACGGTCACGCCGATGACGAGCCGGACGGCGCGCGTGCCCCGGATGAGGCTGAAGAGCCAGTAGATGAGGAGGGCGACGATGCCGATGTCGACCAGCGCCGTGGGCGTCAACTGATCGAGAATCGACGCAAGGAGCTGCGGCATCGTCGATCGAGTGTAGCATCGGGCCCCGTTCGAACCGACCGGCCCGAATGGGCCACCGGAACCGGCCGAACGGGGTCATTTCCGCGGCGGAATGAGCCGGCCGAGGCTCCTCAGGCGCACAGCTCCGTGAGTCGGGGGTCGTCGCTGAACCGCTCGGCCACGATGCGGCAGACCCGCTCGCGGATCGTCCCGTCGCGCTGGAAGTCGATCAGCCGGCCGAGCAGGAGGATCTTGTCCGCGGCCGGGCCTCGCCAGCCACGGTCGAGGTAGAGCTCGGCCAGCGTGAGGTGGAGCTCCGGGTCGGCCGGGACGAGGCCGAGGGCGAGGTAGCACGCGTCGAGGGCCGCGTCGATCGCGCCGGCGGCCCGGTGTGCCGCCGCGGCCTCGAGGAGTCGATTCCGGGCGGTCGTCGTGTCGCCGGCGTCGAGACTCGCCTCGGCCTGCGCCGCGAGCGTCGCGCCGCTGAGCCGGGGGGCGGGAGGCGCCGGAGCCGCAGCGGGCGGAGCGACGGGCGGAGTGACGGGCGCTGTGACGGGCGCTGCGGATGCCGGCGAGGCCACCGTCGACGGTGAGGGTGCCTTGGCGGTCGACGGGCTGGCCGCCGGCTGCGACGGCCGCGACGGCCCTCCCGCCGGCGACGGCGCTTTCGGCGGGGCCTCGGGCGTGGCCGGGGCACTGCTCCACGCGCGACCTTCGATCCGGGCAGCGAGCGTTTCGGCGTGCTTCCGACGGGTCCGCGACTCGGCGAGCTCCAGGGCGCGCCGGACCGTGGCCGCCGCCTCGGCGAGCTTTCCGTCGGCCTCGAGCTGGTCGGCCAGCCTGTCGAGCGCGTCGGCCGCCTCGGTCCGCCGGCCGAGAACGGCGAGCGCCTCGGCCCGGCCGGTCTGGGCGGCCTCGTCGCGAGGCGCCCGCTCGAGCGCGTTGCCGTAGGCCGCGAGAGCCTCCTCGGGCCGCCGGAGCCGGAGGAGGATGCCGGCCAGGCTGATGTGGGGCAGGGCTCGTTCCGGGGCGAGCTCCGCCGCCTCGCCGTACGCGACGAGCGCGGCGTCCAGCCGCTCGCGTAGCGTCGCGACGTGGCCGCGGCGGAGCGCCTCCTTGTAACGCTCGTACAGCGCGTCGGTCACGATCGAGCCCCCGGTCGAGCCTCGGATCCGCCGGCGGGCCCGCCGATGATCTCCGCGAGCAGCGCCTTCTGGAGGTGGAGCCGGTTCTCCGACTGGTCGAGGATGATGCTCTGCGGCCCGTCCATGACGTCGGACGTGATCTCTTCGCCGCGGTGCGCGGGCAGGCAGTGCATGACGACCGCGTCCCGCCCGGCCTCGGCCATGAGCGACGCGTTCACCTGGTAGCGCGCGAACGCATCGCGGCGCTCCTCGGTCTCGGCCTCCTGGCCCATCGACGTCCAGGCGTCGGTGTACACGACGTTTGCGCCACGCACGACCTCGGCCGGCTCCGTTGCGAAGACGATTTGGCCACCGGATCGCTCTGCGAGCTGGCGCGCCCGGGCGACGATCCGATCGTTCGGCGCATAGCCGGGCGGATGCGCCAGCCGGACCTCGAGCCCGAGCGCGGCACCGAGCAGCGCGAGCGAGTGGTAGACGTTGTTGCCGTCGCCGACGAATGCGAGGACGAGCCCATGCGTCTGCCCGAACCGCTCCTCGAGCGTGAAGACGTCGGCCAGGGCCTGGCACGGGTGCTCGCGCAGGGTCAGGCCGTTGATCACCGGGATCGTCGCCTGCGAGGCAAGCTCGACGACGACCTCGTGCGGTCCCGTCCGGGCGACGATCGCGTCGACGAACCGGTCGAGGTTGCGGGCGACGTCGCGAACCGCTTCACGCGCCCCGAGCACAACGTCGTGGGTCAGGTACACCGCATGTCCGCCGAGATGCGTCATCCCCGCCTCGAAGGTGACCTTCGTCCGCAGGCTCGGCCGCTGGAAGAGCATCGCCAGCGTTCGGCCCGCGAGCGGCGGGTCCGCGTGACGCCGGGTCTCGCGGAACTCGGCCTTGAGCGAGGCGGCCCGATCGAACAGCGCCCGCACCTCGAGCGCGTCGAGATCGGCGGCGCTCAGCAGATCTCGCCCGAGCAGCGACACGGACGGCTGCGCCACCGCGTTCATGCGGCCACTCTACCGGGACTCCCGCCGGGCATGCGAGCCCGCAGCGGCCGACTCCGCCATGGAGGTCCGGACGGAAGCTCGCGCTAGCGCTTCGTGTACTGGGGCGCTTTGCGAGCGCGCTTCAGCCCGTACTTCTTGCGCTCCTTCATGCGCGGATCGCGCGTCAGGAGGCCGGCCTGGCGAAGCGGCACGCGATACGTGTCGGGGTCCAGCTCGAGCAGCGCGCGGGCGATGCCGTGGCGGATCGCGCCGGCCTGGCCGGTGACTCCGCCGCCCTCGACCTTGATCATCGTGTTGAACCGGCCCTCGGTGCCGGTGACGCGGAACGGCATCCGGACGTCGGCGTCGTTGACGGCGTTGCCGAAGTGCTCCTCGAGCGACCGCCCGTTGACGACGATCTCGCCCTCGCCGGGCAGGAGGCGGATGCGGGCGACCGCCGTCTTGCGGCGTCCCGTGCCGGAATGGAAGGCAGGTGTCGTCATCGGCTGGCCCTCCTCAGGCGAGCGGCTCAGGCCGCTGGGCCTGATGGGGATGGTCGGCGCCGGAATAGACCTTGAGCTTGCGGAGCTGCTGCGAGGCGAGCTTCGTCTTCGGGAGCATGCCCTTGACCGCGCGGCGAACGACCTCTTCGGGCCGGCGCGCGAGCAGGTCGCCGAGCTTCTCCTCCTTGAGGCCCTGGGGGTAGCCGCTGTGGCGGACGTACGCCTTCGACTCGAGCTTGTCGCTCGAGACGCGGATGCGGGCGGCGTTGAGGACGATGACGTGGTCGCCCGAATCGAGGTTCGGCGTCCAGGTCGGCTTGTGCTTGCCTTCGAGGACGCGCGCGATCCGCGTCGCGAGGCGCCCGAGCGTCTGGTCCGTCGCATCGACGACGTACCAGCTTCGCTCGATCTCGCCCTCGCGGAGCGTCCAGGTCTTGGCGTTCATCGTTCCTCGCGTTCTCCGTGTTCCTCGCGTCGTCCGTTTCGCTCTCCAAGCGGCCGCCCGAGGACGACCCGCCGGAGGCACAGGCCCCGGGCCGGGGCGGCGGCCCCGTTCCGTGCCGGGCGCCGAGCGGCGAGAGCCGCTGCGACGTCCGCCTCGTTCAGTTCGCCGCGGCCGACCTCGATGAGGATCGCCGCGATCCGCCGGACCATCCCGCGAAGGAAGGC
>DATBKB010000030.1:0-22738 GCA_036556145.1 Candidatus Limnocylindrales bacterium | reverse complement strand
GACCCACGGACGGGTCCCGTTGGTCCTGAAGAGGACCCTCAGATCAGATGCAGGCGGCGCGCTTCCGAGTCGAGCCGATCCCGATGAGTGGGGTGCGCGATGGCGATGAGCGCCGCCGCTCGCTCGCGGATGCTCCGACCGAACAGCTCGGCGATGCCCCATTCCGTGACCACGGTCCGTACGTGCGCACGGGTGGTCACCACTCCCGCTCCGCCGGCCAGCATCGAGGTGATCCGTGAGATGGACCCGTCGCCCGCGGTGCTCGGCAAGGCGATGATCGCCCGCCCTTCCGGCGCCAGTGCCGCGCCGCGGATGAAGTCGAGCTGCCCCCCGACCCCCGAGTAGACTCGCCGGCCGATCGAGTCCGCGACCACCTGGCCGGTCAGGTCGACTTCGATCGCCGAGTTGATCGCCACCATTCGGCTGAACGAGCGGATGACGTGGGTGTCGTTGGTGAAGTCGACCGGCCGCATCTCGACCATCGGGTTGTCGTGGACGAAGTCGTATACCCGCCGGCTCCCGAGGACGATCGCCGTGACGAGCTTGCCCCGGTTGCGCTCCTTGCGGGCGCCGGTGACCACCCCCGCCTCGACGAGATCGACGACGGAGTCGGTGAACATCTCGGTGTGGATGCCGAGATCGCGCTTGCCGCGCAGGGCGAGGGCCGTCGCCGCCGGGATGGCCCCGATACCGAGCTGCAGCGTCGCCCCGTCGGGCACGAGCTCCGCGACGTAGTCGCCGATGCGCTGCTCGACCGGCCCGATCTCACCCCAGCCGGCCTCGTACGGCGGGACATCGACCTCGACGGCGAGGTCGATGTCGTCGACATGGATGAAGCTCTCGCCGAGCGTCCGCGGCATCGCCCGGTTCAACTGGACGATCACCGTGCGCGCGGCCCGGATCGCCGCGTGGACGGCCTCGACGGACGTCCCCAGCGAGCAGAACCCGTGGACGTCTGGCGGGGTCGCGTTGAGGAGGACCGCGTCGAGCCCGAGCGCCCCGGAGTCGAACAGCCGCGGGACGTCGGAGAGGAAGACCGGGACGTAGTCGGCCCGGCCCTGGTTCACGGCGGCCCGGGCGTTGGGCCCGACGAAGAGGGCGCGGGCGCGGATGTGATCCGCCATGCCGCTGGCGAGGTGCGGCCCCGGTCCTTCGATGTGCAGGTGGACGACGCCGACGTCGCGGAGGTCCGACTCGCGAGCCCGGGCGACGAGCGCGTCGAGCAGCACCGAGGGCGTCGCACCGGCGCCCTGGACGTAGACCTGGTGGCCGGACTCGATCCCGGCGACGGCCTCCGCGGGGCCGACGAGGCGCATCCGATGTGTTCCGGTGGTCGCGGTCAGCCGCCGGCCGGCCGGACCATCACAGCGGTCGGTCGGGTCGGTGCTTGGCGACGAAGGCCGCCGCCTGGGCGCGCCGCTCGAGGTTGAGCTTGGAGAGAATCGAGCTGACGTAGTTCTTCACGGTCTTGTCCGACAGGAAGATCTCGCCGGCGATCTCCTTGTTCGTCTTGCCCTCGGCGACGAGCATGAGGATCCGCTGCTCCTGGGCGGTCAGCTGGGCCAGCTCGTCGGTGACGCCGCCGGTCGCAATTCGCCGCACGCGCTCGAGGACCTTCTCGGTCACGGCTGGATCCAGGAGGGACTCGCCTCGCCCCACGGTCTCGAGGGCGGCGACGAGATCGCGGGCCCGGATCTGCTTGAGGAGATACCCGCTCGCCCCGGCGACGATGGCCGACAGGACCGCCTCCTCGTCGGGGTACGAGGTGAGCATGACGACCCGGGTCTCCGGCAGCTCGGCCCGGATCTCGCGGCAGGCCTCGATGCCCGAGCCGTCGGGCAAGCGCACGTCCATGACGACGACGTCCGGCTTGAACCGCCGCGCGGCGTCGATGGATTCGGCGACGCTGCCGGCCTCGGCCACGACCTGGAACGCGTCGCGCCGGTCGAGGAGGGCGACGAGGCCCTGCCGGACGACCTCATGGTCGTCGACGACGAGCAACCGCAGGGGCGCCGCGGCGGAGCGCCCGGACGTCGAGTTCGTCACTGTGTCAACCCCGGCGAGGTGCGATCGCCGGCGAACCCGGCGGTCGGGACGCTCACGATGATACGGGTCCCCGAGGCCGGCGCCGTCTCCACCGCGAAGGTCCCTCCGAGCGCCACCGCCCGGTCGCGCATGTTCGCGAGGCCGTAGTGTTGCTCGGCGGCCCCGGCCGAGGGGTCGAAACCCCGGCCGTTGTCGGCGATCGTCAGCAGGATCTGCTCGCCTTCGGCATGGAGCGCGACGGTGACGCGCGACGCGCGGGCGTGCCGGACGACGTTGGACAGCGCCTCGCGCGCGATCTGGACGATCTCGGCGCGGACGTGGGGCGGCGGCTCGGTCGGCAGCGCTTCCAGCTCGACGTCGATCTCGGCGACCGCATTCGCCCGGACGGCCGCGACGAGCGCCGCCACGAGCCCGGCGACATCGGTCCGGTCGACCAGCTCGGTGCGCAGCCCGAAGATGAACGTGCGAAGGTCGCGAATGGTCCCGTGCAGGGCGTCGATCGCGGCGTCGATCCGGGCCCGTGCCACGTCCGGCTCCTCGGCCGCGATCTCGTGGAGGTCCTCGAGCGAGAGCGACACCGCGTAGATGCTCTGGATGATCCCGTCGTGGAGGTCGCGCCCGATCCGATCGCGCTCCTCGACGACGGCGAGCCGCTGGCTCGCGCCGTGGAGCCGCGCGTTCTCGATGGCGATGCCGGCGTGCAGCGCGAACAGCTCGACGAGGTGCTGGTCCTCCTCGCTGAACTCGGCGCCGGCTTCCTTGTCGGTGAGGTAGAGGTTTCCGATCGTCCCGCTCTTCACGGTGACCGGCACGCCCAGCAGCGTCCGCATCGGCGGGTGATGAGGCGGGAAGCCATGGCTGGCTGGGTGGGCGCTGATGTCGGCGACTCGCATCGACCGCGACTCCGTGATGATCAGGCCGAGCAGGCCGTGGCCTTCGGGCGGCGGGCCGATCCGGGCCCGCTCCTCCGGGGTGATGCCGCTCGTGATGAATCGCTCGATCCGATTCCGGTCGACGATCCCGAGCGCCGCGTAGCGGGCACCGACGAGGCCGCGGACGCGGTCGACGATCAGCTGCAGGACGCTTTCGACCTCGAGCACGCCCGCGATCGCGCGGACGGCCTCGCTGAGCGCCTCGAGGGCGCGCGCCTCACGATCCTCTGCCACCTTGGCCACGGGGCAAGGCTACCAACCGGAACGCCGCCGGGCTGGCCGGGGAAGCCGGATCGCCGATGGGACAGGCGGCCCCGGCGGCCGGGACCCGCGGCCCCGCGCCGGGGGGCCGAAGGGCCCTATCGGGCATCCTCCGCGCTCCCGGACACTCCCGGGCATGGAAACCACCACCGCTGCCGACCGGCCGCTGCCGGACGACTCCGACCGCGGCCTGTCCAGGCGGCGGTTCCTTCGTGGGGCCGGCGCGGGCCTCGTCGTCGCGGGAGTCGCCGCCTGCGCGCCGGCGGCCAGCCCGACCTGGAGCTTCGCGTCCGGGACCAGCGCCCCAACCCGCCCGTCGGCTCCCGCGGCCTCGTCGCCCCCGCCCCACGCCTCGCACTCGCCCGGGCCGTCGGGCACGGCCGAGCCAGACCACGATGCCATGGCCAAATCGGTCGTCGAGCGGTTCCTGGGCGGCGAGGGCGCAAGCCTCGGCCCGGTGAACCAGCCCCTCCGGCCACGCGACGAGGGCGGGGTCAAGGTCTTCGACATGACGATCGATCCGATCCGGCACCGGATCGACGCGACGAAGCCCGAGCTCGACGCGCTGGGCTACAACGGGACCTGGCCGGGACCGATCCTGCGGGTCACCGAGGGCGACCGGGTCCGGGCGACGTTCCGGAACAACCTGCCCGAGACGACCGGAGTCCATTTCCACGGCCAGTCGCTGCCGAACGCCATGGACGGCGTTCCGCATGTCACCCAGGACCCGATCGCGCCCGGCGACTCGTTCACCTACGAGTTCGTCGCCCGCCCGGCCGGCTCGCACATGTACCACTCCCATCACAACGCGACCGACCAGGTCGGCCGGGGGCTGCTCGGCGCCTTCCTCGTCGATCCCGCCGATCCCGCGCAGCGCCCGGACCGCCTCTACGGCGTCAGCCAGGACATCGTCTGGATCAGCAACGACACGCTGGGCGGCTTCACGATCAACGGGCGCGCCTTCCCCGCCACGTCGCCGATCGTCGCCAAGCTCGGCGAGAAGGTCCTCATCCGGTTCATGAACGAGGGCGTGATGATGCATCCCTGGCACCTCCACGGGACGCCGATGCGAGTGGTCGCCCGGGACGGCTACCCCCTCGGCGGCGCCGCCTTCACGTGCGACACCCTGGGTGTCAACCCGGGCGAGCGCTGGGACGTGGTCATCACCTGCGACAACCCCGGCGCCTGGGCGTTCCACTGCCACGTCCTGCCGCACGTCGAGGGACGTGACGGGATGTTCGGGATGGTCACCGCGCTGGTCGTCCAGGCCTGACGATGGCCATCGGGCGGATCCTGCTCGCCACGGACCTCTCGCCGGCCTCGAGCGTCGCGACCGACTGGGCGTTCGAGCTGGCCGCGCGCACCCGCGCCTCGCTGGTCGTCCTGAGCGTCATCGATCCGGTCGAGCTTCGCCAGCCCGGCGGCCCCTCCGGGCAGCGCGTCGACCAGGTCCGCGAGCGGCGCCAGGCGGCCGCCCGCGCCCTCGTGGAGCGAGGCCAGACCGCGGGCGTGGCCGTCGACATCCTCGTCTGGATCGGCGAGCCCGGGGAGTCGATCGTCGCGGTCGCCGCCTCCGAGGGCGCCGATCTCGTGCTCGTCGGAAGCCACGGCCGCGGACAGCTGGGCCGACTCATCATCGGCAGCGTCTCGGAGTACGTGGTCCGCAACGCCCCCTGTCCGGTGCTCGTCGCCAGGGCCCGGCGCGAGGCGCGGGACGAGGCAATGCCGGCGGATGCGGTCCTCCCGGCCGGCGCGGCGGAACCGCGTCCGCTCGAGTCGACCGGACGCCCGATCTAGCGGTTCCTGGCCCCGCCGGGCTGCTGGGTCGCCGTCACGGCCCGGCCGTGCCGCGCCGCCGGCTCGAACGGCGGTGGCGTCGCCCACGACCGCAGCGTCCGCATGTAGTTCGCTCGCTCGTAGGCCGATGGGTCCGCGACGGTCTTCCGGGTCGCGCTGCCCCGCAGCTCGGCAATTGACGCGTACTCCCGCTCGGTCAGCCAGGCCCGCAGGTCGGACTCCACGTTGCGGACGTGCTCCGGGCCGCGCTCGAGCAGTGCCGTGGTCATCATCGCGACATCGGCGCCCACGGCGATCGCCTTGACGACCTCCGCGGCATCGTGGATGCCGCTCGTCGCGGCGATCGACACGACGGGATCGAGCTGCGGCCGCAGGATCGCGATCCATCGCAGCGGCAGGCGGACCTCGGGCGGGCCGCTCAGGTCGACGCGCGGCACGACGTCGAAGGTGTCGAGGTCGAGGTCCGGCTGGTAGAAGCGGTTGAAGAGGACGAGCCCCTCGGCGCCATGCTCGACGACCCGGGCGGCGAAGCCGGCAAAGGCCGAGTAGTAGGGGCTGAGCTTGACCGCGACCGGGATCCGGATCGCCGCGCAGATCGCGTCGACGACCTCGAGGTCGCGGGCCTCGACGTCGTCGGCCGTCGTGGCCGGGTCCGCGGCGACGTGGTAGAGGTTGAGCTCGAGCGCGTCGGCGCCGGCCTCGGCGAGCCGTGTCGCGTACCGGACCCAGCCCCCCGGCGACGCGGCGTTGAGGCTCGCGATGACCGGGATGCCGACCGTCCGCTTCACCCGCTCGAGGTCGGCGACGTAGCGGTCCCCCACCCCGGCGATGGTCTCCATCGACGGGAAGTAGTCGAGCGCCTCCGCGAAGTGATGTGTCCCCTGCTCGAGGGCTCGGTCGAGCTCGACCTCCTCGGCGACGATCTCCTCCTCGAAGAGCGAGGGCAGGACGATCGCCGCGGCGCCGGCCGCCTCGAGCCGGCGCGCCGTGCCGGCGTGGCGGTTCAGCGGCGAGGCGCCGGCAACGAGCGGCGATCGCAGCTCGAGGCCGAGGTAGGTCGTCCGGAGATCGACGCCCACGTCAGGCTTCGACTTCGTAGCGGTATCCGGCATCGCTCTCGACCTCCGGCTGGACCTCCGGGTCCGGGGCGTGGGCATGGGGCACCGTCCGGTGCATGTCGGCGAGCTGCTCGTAGTAACGCCAGCGCTCGTCGGAGTCGGCCTGCAGGAGCTCCGCCAGCTTGGCGGCCCGCTGCGGGTTCGTGCGTTCGAGGATCGCGAACCGTGTCTCGGTCGCGACGAAGTCGCGGACCGGAATCGTCGGCTTCGTCGAGTCCAGCTTGAACGGCTGGCCCTCGTCGACCTCGCTCGGCCGGAAGCGGTAGAGCGGCCAGTAGCCGCTGCGCACTGCGTCCTTCTGGTGGGTCATCGAGCGGCTCATGTCGATGCCGTGCGCGATGCAGGTGCTGTAGGCGATGACGAGCGAGGGGCCCGGCCAGGCATCGGCCTCGAGCAGCGCCCGGAGCGTCTGCTGGTCGTTCGCGCCCATCGAGACCTGGGCGACGAAGACGTTGCCGTAAGCGCGGGCGATCGCACCCAGGTCCTTCTTGCCGGCGCCCTTGCCCGCCGCCGAGAACTTGGCGACGGCCCCGCGCGGCGTCGACTTCGAGGCCTGGCCGCCGGTGTTCGAGTACACCTCGGTGTCGAGGACGAGAATGTTGACGTTGCGTCCTGAGGCCAACACCTGGTCGAGGCCGCCGAAGCCGATGTCGTAGGCCCAGCCGTCTCCGCCGATGATCCAGATGCCCCGGCGGACGAGGTCGCCGGCGAGCGCGAGCAGGTGCCGCGCGTCGCCCGCCCGCTCGCCGGCGACGCGGCCGAGCGCCGTCCGCAGGCGCTCGATCCGGTCGCGCTGGCGCTCGACCTCCTCGGCCGAATCCTGGGCGCTGTCGAGAATCTCGCGGACGAGCGTCTCGCCGACGTCGGGCGCGAGGCGCTCGAGCAGAGCCCTGGCCTGGGCGGCCTGCGCGTCGAGCGCGAGGCGCATCCCCAGCCCGAACTCGGCGTTGTCCTCGAACAGCGAGTTCGCCCACGCCGGCCCGCGACCCTGGCCGTTGACCGTCCACGGCGTCGTCGGCAGGTTGGCCCCGTAGATCGAGGAGCAGCCGGTCGCATTGGCGACGATGATCCGATCGCCGAACAGCTGGCTGACGAGTCGGAGGTAGGGCGTCTCGCCGCAGCCGCTGCACGCACCGGAGAACTCGAACAGCGGGTCGAGCAGCTGCGAGCCCTTGACGGTGTCGACCGGGACGAGCCCGCGCTCGAGCGGCGGGATCGCCTCGAAGTACTGCCAGCGGCCGCGTTCGGCGTCGCGATGCTCGCCGACCGGCTCCATGTTGATCGCCTTGTGGCTGACGTCGGTCTTGCTCTTCGCCGGGCAGACGTCGACGCACACGCCGCAGCCGGTGCAGTCGTCCGGTGCGACCTGGATCGTCAGCAGGTGATCCGGCAGCTCGCGCGATTTGAACTCCTTCGTCTTGAAGCCGTCGGGCGCGCCGGCGACAGCGGCGGGCGGGAAGACCTTCATGCGGATGGTCGCGTGCGGGCAGACCATCGCGCACTTGCCGCAATCGATGCAGATGGCCGGGTCCCAGACCGGGATCATCTGGGCGATTGCCCGCTTCTCGTACTTTGCGGTCGCGCTCGGGAACGTCCCGTCGGGCGGCAGGGCGCTGACCGGCAGCAGGTCGCCGTCGCCGGCCAGCATCGCTGCGGTCACGCGCTTGACGAAGTCCGGCGCCGAGTCCGGGATCGCGAGTGCCGTCGGCGGGAGGCCCTCGCCGACCCGGCCGAGCGGAACGTGGACGAGTCGCTCGAGCGAGCGATCGATGGCCGCGAAGTTGCGCTGGACGATCGCCTCGCCGCGCTTCGCGTAGGTCGTCCGAACGAAGTCCTTGATTCGCGCGATCGCGTCGGCCGCGGGCAGGACCCCCGCGAGCTGGAAGAAGCAGGGCTGCATGATCGTGTTGATCCGGTTGCCCATGCCCACCTCGGCGGCCACCGCGGTCGCGTCGATGACCCAGAGCTCGATCGCCTTCTCGACGAGCAGCTCCTGGACGTCGCGTGGGAGGTGCTGCCAGACCTCGTCGGCGCCGTAGGGCGCGTTGAGCAGGAACGTCGCGCCGCGCTTCGCGTGCTCGAGCATCCGGACCTTGCCGAGGAAGCCGAACTGGTGGCAGGCGACGAAGTCCGCCTCGTCGACCAGGTACGTCGAGCGGATCGGCTCCGGTCCGAACCGCAGGTGCGACACGGTCATCGAGCCCGACTTCTTCGAGTCGTACACGAAGTAGCCCTGGGCGAAGAGGTCCGTTCCCTCGCCGATGATCTTCACCGACGCCTTGTTCGCGCCGACCGTGCCGTCGGCTCCCAGGCCGTAGAAGAGCGCCTGGACCTCCGTCGCCGGCCGGCGGGGCCGGAATTCGCTCGCGGCGGGCAGGCTCAGCTTCGTGACGTCGTCGTAGATGCCGATGGTGAAGTGCGGCTTCGGTTGGCCGCTCGCCAGCTCGTCGTAGACGGCCTTGAGCATCGCCGGCGTCGTCTCCTTCGACGCGAGACCGTAGCGGCCGCCGACGATCCGGGGCATGGCCGCGAACGGCGGACGGTCGCCGGCCATCGCCTCGTTGATCGCCGCGACGGTTTCGAGATACAGCGGCTCGCCGACGGCGCCCGGCTCCTTCGTTCGATCGAGCACCGCGATCGTCCGGGTCTCCGCAGGCAGCGCGGCCACGAGCGCCTCGGAGGGGAACGGCTGGAACAGCCGGATGGCGACCATCCCGACCCGCTCACCCGCGGCGACGAGCGTGTCGACGGTCTCGGCCAGCGCGCCGGCCGCCGAGCCCATGACGATGACGACCCGCTCCGCGGCGGGATGGCCGCGGTAGTCGACGAGGTGATAGCGCCGCCCGGTCCGCGCGGCGAGCTCGTCCATGACCCCGGCGACGATGCCCGGCAGGGCGAGGTAGAACGGGTTCGACGCCTCGCGGGCCTGGAAGAACACGTCGGGGTTCTGCGCCGTCCCCCGGATGACCGGCGCGTCCGGCGTCAGGCCGCGGGCCCGAAACGCCAGGACGTCCTCGTCGCGGACGAGCGCCCGGATGTCGTCGTCGCCGAGGACGCCGATCTTGTTGACTTCATGGCTCGTCCGGAAGCCGTCGAAGAAGTGCAGGACCGGGACGCGGGCGCGGAGCGTCGCCGCGTGGGCGACGAGCGCGAAGTCGTGCGCCTCCTGGACCGACCCGGACGACAGCATCGCCCAGCCCGTCGAGCGGGCATGCATGACGTCGCTGTGGTCGCCGAAGATCGAGAGCGCGTGCGTCGCGACCGAGCGCGCGGCGACGTGGATGACCGCCGGCGTCAGCTCGCCCGCGATCTTGAACATGTTCGGGATCATGAGCAGGAGGCCCTGTGACGCGGTGAACGTCGTCGCCAGCGCGCCCTTCTGGAGCGCGCCGTGCATCGCCCCCGCGGCGCCGGCCTCCGATTGCATCTCGATGACCTCGGGCACGAAGCCCCAGAGGTTGGGCCGGCCGGCCGCGGCCCAGTCGTCGGCGTGCTCGGCCATCGCGGACGCGGGCGTGATCGGGTAGATCGAGATGACCTCGCTCAGCGCGTACGCGACGCGCGCTGCCGCCTCGTTGCCGTCGAGGCAGGCCCGGATCGTTTGGGTCGCCATGCGCCGGCCCTCCGTCACGTCCTCGCCGCGGCGAGGTTGCGGCCGGTGACGGCCGCAAGTGCCCGCGCCTCGCCGGGCGTCAACCGGTCGGCCGCCCAGTTCCAGTGGATCGCGACGAGCTCGCCCGGCTCGATCCCCTCGACGAAGCTGCGTCCACCGATCCGCCAGGCAACCTCCTCGAGCCGGACCGGCCCGAGGGCGAGGCGCCCCGCCCGCTCTTCGAGGCCGCGCGCCTCCACGGTCAGGGCGTCCTCCTCGACCGCGACGACGCGGCCGGGGCGGACGAGGCAGCGGCCCATCAGCTCCAGCAGGTCCGGGCGCAGGCCGGAGCGGATCAGACCGATGAGGGGCATGACCCGCAGCACGTGGCTGCTGTGGTGGACCGGCATGTCTTCGGCCAGGCCCTCGAGCCTGCGGCTGGCCGCCGTCGGCCGGCGAAGTCGCGGGGCGAACGCATGGCGGAGGTGCTCGTCGAGTCGGCGGGGTCGCACGGCCCCGGCGAGCGGCGACCCGATCCAGTAGGCGTCGACCAGCGCCGCGTCGAGCGGGTCGGGCCGGCCGGTCGACTCGGCCAGCAGGCCCAGCCACGGCCACGCCGCCTCGAACCCCGACGCGAGCTCGCGCAGCTCCGGACCGGGAAGCCGGCCGAGGCCCGCCTCGAACAGCGCGCCGCCGGCCTCGGGCCCGCACAGGCCGCGCTCGTTTGGCGCGTAGGCGAACCGGGCGAACCGCACGCTGCCGCTCACCGGCGCGCCGGGCGCCGTTGCCGGCGCGGGCGCGGTTGCCGGCGCGGGCGCGGTTGCCGGCGCGGAAGCCGCGAGCCGGGTGGTCATGCCTGCTCCCGGGCGAGCCCTTCGGCCCGCCGCGCGCCGATCCATGAGCCGAGCCCGATCGCGACGACGCCGGCCGCGATGATCGACAGGCCGGCGACCACCGAGCCCGCCGGGACGGCACCGGTCCGGATGGCACCGAGCGTCGCCGTGACGACCGCGCCGCCGACGAGGATCGCCGACACGTTCGTCGCGGGCGCCCGCCGGAGGGCGGCATACCACGTCACGACGTACCCGAAGAGGAGGACGGTCGTCGCGGCGATGAAGAGCCAGCCCTCGGCGCCGAACCCGGCGACCGCGCCCAGGCGACCGTTCGCCGCGAGCCAGCCGGCGATGACGAGCGCGCCGACCGTCATGCGCGCCGCCGCGGCGAGGCGGACCGAGACGCCGGCGAGGAGCCGTTTGGCAACGACGACTTCGACGGCCCACAGCCACGTCGCGCCGAGGATGAGCGCGGCCGCGGGGCCGGCCGAGAGCGCCGGCGCGGGACCGGCGAGGAGGGTCCCGACCACCAGCAGCGCGAGGGCGGCGAGCTGGAGGCGGCCGACCCGCTCGCCCAGGAGCGGGACGGCCAGCAACGCGACCCACAGGAACATCGTCTTGTGGATGACGGCCGCGCCCGGGCCGCCCGCGGCGGCCAGGCCGGAGAAGAACAGCACGAACGGGATCCCGCCGCCGATCACCCCCAGCGCGAGGAGGCCGAGCCGCCGCCGGCGGTCGAGGCCGGCGAACTCGCCGGCCAGCGCCGGCAGGCCGGCGAGCGCCACGAGGGCCACACCGACGAGGCCGTTGCGGACGGCGGCGACCGCGACGGGATCCGGCAGCACCGAGGCGGCGAGGCCGTTGACGAAGACGGAGACGCCGGAGATCGCGGCGGTGGCGGCGGCCAGCCCGAGGCCGGCGCGGGTCGTGGTGGGCAGGTTCATCGGAACGTCCTTCCTCGTGTCGTGGATCGGTGCGGTTCGCCGGTCGTGACGCGGCCGAGGATCGAGCCGAAGGCGACGAGCACCCTCTCGCCTGCCCGGACGTCCGGGAGGAGCAGCGTCGTTGCCCGGCGGCGGCGGCCGTCCCACTCGACGACCGCGGCATCACCGGCGACCTCGACGACCATGGCTTCGACCGCCGCGCACATCGTCAGCGCTCCGCCAGCCGGGCCAGCTCGGCCTCGAGCGCCCGGCGGAACCGCGGCATCGCCGCGCGGACCGGCGCCGAGAGCGGCCGGCCGAAGGCGAACGAGCGGCCGCCCACGCCGACGAACGAGCCCTGCGGCAGCTTGCCGCGGATGTTGGCGGCGAGCCGGATCGCGGCCTGCGGCGGCAGCGCGTGGGACGAGTAGGGCGCCGGGCCGTCGCCGCTGCGGGCGACCCGCCGGAGCGGCAGCACGACGACCTGGCCGGGGGCGATGCCAACCGCCGTGTCCACGACGACGGCCGAGACGCCATCGGGCAGGTCGGCGAGATCGGTGACGTCGAGCTGCGGGCAGCGCCGGACCTCGACGCGGTCCAGCACCGTCCGGGGCAGCGTCGGCAGCAGCCCGGCCACCGCGGCCAGGGCGGCGCCGTCATCGCCGCGGTCGCCGTTGCCGCAAACGAGGAGGCGAATGGACGGAGGCTGCAGAGCGGTCATGTCGTGACCTCCTCGACGTCGAGACGGAGGAAGTGCGTCGCACAGCTGATGCACGGGTCGTAGCTCCGGATGAGCTGCTCGAAGCGCGCGGTTGCGACCTCGTGCGGCAGGTCGAGGACCGACGGCGCGAAGGCCTCCAGGTCCGCCTCGATGGCGGCCTGGTTCTGGCTCGTCGGCGGGACGATCTGGGCCGATCGGACGCGGCCTGCGGCGTCGATGTCGTAGCGGTGGAACAGCAAGCCGCGCGGGGCCTCCGTGGACCACGCCGCGACGCCCGCGCGTGGCTGCCACGGGACCATCGACGCGGCCGGTCCGAACTCGGCGAGCGCGTCGACGATCCGGAGCGCCTCGGTCGTGGCCTCGACGAGCTCGACCGCGCGTGCGGCGATGCTCCAGTGCGGGTTGCGGGCGATGCGGCCGGCGCCGCCGAGGCGCTCGAGGGCCGCCGCCGCCCGCGGTCCGAGGCGATCGCCGGCGAGCACGATCCGGGCCGCCGGGCCGAGGAGGTACGCGCGGCCGTCGGCGGTTCGCGCCTGCAGGGCGTTCGACCAGGGGACCTGTCGCTCGGCGAATGCCGTTCGCCACTCGGACGGCGCGATGTCGAGCCCCTCGCTCGAGACGATTCGCCCTTCGTTCATCGGATACTCGCCCTCGGGACGCAGGGCGACGAGCGGCATCGCCCGGTCGAGCACCGGCGGCGTCAGCCCGGCGACGAGGTCGACCGTCGCCTCGGCCAGCTCGACGGCCCGCTCGAGGCCCGGCCGCAACGCGGCCAGCTCGGTTCGGCTCGGCAGCCGCGAGAAGCCGCCGACGCGGACGGTCACCGGGTGGATCGGCCGTCCGCCGATCGCGGCGAGCAGCTCGTTGCCGATGCGCTTGAGCTCGAGGCCCTGGACGACCGCGGGACGGTGATCGCCGGCCATCTCGACGACCGACGGATAGCCCAGGAAGTCCGGCAGGTGGAGCAGGTAGACGTGGAGCGCGTGGCTCTCGATCCACTCGGCGCAGTACATCAGCCGGCGGACCGCGCGCACGACGGGCGTGACGCGCACATCGAACAACGACTCGAACGCATGGACCGCGCTCATCTGGTACGCCACGGGGCAGATGCCGCAGATCCGGGCGACGATGTCGAGGACCTCGTCGCCGGTCCGGCCGACGACGAGCCGCTCGAAGTAGCGCGGCGCCTCGAAGATCTCGAGGTGGGCCTCGGTCACCGCGCCGTCGCGGACGCGCAGGCGAAGCGACCCCTCGCCCTCGACCCGGGTCAGGCCGCGAACCTCGAAGAGCGTCTCGTCGGCCGGAATCGTGGCCGTCGCGGTGCGATGCATCAGGCGACCTCCTGCCCGCGATCGGGGTGCGTCGTCACCGGCACCGATCCCGCGGCGGTCGTCCGCGTCGGCTGGGCCCACGACGTGAACAGCGCGAACGCCCGTCCGGCGTCGTCCGCGGGCATGCCTCGCTCGACGAACTGGCGAGACAGCGCCGCGACGTTGGCTCCCGGAAGCGGCCCGAAGCAGCCGTAGCAGGCGCGCCCGAACGCGGGGCAGATCGCCCCGCAGCCGGCCGCCGTCACCGGGCCGAGGCACGGCAGGTCGCGGCTCACGAGGACGCACGCGACACCCCGCCGCTTGCAGGCGCCGCAGACCGACTCGTCGGGTAGCTGCGGCCGGCGGCCCACGCGCAACGCGGTGAGCAGCTCGAGCAGCTGGCCGCGGTCGATCGGGCAGCCGCGCAGCTCGAGGTCGACCTTGACGTGATCGCTCAGCGGGGTCGCCGTCGGCAGCGACGCCGCCCAGGCCGGCTCCGGATAGACGGCAGCCGCGACGCGGGGCTGGTCGAGGTAGTTGCGGAGCGCCTGGATGCCGCCGGCCGTGGCGCAGGCGCCGATCGCGACGAGCAGCCGCGTCCGGTTGCGCAGGGCGCGCAGCTCCTCGAGCTGCTCCTGCGTCGAGACGGAGCCTTCGACGAACAGCACGTCGAACGGCCCGGCCGAGCGGCGCGACGTCGCCTCGGGGAACTCGACGATCTCGAAGCGCTCGGCAACCTCCAGCAGCTCGTTCTCGAGGTCGAGCAGCGTCAGCTGGCAGCCGTCGCAGGAGGCGAACTTCACGACGCCGACGCGCGGCGGTGGCAGGACGATTGCGGCCATCACAGTCCCTCGTGCTCGAGCCGATCGCCGAGCTCGGCGAGCGAGAACACCGGGCCGTCGCGGCAGACGAAGAGCGACCCCAGCTGGCAGTGACCGCACAGCCCGACGCCGCACTGCATCGTCCGTTCGAGGCTGACCCAGATGTGCTCGCGGGCAAGGCCCATTCGCTGGAGGGCGGCCGCGGCCGGCGGGATCATCCGCTCCGGCCCGCAGAGGAACGCCACGGCGTCAGGCGTGATCCGCTCGTCGGGCGCGAGCAGGCGGACGACGAGGCCGACCTCCCCATTCCACGTCGCGTCGCCCCGGTCGACGGTCTGGCGGACATCGAAGTCCGTTTCCCGGCCGAGCCGGTCGACCTCGTCGCCGAACAGGCGATCCGCGGGCGTGCGCGCGCCGAGGGCGACGCGAACGTCGCCGAACCGGCCGCGGTCGCGACGGATCGCGTCGATGACCGGTCGCAGCGGCGCAACCCCGATGCCGCCACCCACGATCACGACGTCATGACCGGCGGCGTCGTCGACCGGCCACGGCCGGCCGAGCGGCCCGCGGAGACCGACCTCCGCCCCGACCGGCAGCCGGGTGAGCGCGGTCGTCGCGGCGCCCGCGGCACGGATGGTCAGTGCGAGGCGGCCCTCGTGGATCCGGGAGACGCTGATGGGCGGCGCCGGAAAGCCCGGCTGGCCGACCATCACGAACTGGCCCGGCCGGGTCGCCCACAGGGCCTCGTCGTCGACCGCGAGCGTCAGGGTCGTCGTGTCGCCGGTCTCGCTCCGCCGCTCGACGACCTCGGCGCGGCTGAAGGACTCCCACGCGCTCGTCACGCCGGCCGGACCGGGCTGCCAGCGCGCCGGCGCCGCGGCCAGCGCCGTGGCCGCCGGTGCGACGGGGGCCTCGCCCGCCGGGGCGCCGGCGATCCCCGCCAACACCTCGCGGACGTCGATGCCGACCGGGCACCAGGCGATGCAGCGCCCGCAGCCGACGCAGCCGGTCGTGCCGAACTGCTCCGGCCAGGTCCCGAACTTGTGGGTGAGCCACTGCCGATACCGCTCCCGGGTGCCGGAGCGGACGTTCCAGCCGGCAACGCGGGCATAGTCGCCGCCGAAGCAGCTCTGCCACTCGCGCTCGACGACCGAGACACGGCCGTCGAGGTCGGTCTTCTGGACGGCGCCGGTGCAGAAGCAGGTCGGGCAGACGAGGGTGCAGCTCGTGCACGACAGGCAGCGCTCGGCGACGGCTGCCCAGCGCGGATGCTCGGGGCTCGCAACGAGGCGGGCGGCGAAGTCGCCCGCGGGCAGCTGGCCGGACGTCACGCGGCGAACGTCCTCGACTGCCGTCCGCGCCCGGTCCACGAGCTGATCGTCCGCCGGCTCCAGGCCGAGCGCGTCGACGATCTCGCGACCGGCCGGGCTGGCTGGCCGAACGACGAACCCGTCCTCGAGCTCGGTGAGGACGACATCGGCACCCGGCCCGGCCGCGGGACCGGTCCCGGTCGAGCCGCAGAAGCAGGTCGAGCCGGCGGCCGTGCACTCGACGACGACGAGCAGGGCGGCCGCCCGCCGGGCGACGTAGTCGGCGTCGGTGACGGGGCCCTCGGCGAGGACCCGATCCTGGACGGCGATGGCCGCCTGGTCGCAGGCCCGCAGACCGAGGAGCGCGACGGGCGCGACAGCAGGCGCCAGGGGTTCGATCGAGACGCCGGACCGGTCCTCGCCGTCGCGGCGCGCGACGAGCCGATCGACTCGCGGCGGGAAGAGCGCCGACTTCCACGACGGCCCCGCGCGGTGGGCGAATGTCCGCTGCCCGCTGGCGGCCTCGAGGCGGACCCGGCCCGGAGCGGTGGCCACGACGACGCCCGCGGCGAGATCGGCCGGGGTGTCGATCTGCCCGAGCCCGAGCGCCCCGTCGGCAACGACCGGACCGAGGACCGTGCGACCGCCGGCCTTCAGCGCAGCGACGAGACGGCCGAGGCTCTCGCGGGGCAGGAACCGGGTGTCCGCGGTCATCGGCTCACTCCCAGCCGGGAGTCCGCCAGCGCGGCGTCTGCTCGATCTTGCGGCGGAGCGCCGGCGGCGCGTCGTCGACCATGTGTCCGAGCTCGGTCACGAGCACGTCGAGGGCGGCCTCGACGGCCAGCGCCAGCGGCCCGGCCAGCGCTTCGCGCAGCCAGGAACGCTCGTCGGCGCTGGTGACCTCGTGGAGGGCCGGATGGAGGGCGTCGAGCGCCGCGTCGTATGCGGCCTCGGTGAGGCGACAGCGGGCGTATTCCGAGCGCACCCGGAGCTTGAGCGGGGCCTCCGTGATCAGCAGCATGCGCACCTCCGAAGTCGCAGCGTCCATGCCGATGGTCCGGCCTCCACCGGGATGGGCTGGTGTGCCATTCGGACCGTTCAGACCGGCCGCAGGTCCTGTCGAGCGCCCTCGAGCAGGGCGTCCCCGGCGGCCCACGCCAGTGGCCGCTCGCGGGCGATCCGGCGGGCCTCGGTGCGGAACAGCGCGGACAGCTCCGGGTCGGCCCGCCTGAGCTCGTCGCTGGCCGCATAGCGCCGCTGTGCATCGCGCAGGAAGGCGGCGTAGATCGTGTCGGCGGGTGCCGCGGCAAGCCGAGCCTCGAACGTCGGCACGACGTCGACCGCCAGGAGCAGCCGACCGAAGAAGGCGGCGACCTGCTCGGCGCCCGAGTCCCAGCGCTGGCTATGCCCGCCCCGGGCGAGGATCGGGGCTGTCGACTCGAACACCGCGACCGCCGCGTCGTCGACTCGCTCCGCGCGCAGCCGTCCACCGAACGCGAGGTATTCGTTCCGCACCCGCAGCCGATCCGTGAGGACGATCTCACCCCACGCGAACGGCTCGTCCATTGGCAGCCGGGTGAAGCGGTCGATGAGCCGGGGCGTGCCGCGGCCATCGACGCTCGTCCAGAACTCGATTGACTCGGGATCGTAGTGCCGGAGGGTGGGGCGATCGCGGACGGCGACGAGCAGGAACGCCGGCCCGGCACGCTCGGGCAGGTTCGGGCGGGCGAGGAAGCCCCAGTCGGCGAGGACCCGCGCCGCGGCGCGCGGCGTGACGACATAGACGGGCGACGCCTCGATGACACTCATCGAGGAAAGGGTCGGATCGGGAGCCCCGACGCGACCAGTGCCGAAGGTCCCGGCTCGATCGGCAGGCGGATGGCGCGGCGGTGCCGAGCGGCCTCCCCCAGCGGGCGATCCGGCACTCCCCCACGGCGTGCCCGGCGGCGATCCTTCGAGCAGGGTCGTCTCGCAACGAACGGACTGGAGGGTCGGCCATGACGACCGAGGCGATGTGGCCGCTCGAGCCCGAGCTCGGCTATCTCATCCATGAGCACCTCGAGCTGCGGCACCGTGTCGATCGCCTGCCGCGGCTTGCCGAGGCGGTCGGCGGTCCGGTACGCCGCGACGTCGCCCACGTGCTCGATCCAGTCATTGGCTGGCTGCGGCGCGAGCTCGAGCCGCACCTCGCGTGGGAGGGATCGGTCTTCCATCCCGAGGTCGTGCGCATGCTCGCCACGCCCTCGATGGCCGAGGCCGACGCGGCCGAGCGGAAGCGGGTCGGCGACCTCGCGACGCGGCTGTGCGAGCTGATCCCGATCGCCGGCCCCGAGGCCACTCGCGAGACCGGCGTCGAGCTCGAAGCGCTCCTGCTTGAGCTCCACGGCCTCGTGATGACCCACGTCGAGCGCGAGGACCGGTTGATCGCCTCGCTCCAGGCCCCGAGTCGTCAGCGGCACCTTGCCCGGGCCGGTTGCACGGCGCTGACGACCCGGCGTGAGGAGGGCGAGCGACTTCCGGCCGTCCGGCCGTGATCGACCTGCCGCTCCAGACGGCCGGCCCGGCGGGCGCGTCGCCGTCGCTCGTCCCGTGGCACGCCCCGGTGCCGGTCGTCCGCATTCGCCGCATCCGCGAAACCGATGCCGGCGCCCTCGGCCGCTTCTACGAGCACCTGTCGAGGCCGAGCCTGATGGCCGCCCTCGGCGGCCGCGAAACGCCGCCGACCCGCCAGGCCATCGAGGCGTCGTGCCGGCCCGATCATCGCCACGCGGAGGGCTTCGTCGCGGAGCTGCTGCAGGCAGCCGGCGACGAGCCGATCGTCGGTCACCTCGCGATGCGGGCGGCCGGGCCTGGTGCGGTCGAGCTCGGCATCGTCGTCGCCGACGGCTTCCGCCACGCCGGCATCGGCCACCGGCTCCTCGCCGCCGGCCTCGACTGGGCCGCGGCGGAGCGAATCGGTACGCTCAGCGCGACGATGATCGAGCCCAACCCTCCGCTGCATGGTCTCATCGACGGCCTGGGTCTCGCGGCAACGTTCCGGACGCTCGGCGGCGGGCGCGTCGCGATGACGATCCACCTCGACGGCCGGAGCGCCGCCGCATAGCCGGTCCGATCTCGAAGCCCGGCGGCGAAACCGGTCCCATGGTCGATGCGCACGCGGTCCCGGCGGCGGCCGTCCTCGATCGACTCGGCGTCGACGCGTCCGCCGGCCTGACCGCGGCCGACGCGGCGCGTCGCCTCGCGGATGGCGGACCGAACGAGCTGCAGCGCCCTCGTCCGGTCTCACTCCTCGCCGCTTTCGTCGACGCGGCGACGGAGCCGTTCGTCATCCTCCTCGCGGTGGCGGGCGGTCTCGCGGTCGCCCTCGGCGAGGTCCGCGACGGCTTGCTCGTCCTGCTCGGGCTCATCCCGATCGTCGGCGCGGACGTCGTCACGACGTTCCGCGGCGAGCGCGCGCTCGAGGAGCTGCGCAAGGCGGCCGCACCGCGCGCCCACGTCCGGCGCGATGGCGCGGTGGTCGAGCGGCTCGCCCGGGATCTCGTGCCCGGCGACATCGTCCTGCTGCGGGTCGGCGACGTCGTGCCCGCGGACCTGCGGCTGATCCGCTGCGAAGCGCTGTCGCTCGACCGCAGCGTCCTGACCGGTGAGTCTCTCCCGGAGCCGGGGCGGGTCGAGCCAGACCCGGCCGAAGCGAGCGTCACGGATCGCCACTCGATCGCGTTCGCCGGCACGGCCGTGGTGCTGGGACGCGGCGAGGGCGTCGTCGTGGCGACGGGCGCCGCGACCGAGCTGGGCCGGATCGCCGGCACGCTCGGCGAGCTCGAGCGAGGACGCTCGCCCCTGCAACGCGAGCTCGACCGCCTCGTCCGGATCCTGCTCGTCGTCGCGATCGGCCTCATCGCGATCACGATGGGCCTCGGCTTCCTCCGTGGCGCCACGCCCGGCGAGGCCGTGCTGGCCGGCGTCGCGGCCGCGATCGCCGCGATCCCCGAGGAGCCGCCGGTCCTCCTCGCCGTCATCCTCGGCCTCGGCGCGTACCGGCTCCTGAAGAAGGGCGTCCTCGTCCGGCGACTGAGCGCGCAGGAGACGCTCGGCGCGATCGACCTCATCGTGACCGACAAGACCGGGACCCTCACCGAGAACCGGCTCGCCCTCGCCGCGGTTCTCACGCCCGGCGGCGAGATCGTCGACCCGGCCGCCCGTCGCGCGCTCGTCGCCACGGCCTACCGCGCCGAGGACGATGCCTGGGTCACCGATACCGCGGTGCCGCGCGGCTCGTTCACCCGGGCCATCGCCCTGGCGTTCGGCGAGGAGGGTCCGCCGCGGCTCGACCGCGTCGAGCTCGTCTCCTCGCGACCGCCCGACGATCTGCGCCCGTACGCATCGACCGTCGCCCGACGCGACGGCGCGACCGAGGAGCTCGCGCTCGGTGCGCCTGAAGCGGTGCTCGAGCTGGCCGGCTCGGGAGCGGCGACGCAGCCGTGGCGGGAGCTCGTCGACGCCTCGGCCGGGGCGGGGCGCCGGCTGCTGCTGCTCGCCGGACGGCGCGACGGCGCGCCCTGGCAGCCACGGGCCGTCTTCGCGTTCACCGACACGCTTCGCCCCGGCGTTGCCGAGGCGCTGCGAACGGCGACCGAGGCGGGCATCCAGACGATCGTCGTGACGGGCGACCATCCAACGACCGCGGCGACGATCGCGCGAGCCGCGGGGCTGTCCCTTGGCCGGGTCGTGACCGGGCCGGAGCTGGCGACGATGTCCGACGGCGAGGTCCGCTCGGCGCTGGCGGAGCTGTCGGTCGTCGCTCGCGTGACGCCGGAGCAGAAGCTGCGCCTGGTCGAGGCGGCGCGGACATCCGACCGGACGGTGGCGGTCACCGGCGACGGCGTGAACGACGCACCGGCGCTCCAGCGCGCCGACGTCGGGGTCGCGATGGGCAGCGGCAGCGCCGTCGCCCGCGAAGCGGCCGACCTCGTCCTCGGCGACGACTCGTTCGCGACGCTCATGGACGGCCTGCGCGAGGGGCGGCGGATCGTCGCGAACGTTCAGAAGGGCCTCGTGTTCCTGACGTCGACGCACGTCGCGCTGCTCGGCTACATCCTCATCGCGACGCTCGTCGGGTTCGGCCAGCCGCTGCTGCCCATCCAGATTCTCTGGCTCGAGCTGTTCATCGACCTCTCGGCCTCGGTGGCGTTCGAACGTGAACCGATCGAGCCCGACGCGATGCTCCGCCGTCCGCGCCCGCGCCACGTCCCGCTCCTGACCCGGCCGCTGCTCGCGAGGGTCGCTCTCGCCGGCGGCGTGACGGCCGTTGCGGCCCTCGTGCTCGTGCTGCTGCGCGACGGCGGCGAGGACCACGCGCGCTGGCTGGCGTTCAACGTCCTCGTCCTCGGCCAGGTCATGCGGGCATACGCGAACCGCAGCCTCACCGCACCGATCACGAGCCTCGGCCCGAACCGGTTCCTTGCCCTGACCTGCCTCGCCGTCGTCGCGATCCAGCTCGCGATCCCGTACGTGCCGCCGCTGGCCGAGGCGTTCCGGGCGACGACGCTGTCGGCCACCGAGATGACGGCGATCGTCGCCATCGCCGTCGCGCCGGCCATCGTCGCCGAGATCGTCCGGCGCGCGCGGCACACGACATGGGTGGCCTGAGAGCCTCGGCCGGAGATCCGGCGTAGGCTTCCGGTTCATCCGGGAGGATGGCATGTCGACGACGATCAGGACGAGCCGCAGGTCGGCTCACCCGACCGCGACGCTCGAGGCGATCGACCGCTGGTGGCGCGCGGCGAACTACCTCTCGGTCGGCCAGATCTACCTGCTCGACAACCCGCTCCTGCGCGAGAAGCTCAGCCCGGAGCACATCAAGCCGCGCCTCCTCGGTCACTGGGGCACGACGCCCGGCCTCAACCTCGTCTATGCCCACGTCAATCGGCTGATCCGCGAGCGCGACATCGACGCGATCTGGATCGTCGGGCCCGGCCACGGCGGGCCGGCGGCCGTCGCCAACGCGTGGCTCGAGGGAACGTCCGGTGAGGTCGACCCGGACCTCAGCCGCGACGAAGACGGCATGCGCCGGCTGTTCCGCCAGTTCTCGTTCCCCGGCGGCGTCGGCAGCCACGTCACGCCGGAGACGCCCGGATCGATCCACGAGGGCGGCGAGCTCGGATATGCGCTCGTCCACGCGTACGGCGCGGCATTCGACAATCCGGATCTCGTCGTGTTCTGCGTCGTCGGCGACGGCGAGGCCGAGACCGGGCCGCTCGCGGCGAGCTGGCACTCGAACAAGTTCCTCAACCCGCGAACGGACGGCACGGTCGTCCCGATCCTCCACCTCAACGGATACAAGATCGCCAACCCGACCGTCCTCGACCGGATCCCGGACGGCGAGCTGCTCGCGCTCTTCGAGGGCTACGGCTACGAGCCCCTGATCGTCGAGGGCTCCGAGCCGGAGGCCGTCCACCAATCGCTCGCGGCGACGTTCGATCGGGTGATGGACCGCGTGACGGAGATCAAGTCCGCGGGGGGCAGGCGCGACGGTCGAGAGGTCGAGCGTCCGCGCTGGCCGATGATCATCCTCCGCACGCCGAAGGGCTGGACCGGGCCGAAGGAGGTCGACGGCAAGCCGACCGAGGGCACGTGGCGCTCGCACCAGGTGCCGATGGCCGACGTCCGCGGCAACGCGTCGCACCTCGCCTTGCTCGAGACGTGGCTGCGCTCGTACCGCCCCGAGGAGCTCTTCGGCCCGGCAGGCGAGCCGCGGCCCGAGGTCGTCGCGCTCGCGCCGGAGGGCAACCGCCGGATGAGCGCGAACCCCCACGCGAACGGCGGCCTGCTCCTGAAGAACCTGCGTCTGCCCGACTTCCGGGACTACGCGGTCGAGGTCAAGACGCCGGCGACGTCGCGGAGCGAGGCGACCCGGGTGCTCGGCGAGTTCGTGCGCGACGTCATCCGCCGCAACCCCACGACGTTCCGCCTCTTCGGCCCGGACGAGACGTCATCGAATCGACTCGACGCGGTGTTCGAGACGACCGACCGCCGATGGGTCGCCGAGGCTCGCGACACCGACGAGCACCTCGC
>DATBKB010000029.1:0-17363 GCA_036556145.1 Candidatus Limnocylindrales bacterium | reverse complement strand
GTCGAGGTCGCCGTTGAGGATGAGCGTCGGGCCCGGGTAGTCGCGAAGCCGCGGGATGAAGCGCCGGCCCATGAGTGCGCGGAGCGCGGCGACGCCGCCGGCCGGCCAGAAGCCGCCGCGCACGAGCTCGTCGGCGACCGCCGGGCCGAAGCGCCAGCGGAAGAACCAGGCGTTGACGCGATCGAACCCGCGGCGATTGCCGATGCGGAGGAGCAGCGCGAGCCACCGGTATGGCAGCGTCCAGATCCCGATCGGCTCGCGACTCGCCCCCGCAAGGACAAGGCCGGCGACCCGCTCCGGTGAACGCGCGGCCAGCTCCATCGCGACGTAGCCGCCGAGCGAGTGGCCGACGACGATCGCCCGGCCGCCGGCGGCCTCATCGATGACGCGGGCGAGCTGGTCGGCCGCGGCCTCGAGCGTGAACGGGACGTCGGCGAGCGCGCCGTGGCCGGGGAGGTCCGGGGCGATGACCCGGAAGCGGTCGGCGAGGGCGGCCACCTGCGGGCTCCAGGCCGCTCGGGTCAGGCGCGTGCCGTGGACGAGGACGAGCGCCGGGGCGCCGGCAGGACCGGCGACGTCGTAGGCCCGTCGCACCGGCTCGGTCACGGTCCGCCGGGTGCGGGTTGGAGCGGCGCCTCGTCGGCCGGCGCGGCGGATCGCTGGAGCAGCAGCGCCGCGCCGAGGATCGCGACGGCCCCGACGAGCTGCACGGGCCGCAGCGCCTCCCCGAGCAGCAGCGCCGCCAGGCCGAGGGCGACGACGGGCTCGAGCAGCATGAGGATCCCGGTTCTGGTTCCGCCGATGCGGCGGATCGCCACCAGGAACATCAGGGACGGGATGCCGGCCGCGAACACACCCGCGGCGACGACGACCGGGAGCAACGCCGGCGTGTCGAGCGGGCGGAGGAAAATGCCGGGGCCGCCCGCGGCCGCGACCGCGACGGCCGCCGCCCCGATCGCGCTGACGGCGAGGATCGCGGACATCGCGACGTCGGCCCGGACGCTCGGGTAGCCGTCGCGGCTGATCGTCACGAACACGGTCTGGGCGGCCGCCGCGGTGAGCGCGAGCAGGACGCCGACCGGATCGATCGACACGGCGCCCGCGTCGAGCCCGCCGAGGACGACGACCGCCAGGCCGCCGAGCGCGAGGAGCAGGGCGCCGACGATGGCGCCCGACGGCCGCTCGCGGCCGAGCGCGATGGCGATGACCGCGACCATCGCGGGGTACGTGTAGAAACCCAGGACGGCGATCGCGACCGTGACGCGGGCGAAGGCCGCGAAGATCGACAGGTTGAGGACGAGGCCCATGACGCCGGCCACGCCGAGGACGACGAGCTCGCGTCGCGGGATCCGGCCGGCGGGTGCCGCGCGCCGACCGGCGGCCACGACGACGACGGCGGCGAGCACCGCCGCCCCGACAGCGGCACGCCACGCGACGAAGGACGCCGGGTCGAGGCCGTCGGCGTAGGCCCACCGGGACAGCGGCGCGAGCCACGCGAAGAGCGACGCGGCGACGGCCGCCAGCAGGTAGCCGGAAACGGGGGCGGGCCGAGCCCCGTCGCCGGAAGTGGCGGAGCTCAGCGGTCGGCCGCGACGCGCTCGTGACGCGCGGTCGCGAGCCGGATCGACGTGAACGGGATGCGGATCTCGCCGAACGCCTCGATCGACACGAGGAACCCGGCGAACAGGAACACGACGCCGATGAGCCGGCCGAGCGACGGCGCGACATGGAGGCTGTCGGCGACGGTCGGGACGAACGCGCCGATCGCGATGAGGAACGTCGCCGGAACCCGCGAGTGGATCCGACCGGTGAGCAGCGCGCTCGCGGCGCCCGGGAGCGAGGCGACGAGGTTGACGACGATCGCGACCGGCGCGATCAGCAGGTTGAAGAGGAACTCATCGCCCCGCTGGCCGGGATCGAGCGAGTACGCCAGGACCCGTCGCTTCGGCATGAAGACGTAGAGCGAGAACAGCGCACCGAGAACGAGGGCCAGTGCGCCGGTGATCGTCAGCGGCAGCGCGAGCACCCGCGACGCATGCGGCATGACCTCCGTGATCGAGCCGAGCGTCTGTTCGGCGCCTGTGAGGACGCCCCGGAGCGGCAATGTCGCGGTGAGTGCGAACTCCGCGAGGGTCACGAGGCCGACGGCAATCGCGCCGATCGCCGGCCAGCGCTCGTTCTGGAAGTACGTCTCGATCGCGATCGCGAGCCCGAACCCGAGACCGAGGAAGAGCACGACGACGGGAAGGGGTCCCGCTTCCGGGTACCGGGTTCGCACGACGTACGCCAGTAGCGCCCCGAGCGCGACGAGCAGGCCGTACGTGTACCCGAACCGCGTCCGGTTCAGGAGGAACGCGGTGCCGAGGCCGAGCCAGGCGGGCGTCGCGACGCCGAGGACGAACCAGCCGCGGACGATCGTGTCGCTCCAGCCGGCCGACTCACCGACCGCCTCGAGGCCGGCCGCGATGCCGTAGAACGCCATGCCGACCGCCCAGACCAGCTGGAAGGGCCGGCGTCGCTCGCGCCACTGGTCGACGAGGGCAACCGCAAACAGGAGCGCCAGGATCGAGGTGACGGTTGCGAGGGCGATCGCCATCGTCCGTCAGGCCGGGACGAGCTCGTGGTCGTCGCGATGGATGCCGTCGCAGAGGCCCCAGCGCACGCTCTCGCCGGGCACGGGGATCGGCCGCATGATCTCGCGAACGTCGCCCTTGCGGCAGAAGAGGAACCCCCGCTCCGCCATCCAGGCGCGCGCGTGGGCGGGGTCCGCGTGGAACTGGAACGGGCCCGGGTTGATCGCCGGCTCGCCGGTCCAGTCGGCCGGGATCTCGCTCGAGACGATGTCGAGGATGTTCAGCCGCCAGGGCGTGCCGCTGATGATCCCGCGGCAGCCGTCGCAGCGGATCGCGACGTTGTCCTTGACGATCGTCGGGATCCGGATGCCCATGATGTCCATCGCCCCGATGGTAGCAGCGACCGAGGCCGGAGCCGGGTGGTGCCCCCAAGGGGATTCGAACCCCTGATCTCCACCTTGAAAGGGTGGCGTCCTGGGCCTCTAGACGATGGGGGCCGGGAGCCGGCCGAGTGTAGCAGGAGGCTTTTTCGGACCTAGGCCTCCATGCCGAGCACGATCGCGGCGGCGAAGCAGCCGAAGGCGATGATCGCCGAGAGCCCACCGAGCACCGCGAGCCCGATCGCCCGTCCGCTGCGGCCCTCGTAGCCGGCCTGGCGAAGGCCGAAGAACCCGGACACCGCGAGCGCCATGAAGGCGATCCCGAGGACCGCCGCGCCGGAGCTCAGCAGCGGCAGCTGGGCCGTCTCCCGGACGGTGAGGGCGAAGGCCACGTAGGCGAGCGAGCCGATCAGCGCGACGGCGAGCGCGACGCGAACCGGCGTGATCGTCAGGGGTCCGACCTGGACCCCGGCCCGCTCCGCGACACCGTCATGGATCGAGTCGCGGCGGCGTTCCGAGCGGCTTCGATTCGCCTCGCGCCAGGGTGGGGTGGTATCGCGGTCGGCGGGTGGCCGGCGGTCGGCGGGCGGCCGGCGTTCGGCAGGTGGCCGCCGGTCGGCCGGCGGTCGGCGGTCGTATGCGCCGGGGTCGTAGGCGGCGCGGTGGTCGGCGCCGCGGTCGTCGGCGGGTTGTCGGGGATCTCGGGTCATCGCCCGATTGTAGGCCGGGGACCGGGCCGACCCCCGCCGCCGGTCAGGTGCCGGCGCCCACGGCCGTTGCCTCGCGCTCGGCCGGTTCGGCCGATGCGTCGGCGCGTTCGAGCGCGTCCGCGGCGCCCTTCGTGCGGTGGTAGACCGCGACGTTGTACGAGAGCCTCGGGCGTCGCAAGGTCGCCGCCAGCGACCGGCCGGCCTGCCCGAATCCCGTCTCGAGGAAGGCGCCCATGGCCTCGAGCGAGTCGAACGTCCACCAGCAGTGAAGAACCCGGATCCTGAAGCCGGCGCTGAGGAACGGGCCGTCGCGGCGACTCCACGATCCGTATTCCGGCAGGTCGCCGCGGAGCCCGGAGACGTCGTCCCGGCCGTAGTCATGGACGACGAGGAGCCGGCCGCCCGGTCGGAGGACCCGGTCCGTTGCCACCAGCTCGGAGGGATCGACGCCACGGAAGCCGCTCCACCACGCGACGATGGCGTCGGCAGAGGCGGCACGGAGGCGGCGCCGGTCGCCGTGGATGGTCGGCACGACCCGGAGGCGCGCGCCGAGTGCCGTCAGCTGCTGGGCCGGGATTCCGTCGACGGTCCCGATGAGGACGACGTCCCGGCCCGACACCGGTCCGAGCTCCTCGAGGGCCCGTGGGATCTTCCGCTCGACGTCGACGACCCTGGCGAACTGCTCGGCGAGGCGGCCGTCCTGTGGGATCGGGAAGTCCGACACCGGAGCCCGAGTATAGGCAGGCTGTACCGCAGGGCGGAATAGGGCAGGTTCCGGGTCGCGTCAGGGGAGACGGAAGACCGCGCCGGCGCGCCCGTCGATCTCGATTTCGACGCCGCCGTCCCAGGTGCCCACGCGCCCGGCGGAAGCCCAGCCCGGCAGCGAGAGGGACCGAATCTCCGAACCAACGTCGGCGTCCACGGGCAGTGACAGGCGCTCGGCGTTGTCACCGGCGTTCACGGCGATGATCAGCCGCTGTGCTGCGATCGAGCGCTCGAAGGCGAATGCCGCCCCGGTCGCCGCAAGCACGCGCAGCTCACCCCGGCGGAGTGGCGCCTCCGCGTGGCGCATCGCGATCGCCGCACGGACGAACGAGAGTAGCTCGACGTCCCAGCGGCTCTCGTCCCACGGGAACGCCCGTCGCGAATCGGGGTCGAGCCCGCCCTCGAGCCCGATCTCGTCGCCGTAGTAGATGCACGGCGCGCCGGGCAGCGTCGCCTGGAGGAGCACCGCGAGCCGGTACGACGCCCTGTCGCAGCGCACGAGGCTGTGGAACCGCGGGCTGTCGTGGCTGTCGAGGAGGTTGAGCTGCGCCGCGGCGGCTTCGGGTCGATAGGCCGCGTGCAGCTCGGACACGCGGGCGGCGAACGCGGCACCGTCCAGCAGCTGCACGCGCGGCCCGTATTCGTGGTGCGACCGCAGGAGCGGCTCGTCGAGATGGCCCGCACCGGCGAAGGACAGGATCGCCTCGGCGAGCGGGTAGTTCATCAGGCCGTCGAAGCGGTCGCCGGCGAGCCATTCCGGCGCGACGTGCCAGATCTCGCCGACGAGGTACGCCTCGGGGTTCGCGGCTCGGACCTGGGCGCGGAACTCCAGCCAGAACGTCTCGTCCCGGATCTCCTCGGGGACGTCGAGCCGCCAGCCGTCGATGCCGAAGCGGATCCAATGCTCGGCGGCTTCGAGGAGGTGGGCGCGGACGCCGGGGTCGGCGACATTGAGCTTCGGCAGCGCCGGCATCCCCCACCACGCCTCGTAGCCGAGCTGCTCGGCCGGCACGCGACGCCGGGGATACGGATTGATCTGTTTCCCCGTCGCGAGGGCAGCGTCATCGAAGTGGAACCAGTTTCGATACGGCGATGCCGCGCCGTTCTCGACGACGTGGTGGAAGGCCCAGAAGCCACGACCGGTGTGGTTGAAGACGCCGTCGAGCACGACACGCATACCGCGCCCGTGCGCCGCGTCGAGCAGCTCGCGAAGGGCGTCGTCGCCGCCGAGGAGGGGGTCGACCCGAAAGTAGTCGTACGTGTGGTAGCGATGGTTCGCCGCGGACGCGAAGATCGGCGTCAGGTAGAGCGCGTTGACGCCGAGATCCGCCAGGTAGGGCAGCCGCTCGGCGATGCCGAGAAGGTCGCCGCCCTTGAAGCCGTGGATCGTCGGCGGTGCGTCCCACGCCTCGAGCGGGCCAGGCTTCACGACGCGCCCGCTCGCGGCGAACCGGTCGGGGAAGATCTGGTAGAAGACGGCGTCCCGGACCCAGTCCGGCGTGTCGGTCGTCACGAGGGCCCTCCGGAAGGGCTCACGAGCGAGCCCGACGTGGCGCGAAGTCTACGGGTCCGCGGCTCCTAGACTGCGGCCATGCGCAGAGTTCGCTCCTTCGCGATCATTGCCGCGGCGTTTGCGGTGGCGCTCGGGTGCGGCCAGGGACCGGCCGTCCTGTCGAGTCCCCCGCGATCGGCCGTCGCAAGCGCGGCGAGTTCCGCGAGCCCCTCGGCGATCGCGTGCGCCCCGACCGAGGCGACCGGACAGCCGTGGTGGAGCGACCGGGTGTTCTACGAGGTCTTGGTCCGGAGCTTTCAGGACTCGGACGGCGACGGGATCGGCGATCTCCGCGGGCTCACCGACCGGCTCGACGACCTCAACGACGGCGACCCCGCGACGGATGCCGACCTCGGCGTCACCGGCCTCTGGCTGATGCCGGTCACCGAAGCCGCGAGCTATCACGGCTATGACGTGACCGACTACGAGGCGATCGAGCGCGATTACGGCTCCATCGACGACTTTCGACGTCTCGTGGCCGCCGCCCACGACCGCGGCATCGCCGTGATCGTCGACCTCGTGATCAACCACACGTCGCGCGATCACCCGTGGTTCCGCGACGCACAGACGCCGGGTTCGGCCCACGATGACTGGTACGTGTGGGCGGACGAGCGGCCCGGCTTCGCTCGATCCGACGGAACCCGCGTCTGGCATGCGTCCGGGGATCGCTTCTACTACGCGTACTTCTGGGAGGGCATGCCGGACCTCAACCTCGCGAACCCCCAGGTGACGGCGGCAGTCGACGAGGTCGGCCAGTTCTGGCTCGAGGAGATGGGCGCCGACGGCTTCCGTCTCGACGCCGCGCGGCACCTCATCGAGGACGGCCGCAAGCTCGAGAACACGCCCGCGACGTTCGAGTGGCTCTCCGCCTTCCGAAAACGGTTGGAGGGCGTCGATCGCGAGGCCCTGCTCCTCGGCGAGGTGTGGGATGCGACGTCGATGTCGTCGCGCTACGTCCGCGACGGCTCGCTGGACATGGCATTCGACTTCGGGCTCGCGAGCGCGACGATCACCTCGCTTCGGTCGGGCGATGCGGGGACGCTGCGCGCCGCGCAACGGGAGGTCGCGGAGAGCTACCCGCCCGGTGGCGTCGCGACGTTCCTCACCAACCATGACCAGGACCGCATCGTCGATCAGCTCGGCCGCGACCCGGCGGCCGCGCGTCTCGCCGCCACCCTGCTACTCACCGGCGGCGGCGTGCCGTTCATCTATTACGGGGAGGAGATCGGGATGACCGGGCGGAAGCCTGACGAGCGCATCAGGACGCCAATGCGCTGGGACTCGACCGGCCCGGGTGCGGGGTTCACCGACGGAACGCCGTGGGAGCCGCTCGGCGACGACCCGCCGGGAACCGACGTCGCGACCGAACGCGCGGATCCGGGGTCGCTCCTGTCGCACTACCGCGACCTCATCGCGCTTCGGTCAGCTCACCCAGCGCTGTCCCGCGGCACGTGGTTGCCGGCGCGTGCCCAGCCCGCGGCGATCAACGCGTTCCTGCGGCATGCCGGCGACGAAACGGTGCTCGTCGTTGTCAACGTCTCGGAGGAGGCGGTCGAACGCCCGGCGATCACGCTCCAGGAAGGCCCGCTGTGCGGCCCGATCGATCCCCGGATGCTGCTCGGCGGAGGCGAGGTGGCGGCGCCGGCCATCGGCCCGAAGGGCGGCTTCGAAGACTACGTTCCGGTCGATCGCCTCCGGCCGCGCGAGGCGATCGTCGTGTCCCTGCAGGCTCCGTGAACTCGCGATGACCCGTCGGCCACACGACGCATCGACCTCGGACGAGCCGGTAGCCGCGGCGCCATCGAGGCCCGCCGCGGTCGAGCTCGCCGCGGCGGTGCTGATCGTCGGCGGGATCGTCGCCCTCTTCGGCGTCCTCTCGAGCCTCGTCCAGGGGCTCGGCGACCAGTTCGTCGTCCTGTCGATCGCGCTCGACGCCGGCATGGTGCTCGCCGGCGTGCTGGCCCGGATGGGGCGAGCCTGGCTTCTCGTCGTGAACTACGTCGCGGTGCTCGGGTTCCTCGACCTCGTCGCGTCGGGCACGAGCCCGCTCGCGCTCATGCTCGGGATCCTCGACGTCATCGTCGTGGTCGTGCTGCTCGCCAACAAGCCCTGGTTCGACGCCCTGTCGACGTGGCGCTCGGAACGCCGGGAACGCCAGGAGCGCCGGGTCAGCCCTTGACGCCGCCCACCGCCAGCCCGCCCACGAGATAGCGCTGGAAGATGAAGAACACGACCGACACGGGCAGGGCGAAGAGGATCGCGAACGCCGCGAACTGCGACCAGTTGGTCGTCCGCGCGAACTGCCCGACCATGCTGTTGAGGGCGAGCGACAGCGTCCAGTCACCCACCTCGCTGATGAACATCGCGACGGTCAGGTACTCCGTCCAGCCGCCGAGAAAGCCGAGGAATGCGGTCACCGCGATCGCCGGGATCGCGAGCGGCAGGACGACCTTGCGGAAGATCTGGTTCTGCGAGGCGCCGTCGACCGCCGCCGCCTCCTCGAGGTCCCTGGGGATCGTATCGAGGTAGCCCTTGAGGTTCCAGATCGCGAACGGCAGCTGCGCCGAGATGACCGCGAGCGTCACGCCGATGAGCGAGTTCCGCAGGTTGAAGTTCACGTCGCCCAGGTCGATCTGGAACTGGTTGAGGAAGATGTACAGCGGGATGATCGTCGCGACCGACGGCAGCATGAGCACGCCGAGGACCGCGATCATCAGGGCCTCCCGGCCCCGGAAGCGGAGTCGCGAGAACGCATAGGCGGCCGTGATGCCGAGCCCCACGGCAATAACCGAGCAGCCGATGGCGATCTTGAGGCTGTTCAGCGCGAGCTGGACGAAGCCGATCGGGTTGCTCGTCGGCTGGGCGATGACCTTCGCGTACGCGTCGAGCGATGCGCCGGGCGGGATGAGGTTGAGGCCGTCCGGCCGGGCGAGGTTCCGCGGGTCGAGCGACATGCTGACGATCCAGACGATCGGGAAGAGGACCGTCACGGTCACGAGCAGCAGGAAGGCCTGAAGCAGGACCTGGCGCCCGAGGGGCAATCGCCGCTCGTCGCCGCCCTGCCGCGTTCGGGCCAGGCCTCGGGTCAGCGACCGGCGCGCGCCGACGATCGTGGGTGGAGCCGTCTGCTCCGAGGCAGGTCGCACCGTCATCGCATGGTCTCCGTGGAGGCGCCGCTACTCGGCATAGCTCTTCGTCGCCTTCGCGAGGCGGTTCGTGATGAGGGTCACGATGAGCAGCAGGAAGAAGAGGTACACCGCGAACGCCGCGGCCACGCCGAACAGCCGCCGCTCGTACGCCAGCCGGTAGGCCTGCGTGACGAGGATTTCTGTCCGGCCCTGCGGCTCACCCTGCGTCATGAAGAACGGCAGGAAGAACAGGTTGAAGGTGATGACGAAGCCGTAGATCGCGTACGGCAGCATCGCCGGCCGCAGGAACGGCACGGTCACGTTGCGGAACTTCTGCCATGGGCTCGCGCCGTCCATCTCGGCCGCCTCGTAGAGGTCGGCCGGGATCGATTGCAACGCGCCGGTGGCCACGACCGAGTTCAGCGGCCACCCGAGCCAGGTGTTCGCGGTGATCATCGCGAAGAACGCGAGCGGCAACGGGATGAACGGGATGGGGTCCCGGATCTGGCGGAGCCAGTCGAGATTGAAGAGCGGGAACGTCGCCGGGATGCCGAACAAGCCACCGGCCGCCTGGAGCCCGAGATTCACCGCGCCCGAGGACGGATCGAACATGTTCCGCCAGACCGTCGCGACGATGATCGACGGGATGACGACCGGCAGGATGAACAGCGCGCGGTAGACCCCGCGGAACAGCAGCCCACGGGTGTTCAGCACGACCGCGATGAACACGCCGAGGATGACGTGGACGACGACGTTGCTCAGCGCCCACCACAGGTTGAAGAGCACGAGCCTGACGAACTCGAAGTTCGGGATCGCGAGACGCGAGGACGCGATCTGGATGTAGTTCTCGAGCCCGATGAACTCCGCCGGGACCGGATTGCGGACCCGGAAGTTGATCTGCCCGAAGTTGTGAAACGACATCCAGACCTGGAACGCGAGGGGATAGAACGTGATGATCGCCATCACGAGGAACGCCGGGGTCAGGTAGAGGTACGGCTGGAGCGCGCGCTGGGCCTGGAATCCCCGGCTGCGGCGGGGCAGCGTCGCGGTGGTGGTCGCCATCGCCGAGTTCCTCGTGCGTCGTGTGTTCGGGGGCGCCGCTCGCGCGGCGCCCCCATCGAGTCGAGGGCCTAGAAGCCGCTCGCCTCGTCCATGAGCTTGCAGGCGTTGGACACGGCGGTCGCCGCATCCTCACCGCCGTCGACGACCTTGTTCAGGGCGTCGCCGAACGGTCCCCACCAGTTGTTGAACTGCGCGTTCTGGGGTCGGGGCAAGCCGGCCGCGGCCGCGTCGGCGAAGCCCTGGGTGATCGGGTCGGTGATCTTGACATCGGGGTTGGCCGGGACATGGCCCGCGTCGTCGACGAAGACCTGCATCGAGTCGGGTGACGTCATCTGCAGGGCGACGTTCACCGCGAGCTCCATCTGGTCCGGATCGAGGTTCGGGTTGATGTACCAGCCGTCGGTGCCGGTGAAGGGGTTGGCCTTGCCGGACGGGCCCGCTGGGATCGGCGCCACGGCGAGGTCGTCGCCGAGGGCGGTCCGGAAGTCGGCCGTCTGCCATGGGCCGTCGATGATCGCGTTGATGGCCTTCGTCTGGAAGGCCGTCTTGAGGGCATTGCCATCGGGCGTGACCATCGCGCCCGCGTCCTTGAGCTCCTTGATGTAGGCGAACGCGTCGGCGAAGCCGCCGTCGTCGGCCGTGCAGTGGCCGGTGTCGTCCATCAGCGTCCCGCCGAAGGCGCCCGTCCAGCCGAACTGGTGATAGACGCCCTGGTTGATGCCGACCTTGATCGAGCCGTCCTTGACGCCGGCGAGCAGCGCGTCGCTCGTCGTCGGAGGATTCGGCAGCGAGCTCTTGTCGTACCAGAAGGCGACGGCCTTGAGGGATTCGGGGACCATGAAGAACTTGCCGTCGACCTTCGACCCGTCGATCGAGACGGGCAGGTAGCCATCGAGGGCTGCGTTCCCCGCCAGGAACTCGTCGAGATCGGCGATCGACTCCTCGCGAGCGTCCTGCCCGAGGCTGTCGTTCGGGGCGATGAACATGTCGGCCCCGCCGCCGGCGGCGACGTCGGTGCGCCACTTGTTGAAGATCTGGTCGAACGGCTGCTCGACGACCTCGATGGTCAAGTCGGGGTTCGCGGCCCGGACCTTCTCGAGGACCGTGTTGAGCGCGCCGGTCTCACCGCCGCCCGAGCCGTACGAGTGCCACAACGTGACCTCGCCGGTCAGGGAGGCCGGACCAGTCGAAGCGGCCGGCGTCGAGCTCGCCGCGGGCGGCTGGCTGGCCGGTGCGCTGCTGCTGGTCGTCGCGCCGCCGCACGCCGCGACGACGAGGGCGAGGGCCGCGAGCGCGGACGAAATTCGCGTGAGCTTCGTGTTCATCTGAACGTTCGATCTCCTCCTCTGCGGGCGGCCTGGCCGCCCCTCCTTCGGTGACCCGACCGGTCGATCCGATCGGGCGAGCGCGTGTTGCGGTGTTGCGGTCGCGGGGCCGTGACCTCCGCCACGGACCGTCAGCTCGCGACCGGAGGCACCTCCTTCCGGTCCGCGGACGGACGAGCGGTCGAGCCCCGGACGATGAGCCGGGTCTCGAGCCGGCGATGCTCCGGCTTCGCAGGCTCCCGTCGCTCGACGATCGACAGGAGCAACCGGACCGCTTCCTCGCCCTTCCGCCGGATCGGCTGGTGGACCGTCGTGAGTGGCGGATCCGTGTGGGTTGCGAGGTCGATGTCGTCGAAACCGACGACGCTGACGTCGGCCGGGACGCGCAGATGATGCTCGCGAATCGCGCGCATCGCACCGATCGCCATGGCATCGCTCATCGCGAGCACGGCCGTCGGCCGCAGCCCGCCGTCCCAGGCGCGGTTGAAGGCCGCGGCACCGCCTTCGACGCTGGCCGGGCCCACGAGCACGCGGTCGTCGGGCAGCTCGAGATCGGCTGCCGCCAGCGCGGCACGGTAGCCGCGGAGCCGTCGCCCGACGACGCCTTCCGGATCGAGGCGTGTCGCCGGCCGCGGCGGCTCGACGCCGATGACGAGGAACTCGCGGTGGCCGAGGCCCAGCAAGTGCTCCGCCGCGGCCTTCGCGCCGCCCTCGTCGTCGACCTCGATCGACGGGTGGTCCGGCATCGCCGACGAGTCGACGAGGACGATCGGCAGCCCGGCGAGGCGAATCTGGCCGACCTCCGGGTGGTCGTCGGACAACCCGACCGCGACGACGCCGTCGACGGTGGCCCGACCGATCGCGCGCGCCAGCGAACCGTGGAGCGGCGAGATGAAGTGGAGGCCGTAGCCGAACTCCTCGGCCGCCAGCGCGACGCCTTCGCTGAACGCGCCGAAGAACGGGTTCGAGAAGATGACGGCGAGCGCCTGTGGCGTGAGCACGCCGACCGTCAGGGTCTGCCGCTGGGTGAGCATGCGGGCCACCGGGTGGGGCCGGTAGCCGAGCGCCTCGGCCACCTCGCGGATTCGCGACGCGGTCTCCGGGGCGAGCCGATCCGGGCTGTTGAAGGCGAACGACACGGCCGTCTTCGAGACGCCGGCCTCGCGGGCGACGTCGGCGATGCGCGGGCGGCGGGCGGTGTCGTCCACTCCCCTTCCTCGCGTCCTCCGGCGGCCGTGCCGGCCGCCCCGCTCGGATCGATGACCGTCGAGATCCTCCCCGGGACGGCCCATCGAGTCAACGTGCAAACCGGTTTAGCAAACCGGTTTAGCCGACTCTAGGCACCGAACCCGGGGGTGTCAAGACCCAACCGAACCCGACTGTACCGGACCCTCGAGAGTCGGCCGATAATCCACGGATGCTCGGCCGCCTCCGAGGGATGCCGCCCGGCATCGCCCTCTTCCTGGTCTACGCGCTGCTCATCCTTTTCGGGATCGGCGCCTTCCTGCCCGCGGTCGTCGGCCTCGCGACGAACGCCCCAATCACGTTCACCGGGCTCGTCGTCATGGTCCTGCTTGCGTACACGATCTTCACGACGACGCTCGTCCTCCAGCGCAAGCAGGCGGCGCGGGCGTTCGCGCTCGGGCTCACCAGCCTGACGCTCCCGGCCGTGGCCATCCTCCTGCCGGCCGGGCGTCTGCTCCAGGCGATCGTCGTGGCCGTCGTCGGCGTCCTGTTGCTCTACCTGCTGACGCGCCCCGCCGTCAGCCGCTACCTCAACGAGCCCTGAGCGATCCGGATTCTGCGCACGGCGGCAGGTGACGCTACCCTCTCCCTGCCGACGAGGGCCCCGGCGACATTCCCGCCGGCCGGCCCCCGGCGAATCGATCGGCACCCGAGAGGCACTCCTTGAGCAAGTCATCACGTCGCGCGCCCCGCTCGGCGGAGGCCGTCCGCGCGGGACGCCGCGAGCGAGCGCGCGTCGGCTACGCCCGCAAGTCGTTCACGGAGCGCTACCGCGGCGTCCTCATCGGGCTCGCGATCGTGGCCGGACTCGGCCTGCTCGTCACCTTCCTCGTCAGCGGCGCGACGGCGAAGACCTACTCCTGCACGCAGATCTGGCAACCGGCGCCGACGCCGGAGCCGGCGCCGGGCCAATCGCCCCGGCTCGGCTACGTCCAGCAGGACATGGGCAACCGGCACAACCCGGATGTGCCCACCCGGTACACGTTCTGCCCGCCGGCGAGCGGCCCGCACTTCGACGCGAGCCGCGGTGGGCCGATCCGAGCCCAGGTCTATGGCCCGGACGACTACGCGCCCCCGCAGGGCTGGGTCCACAACCTGGAGCACGGCGGGATCGTGATCCTCTACAAGGGCGAGGTCGCGACCGACGAGCTCATCGACCAGCTGCGGGAGTTCTACCGGACGTTCCCGAACAGCCCGATCTGCGGGTTCCCGCCGGGCCAGAACGGCGTCGGCCTGGTGATCGCGCGGTTCGACGACATGGCAACGCCGTTCTCGGCGCTGGTCTGGGATCGCGTGCTGCCGCTCGAGACCTGGGACCCGGATCGCGTGCGCGAGTTCTGGCTGGCCGAAGGCGAGCGGAGCAACCCCGAGCAGCAGTGCCAGCGGCCGACCCCGACGCCGGGGCCGAACCAGTCGGCCGTCCCGAGCGGCTCCGCGGCCCCGAGCGGCTCGGCCGCGCCGGGCGGCTCGCCGGCCGCGTCGCCGGCCTCGAGCTAGCCCAGGCCGCGCCCGATGCGGCAGCGCGACCCTCGGGCTGGTCTGCCGATCACGTTGCCCGGGAAGATCGTCTGCGTCGGGCTGAACTACCGGGAGCACGTGACCGAGGGTGGCCGGCCGGGGCCCGATCGGCCGCTGCTGTTCTCGAAGTTCCAGAACGCGGTCATTGCCTCAGGTGTCCCAATCGTCCGACCCGAGGGCACCAACGCCCTCGACCTCGAGGTCGAGCTGGGCGTCGTCATCGGCAAGACTGCCCGACGGGTCCACAAGGACGAGGCGATGGACCACGTCGCCGGGTACGTCGTCGTCAACGACGTCTCCGCCCGCGACTGGCAGGGGATCCCGGCCGCGCTCAAGGAGGGCGAGAAGGGCGACGGGCAGTGGATCCGGGCGAAGGGCAGCGACACGTTCCTGCCGATGGGCCCGGTCTTCGTCACGCCCGACGAGATCGACCCCGCGAAGGGGGTGCGGCTTCGCAGCTGGCGGATCACGCCCGACGGCACGGAGCACCTCATGCAGGACGGGAACACCCGGGACATGATCTGGGGCGTGCCCCGGCTGATCGAGTACATCTCCAAGGCCATCACCCTCGAGCCGGGCGACCTGATCGCGACGGGCACGCCCGCCGGCGTCGGCGTCTTCCGCGACCCGCCGGTCTTCCTCGAGCCCGGCGACCGGGTTCGCTGCGAGATCGAGGGCATCGGCACCGTGGAGAACCCGATCGTCGATTGGACGGAGGACCCCCGAAACGCCTGACTCGACGATGCAGGCACTCGTGAAGACGAAGCCCGGTCCCGGGCTGGAGCTGAAGCGCGTGCCGCGTCCGACGATCGGGATCAACGACGTCCTCGTCCGCGTCCGCAAGACGGGCATCTGCGGCACCGACCTCCACATCGCCTCGTGGGATCCCTGGGCGGCGAAGGCGATCAAGCCGCCGCTCGTCGTCGGCCACGAGTTCGTTGGCGAGATCGTCGAGGTCGGCTCGAACGTCGCCGACTTCCACCCGGGCGAGATCGTCAGCGGCGAGGGCCACGTCACGTGCGGGCGCTGCCGGCATTGCCTCGCCGGCCGGCGGCACCTGTGCGCGAACACGATCGGCCTCGGGGTGGGCCGGGACGGCGCATTCGCCGAGCTCGTCGCCCTGCCGATGACGAACATCTGGCACCACTGGCCGGGCGTTGACGAGGACGTGGCCGCGATCTTCGACCCCTTCGGAAACGCCGTGCACACGGCGCTCGCATTCCCTGTGCTCGGGGAGGACGTGCTCGTCTCGGGAGCGGGGCCGATCGGGCTCATGGCAACGGCCGTCGTCAAGCATGCCGGCGCCCGCTTCGTCGTCGTCTCGGAGCCGAACGCCTACCGGCGCGAGCTGGCGACGAGGATGGGGGCGACGGTCGCCGTCGACCCGACGACGCGGGACCTCCACGACGTCCAGGGCGAGCTCGGCATGGTCGAGGGCTTCGACGTCGCGCTCGAGATGTCCGGCAACGCCGCGGCCCTGCGGAGCGCCATCGACAACATGGCCCACGGCGGCGGCGTCGCGATCCTGGGCATCCCGACCGAGGAGATCTCGCTCGACGTCAACGCCATCGTCTTCAAGATGCTCACGCTGCGCGGCATCTACGGTCGCGAGATGTACGAGACCTGGTACAAGATGAGCGTCATGCTCCAATCGGGGCTCGACATCAGGCCGGCGATCACCCACCGGTTCTCGTTCCGCGACCACGAGCAGGCGTTCGAGGCCGCCCGGTCCGGCGACTCGGGCAAGGTGATCATGGATTGGCAGGCCGCGTGATGGCGAAGACCCGACCGAACCCGCTCGCCTTCCTCGACGAGGAGCTCGAGGCACTCCGCGAGCGCCACCTCTTCCGGCCGCTGCGGGTCATGTCGTCGGCCCAGGGGCCGATCGTCTCGGTCGACGACCGGCGCGTCATCAGCCTGTCCTCGAACGACTACCTCGGGCTGACGCATCACCCGCGGCTGCGGAAGGCGGCACTCGACGCGGTCGGCGTCTACGGCGCCGGCTCGGGCGCCGTCCGGACGATCGCCGGCACGATGACGCTCCACGAGGAGCTCGAGGCGAAGCTCGCCGACTTCAAGCACACCGAGGCGGTGCTGACGTTCCAGTCGGGCTTCACCGCGAACACCGGCGTCATCCCGACGATCACCGGCGAGACCGACCTCATCGTCTCCGACGAGCTCAACCACGCCTCGATCATCGACGGGATGCGCCTCTCGAAGGCGCCGCGGAAGATCTTCCCCCACGCCGACGTGGCCGCGCTCCGCGAAGTCCTGCGCGAGGCCCGCGAACAGGGTCGCGAGGGCGGCGGCGAGCATCGGTTGATTCTCGTCGTCACCGACGGCGTGTTCTCGATGGACGGCGACATCGCCCCGCTGCCGGGCATCGTCGAGGCCGCCGAGGAGTTCGGCGCGGCGGTCTTCGTCGACGACGCCCACGCCTCGGGGGTGCTGGGCAAGAACGGCCGTGGCACCGTCGACCACTTTGGCCTGCACGGCCGGGTTGCGATCCAGGTCGGGACGCTGTCGAAGGCGGTCGGCGTCCTCGGCGGCTACGTCGCGGGGTCGCAGGCCCTTCGCGACATCCTCATCCAGCGGGCGCGGCCGTTCCTCTTCTCGACGAGCCACCCGCCCGCCGTCGCGGCCGCGTGCCTCGAGGCGATCCGCGTGTTCGAGGAGGAGCCGGAGCTCTTCGAGCGGCTCTGGGCGAACACGAAGCGCTTCAAGGCCGAGCTCGCCCGCCTCGGGTTCGACACCGGCCGGTCGGAGACGCCGATCACGCCGGTGATCCTGGGCGACTCGGAGACGACGATCCGCTTCAGCAACCGGCTCTTCGAGGAGGGCGTGTTCGCGACGTCGGTGGTGTTCCCGACGGTGGCCCTCGACCGGGCCCGGATCCGGACGATCGTCACGGCCGCCCACACGGACGAGCAACTGGATATGGCGCTCGAGGCGTTCGCGCGCGTGGGCCGCGAGCTGGGCGCCATCGGCGCTTGACGGAGCGCCTCGACCTCCCGCTCGACTCGCATCTCCATACGGATCTGTCGCCGGACAGCGACGTCCCGATCGACGTGTTCGCCGCCCAGGCGGTCGAGCGGGGAATCGCCG
>DATBKB010000028.1:0-32417 GCA_036556145.1 Candidatus Limnocylindrales bacterium | reverse complement strand
TCGAGGCGGGCATGCCGCTGTACGGCAATGAGCTCGATCGATCGACGAACGCCTACGAGGCCGGGCTCGGTCGCGTCGTGAAGCTCGACAAGGGCGTCGACTTCGTCGGCCGTGCGGCGCTCGAGAAGGTCGCCGCCGACGGCCCGGCGCGCCGCCTCGTCGGCCTCATCGTCCGGGGCCGCGGCATCGCCCGTCACGGCCACACCGTCTGGGCCGGCGACCGCCGCACCGGCGCGGTGACGAGCGGGACGCACTCGCCGACGCTCGGCGCGCCCATCGCGATGGCCTATGTGGCGCCGGGTGACGGCGAGCCGGGTACGATACTCGAGGTCGAGATCCGCGATCAGCGGGTCGCCGCGGAGGTCGTGGCCCTACCGTTCTACCGGCGTCCGCGCTAGGCGGCACGCGGCAGCGTCCGGGCTCACGGCGCCCGAAGCCCAAGCCCGAGGAGGAGAGCGTCCCGATGGTGCCCCGTGATCTGCGATACACGAAGGACCACGAGTGGGTCCGGGTGGACGGGGACGAGGCCACGATCGGGATCACCGACTACGCGGCAGGCCAGCTCGGCGACATCGTCTTCGTCGAGCTGCCGGCCGGCGGCTCGGTCGAGCAGTTCAAGACGTTCGGCGTCGTCGAGTCGGTCAAGGCCGTGAGCGACCTTTTCGCGCCGGTCACCGGCGACGTCGTCGCGCCGAACGCCGCGCTCGCGTCGCAGCCCGAGCTCGTCAACCAGGACCCGTTCGGCGGCGGCTGGATGCTCAAGGTCCGGATCGCCGAGCCGGCGCAGATCGACGAGCTTCTCGACGCCGCCGCGTACGACGCGCTGGTCGCCGAGTCCTGACGGGATGCCGTACGGTCCACACACCGCCGACGACCGCGAGCGGATGCTTGCGGCCCTCGGCATCGAGTCGGTCGACGAGCTGTTCGCCGACATCCCCGAGGCGCTGCGGGCCGGCGGCCTGGCGCTGCCGGAGCCCGAGCCGGAGCTCGCGCTGGCGACCCGCCTCGCCGCCCTCGCCGGCCGGAACCGAACCGACGTCGCGTCCTTCCTGGGCGCCGGCGTCTACCGGCACTGGACGCCGGCCGCGGTCGACCAGCTGCTCCTCCGCGGCGAGTGGTACACGGCGTACACGCCGTACCAGCCGGAGGTCAGCCAGGGCACGCTCCAGAGCATCTACGAGTACGAGTCGCTCATCGCCGAGCTGACCGGCCTGGACGTCGTCTCGGCGTCGCACTACGACGGCGCGGCGGCGACGGCCGAGGCGGCGCTCATGGCCTGCCGGCAGACGCGCCGCGACCGCGTCCTCGTGTCGCGGGCGGTCCATCCGCACTACCGGGCCACGGTCGCGACCTACTTTGGCGCCGGCCTACGAGTCGAGGAGATCCCCACGGTCGCCGAGGGCGATGCGGCCGGTACGACCGACATCGCCGCGCTCGAGCGCCTCCTCGCCGACGAGCCGCCCGTCGCCGGGGTCGTCGTCGCCCAGCCGAACTTCTACGGCCTCCTCGAGTCGATGCCGCGAGCAGCGGAGCTCGCCCATGCCTCGGGGGCGCTCTTCGTCGCCGTCGTCGAGCCGGTCTCGCTCGCCGTCCTCGCCCCGCCCGGCGCGTACGGGGCCGACATCGCCGCTGGCGAGGGCCAGCCCCTCGGGATCCCGCCGCAGTACGGCGGGCCCTACCTCGGGCTCCTCGCCTCGACGAACGACCTCGTGCGTCAGATCCCGGGCCGGCTCGTCGGGATGACGACCGATCTCGACGGCAAGCGGGCATTCGTCATGACGCTCCGCGCGCGCGAGCAGGACATCCGGCGGGACCGCGCAGCAAGCAACATCTGCACCAACCAGGCGCTGCTCGCCCTCGCCGCGAGCATCTATCTCGCGACGATCGGGCCGCACGGGCTGCGCGACGTGGCCGCCCTCGGTGCGGCACGCGCGGCCGAGCTCGAGGCGGTCCTCGCGGGAGCCGGGGCGCCGCGCCTCCATCCCGGCCCGTACCTGAACGAATTCGCCGTCCGCGTGCCCGACGCGCGGCGCGTCCACCGGGCGCTCCTGGATCGGGGCGTGCTCGGCGGGCTCGTCCTCGCCGACGCCGTGCCGGACGACCCGGCGCTCGAGGACGCGCTGCTCGTGTGCGCGACCGAGCTCACGACCGCCGACGAGATCGAGCGGTTCGGCCGGACGCTCGGCGAGCTCATCGGGGGGCGGGACGGGCGCGCCGGCGCCCCGTCGTCCGCGGATCGGTCCCCCGGCTCGCGGCCGCGCGTGGCCGCCGAGGCTCGCTCCTGATGTCCGTCGTCGGGCAGCGCCTCCAGCCGACGCTCGCCGAGCGGTCGCGGCCGGGCCGCGGCGGCGACAAGATCGCGCACCCGCCGAAGGACGCGCTCGACCGGATCCCGGCGTCGGCGCGGCGTGAGCTGCCGCCGGCCCTGCCGGAGCTCAACGAGCCGGAGGTCGTCCGCCACTACGTCAACCTCTCGCAGCTCAACTACGCGATCGACACGGGCTTCTATCCGCTGGGCTCGTGCACGATGAAGTTCAACCCGAAGCTGAACGAGTGGGCCGCGAGGCTGCCCGGGTTCGCGAATCTCCATCCGTTCGCGCCGGACGAGGCGGCGCAGGGGACGCTCGAAATGCTCTGGGAGCTCGAGCGCGCGCTCGCCGAGATCGGCGGCATGAAGGCGGTGACGCTGCAGCCGGCCGCCGGCGCCCAGGGCGAGCTCACCGGCATCCTGATGATCCGGGCGTACCACCGCAGCCGCGGCGAGCCCGAGCGGGACGAGGTCCTCGTCCCGGACTCCTCACACGGCACGAATCCAGCGACCGCGACGATGGCCGGCTTCCGGACGATCACGATCCCCTCGGCCGCCGACGGCGGCGTCGACGTCGACCGTTTCCGGGCGGCGCTCGGCCCGCGCACCGCCGCCGTGATGATCACGAACCCCTCGACGCTCGGCCTGTTCGAGAAGCGGATCGGCGAGCTGCTCGAGGAGGTCCACGCCGCGGGCGCCCTGGCGTACATGGACGGCGCGAACCTCAACGCGATCCTCGGCCGCTTCAAGCCCGGCGCCGCCGGCTTCGACGTCATGCACTTCAACGTCCACAAGACGTTCTCGACGCCCCACGGCGGCGGCGGGCCCGGCGCGGGGCCCGTCGGGGTGGGCGAGAGGCTGCTGCCGTTCCTGCCGACGCCGCGCGTGCTCAAGTCGGAGGACGGGACATTCCGACTCGAGCGACCCGGCGAGCGATCGACGTCGATCGGGCGCCTTCGCAGTTTCGTCGGCAACACCGGCGTCCTCGTGCGGGCCTACGCCTACATCTCCGCGCATGGCGGCTCGGGGTTGCGCCGCGTCAGCGAGGACGCGGTGCTCGCTGCCAACTACCTCAAGCACCGCGTCGCGTCGGCGTACGAGATCCCGTACGACCGGCCGTGCAAGCACGAGTTCGTCGCCTCCGCGGCCGGCATTCGGAAGCGGACCGGCGTTCGCACCCTCGACATCGCGAAGCGGCTCATCGACCACGGCTTCCATCCGCCCACGATCTACTTCCCGCTGATCGTCGAGGAGGGCATGCTCATCGAGCCCACCGAGACCGAGTCGGTCGAGACCCTTGACGCCTTCGCCGAAGCCCTCCTGGCGATCGCCCGGGAGGCCGAGACCGAGCCCGCGACCGTCACCAGCGCGCCTCACACGGCCCCGGTTCGGCGCCTCGACGAGGCGACCGCCGCCCGCCAGCCCAACCTCCGCTGGCGGCCGATGACTGGACGCACCATGCCTTGCCCCGATTAGGAGGGATCATGGCGCCACGCGGGAATGAACCTTTTGGGGGATCCCCGCGTATGGTCAGGAAAGCGTCCCTCTCCATGCAGCGGAGCACGGACATCGACGACGCCGGCCTCAGCCCGGTCGCCGCCAGAAACGAATACGCCGCCCACTCGGACCTCGAGCTCGTGCGCCTCCTCCAGGCGGACGATCTCGATGCGTTCGAGGCGCTCTTCAACCGGCACCGGGTCTTCATCTACCGGACGGCCTATGGCCTCACCGGTGATCGGGACGTGGCGGAGGAGGTCCTCCAGGACACGTTCGTCCGTGCCTACCGGCACCGGGCGACCCTCCACACCGATCGCTCGCCGCTCCCATGGCTCCACCGCGTGGCGCTCAACCTGTGCTATTCGCGGCTCGTCCGCAAGAAGCTGCCGGTCGAGCCGATCGCGGATTCGGCCCACGCGCTGAGCGACGGCAGCGACGAGCCGCACGAGTGGGCCGAGCGCCAGGAGATGAACCGATCCCTCGGCGAGGGCATCGCCTCGCTGCCGCCCGGCCAGCAGAGCGTCGTCGTCCTGCGCTACCTCCACGGTCTGTCGCTCCAGGAGACCTCGACGCTCCTCGGGATCCGGCCCGGGACCGTCAAGTCGCGGCTCCACTACGCGCTCCACCGGCTGCGCGACATCCTCGCCCGCTCCGACGAGGGCCGCGCCGCGGACGGCCGGGTCGCGGATGCCGATCCGGCAGCAGCGCCGACCCAGGCGGAGTCGAGCCGATGAACCGCTGGCGCGAGACCTCGTGCCGGCAGTTCCGGCCGGACCTGCTCGAGGTCGTCGTCGACGGGACCCGGGGCCCGTCCGCGCCCGCGGCGTTCGATCACCTCGATCGGTGCCATCGCTGCGAGACGGAGCTCACCGAGATCGCGCTCCTCGTCGCGTCGCTTCGTCGCCGCGGCGAGCTCGCCCGCTCGGTCACGGCACGACCCGACGCCTGGGAGCGCCTCCTGGCGCGCGTCCAGCGCTCGCGCCTCGACGCCCGCCGGGCGAGCTGGCTCGGCCGGCTGCGGCTCGCGGGCAGCATGGTCAGCGTCCTGCTCGTCGCCGTCGTCGTGTGGCCGGCGAGCACCGGCTCGAACGCCCAGCCCGTCGAGGGCTCCGGCTACCGCTCGCCGGCCCTCATCCGCGATCTCCAGGCCGAGGCGGCGTTCATCGCTGCCGTCGGCGTCGGCAATCGCACCCACCGCCCCGCCGAACGTGGCGGGAGCGTCATCGTGAACTACCCCGACGGTATCCGGCCGGCGGGGAAGGAGGTGAGCACGAGGAGGATCGAACGACCGCCCGTGACGGCGACTTGACACGTTCGGGGGTGGTCACGAGAATTCGCGCCAACTTCGCGGGTCCGACCGACCGCATGGCTTCGTTCGTGCCTGCCTGGGAGAGCGGGCTGAGGCCAGACCGGCGGCGACCAACGCGAAGACCTCGGAAGACCAGACCGAGACCTGGGTACACCAGACCAGTGGGAGGATCCTAGATGCGCAAACGCCTCTTCGGGCTGCTCGCAGTGGGGGCGATCGTCGTCTCCGCCTGTGGGCCCGCGGCGACGAGCCAGTCGCCGTCCGGCTCCACGGGAGCGAGCCAGCCACCGGCGTCCGGTTCGCCGACCGCGTCGCAGGGCGCGTTCGACCCGGCCAGCCTGTTCCAGACGGACTACGCGCCCGAGGCGGGCACGGACGGCGGCACGGTCGTCGTCGGTGACTGGCAGGAGGGCGGCGCCCAGAACCCGTACTACGTCGGCCAGGTGACGTTTGCCAACGTCTCCGCGGCGGCGTTCGCCAGCCTCATCGTCTTCACCCACGACTTCAAGTACTACGCCTACGAGGCGGAGGAGATCCCGACCCTCGACAACGGCGGCGTCGTGCTCGGCCAGGGTGGCGACGCGATGACGGTGACCTGGAAGCTGCGCGACAACATCAAGTGGTCTGACGGCAAGGCCGTGACCTGCGACGACTACAAGTACGCGTGGCAGTGGGTCATGGACGAGGCCAACGTGGCGGTCGTCAAGTCCGGCCACGAGGACATCACGAACTTCGAGTGCAAGTCGGACACCGAGATGGTCCTGCACTTCAGCAAGATCTTCGAGGGCTACATCGCGATGTTCAGCTCGCCCCTCCGCAAGGACTGGCTGGACAAGTTCCCGATCGCGGATCAGCTCAACGGCGCCGGCTTCACGGCGGACGTCGTGGCCGACATCCCGACCAACGGCCCGTTCAAGTTCGAGTCGCAGACCCCCGGCCAGGACCTGCGCCTGGTCCGGAACGACAACTTCACGAGCCCGGGTGACAACGGCCACAAGGCCTACCTCGAATCGCTCATCTTCAAGTGGTATGGCGACGTGCCGGGCATGATCGCCGGCTACAAGAGCGGCGAAGTCGACGTCGCGACCGACCTCCAGGACTCGGACATCCCCGCAGTCCAGGATCTCGGCGAAGAGGTCAGCGCCATCCCGGCCCTCCTCTACGAGTTCCTCCGACCCAACCACGGCAAGGAGCGCTGCTCCCGCAACGCCGAGGTCAAGGATCGCGGCACGGGCTGCCCGGTGTCCGATCCGGCGATCCGCGAAGCCCTCAAGCTCGCGGTCGACAAGGAACGAATCAACACCCAGCTCCTCGGCGGCAATGCCGAGATCGCTCAGACGAACACCAGCCCGTCGGCCTGGTTCTACGTGCCCCAGGAAGGGTCGTCGACCCAGGATCTCGAGGCCGCCAAGAAGGCCCTCGACGACGCGGGCTGGACCGTCGGTAGCGACGGCGTCCGTGAGAAGGACGGCCTGAAGGCGATCATCGAGCTGTGCACGACGACGCGGCAGGTCCGCCAGGACACGCTCGCGCTCATCGCGTCGTGGCTCGACGAGATCGGCATCAAGGCGGTCGTCCACCCGGTCGACGCGACCACCGCCATCTTCCAGGTCTACGGCCAGTCGAACGACGACACGCCGTGCAACCTGGCCCACAACAACTTCGACGTGGCCGAGCATGCCTACAGCAGCTCGCCCGACCCGCTCGGCAACTACTACATCTACCACTCGAGCCAGTTCCGGCCGGAAGGCCAGAACGAGGCCCAGATCTCGATCCCGGCCGTCGACGAGGCCCTCGACACCGTCAAGGACAACGTCGACTTCGCCAAGGTCCAGGAAGCCATGGCGACGTTCCAGCAGATCTACGTGGACGAGACCCTCGAGGTCCCGCTCTACTACCGCAAGAACGTCGAGCTGCACAGCCCCGAACTCGGCAACTTCTTCGCCAACGGGACGCTGTCGAGCAGCATGTGGAACGCCTGGGACTGGTTCCGCAAGGGCGGCTGATCGGCTCTCCCGGCCGAACGGCCTGATCGACGACCACGTACCGACTCGGGGCGCCCCACGGGCGCCCCGAGTCGCACTCAACTAGGATGTCGCCACTCGACCACGCTCGGCTGGCAGACAGGAGCAGCAGGCGATGACCAAGTTCGTGATCCGTCGGGTCATCCAGGCGGTTCCCGTCCTCCTGGGCATCACCATCGTCGTCTACGCGATCCTGCTCTCGGCCCCGGGCGGGCCGATCGCGAAGTACGCCCAGAACCCGCGCATCACCGAATCCCAGCGCAACGAGATCATCAAGGCCTGGGGCCTCGACCAGCCGATCCCGGTCCAGTATTGCCGCTGGATGGGCTTCTGCGACAAGGAGCAGGACGGGCTGGCCCTCGTCCAGGCGAACGGCGTCCCGAACGTGTTCCCGGCCGCGCTCGGCGGCGGGACGAACGGCGTCCTCCACGGCGACTTCGGCCACTCGCTCGAAACCGGCGACAGCGTCGCGGGCCGGATCGGCAAGGCGGCCCTGCCGACGGCGATCCTCGCCGGCCTGGCGCTCCTCATCTGGGTATCGCTGTCGGTCCTCATCGGGACGCTCGCCGCGATCAAGCGCTACACGTTCTTCGACAACCTGACCACGGTATTCAGCTACGTCGGCTTCGCGATGCCGACGTTCTGGCTCGGGATCATGCTGATCTACGCGTTCAGCGGGCCGGGCCTCGACATCCTGCCTGCGTCGGGCATGACGACGATCCGCAGCTCGCCGGCGTTTGGCAGCGACAAGTACTGGGACTTCCTCTTCAACAACCCGCTGAAGGCGCTGGGCGACCTCGGCTGGCATCTCGTGCTGCCGGTGTTCACCCTCGTCGTCGTCAACATCGCCGGTGACAGCCGCTTCGTCCGGGCGAGCATGATCGAGTCGCTCAGCCAGGACTACGTCCGGACGGCGCGGGCGAAGGGCCTGCCGGGCCGGTCGGTCACCTTCAAGCACGCGTTCCGGAACGCGATGCTGCCGTTCGTGACGAACGTCGGGCTCGAGATCCCGTTCCTCTTCACGGGCGCGATCGTCACCGAGACCATCTTCTCGTGGCCGGGCATCGGCCGGCTGACGATCGACGCGACCCGTGACTACGACTACCCGATGCTCATGGGGGTGCTGCTCGTGACATCGGTCCTCGTGGTCCTCGCGAACCTCATCGCCGACGTCGCGTACGCCGTCGTCGACCCGCGGATCAAGCTCTAGGCTCGCGGCGATGGAACGGATCCACACGACCCTGCCGGAATCGGTCCAGGTCGCGGACGCCGTCCAGGCGCCTGCCGCGGCCGACGAGTCGGGGACGGTCGTCGACTACGAGGTCGGCCTGGTCTCCCTCAACCAGTGGCAGCTCGCGTGGCGGAAGTTCAAGAAGCATCGGCTGGCGCTCATCGGCCTCGGCATGCTGGCCGTGCTCATCCTGGCGGCCGTCGTCGGGCCGATCCTGGCCCCGTACGACTTCTACACGATCCCCAAGCCGGACCAGTTCGTGACGATCGGCCGGCCGCCGTCGCTGGCCCACCCCTTCGGTGAGACCGCGCGCCTCCAGCGCGACGTCCTCGAGCTCGTCGTCAACGGCGCCCGGACGTCGCTGTTCATCGGCTTTTCGAGCATGTTCATCGGCGTGTTCATCGGGACCGTCGTCGGCGCCATCTCCGGTTTCATGGGCGGGTTCATCGACAACCTGCTCATGCGGATCGTCGACGTCATGCTCAGCCTGCCGCTGCTGTTCATCATCCTCGTCGCGAGCCGCTTCTTCGCCAACGGCAGCGTCGTCCTCATCATCGTCATCTTCGGGCTCTTCAGCTGGATGGGGATCAGCAGGCTCGTGCGCAGCCTGTTCCTGTCGATTCGCGAACGCGAGTTCGTCGAGGCGGCCCGGGCGGTCGGCGTGACGGACCAGCGGATCATCTTCCGGCACATCCTGCCGAACGCCATCAGCCCGATCGTCGTCGCGGCGTCGCTGCTCATCGCCGGCAACATCATCACCGAGGCCTTCGTCTCGTTCCTCGGCTTCGGCGTCAACCCCATCAACCCGACCTGGGGCAACATCCTCACCAGCGCCCAGGAGTTCCTCAACCAGGGCAACTGGTGGTGGCCGTTCTTTCCCGGCCTCGTCATCATCCTCACCGTCCTCGCCGTGAACTTCGTCGGCGACGGCCTGCGGGACGCGCTCGACCCCAAGACCCGGGCATGACCGAGGTCCTCACGACGGCGGCCAAGGGTAGCCCGCCGCCCTCGGACATCCTGCTCGACGTCCGCAACCTCGTCACCCACTTCCGGGTCATGGACGGCGTCGTCCCGGCGGTCGACGGCGTGTCGTTCCAGCTGCGGCGCGGGGAAACCCTCGGCATCGTGGGCGAATCCGGCTCCGGCAAGAGCGTCACCGCCCTGACGATCATGCGCCTGCTCGAGATCCCGCCGGCCCAGATCGTCGACGGCGAGATCTGGTTCAACGGCCGCGAGCTGCTCGGGCTGACCGAGACCGAGATGCGCCACATCCGCGGCAACGACATCGCGATGATCTTCCAGGAGCCGCTCACCTCGCTCAACCCGGTCTTCACCGTCGGCGACCAGATCGCCGAGCAGGTCCGGCTCCACCTGAAGCTCAGCCGGAAGGCGAGCTGGGATCGAGCGATCGAGTCGCTCAAGCTCGTCGGGATTCCGACGCCGGAGCGGCGGGTCAAGCAGTACCCCCACGAGCTGTCGGGCGGCATGCGCCAGCGCGTCATGATCGCGATGGCGATCTCGTGCGAGCCGAAGCTGCTCATCGCCGACGAGCCGACGACGGCCCTCGACGTGACGATCCAGGCGCAGATCCTCGAGCTGCTCAAGACGATCCAGGCGCGGACGAAGTCGTCGCTGATCCTCATCACCCACGACCTCGGCGTCGTCGCCGACATGGTCCGCAACGTCCTCGTCATGTACGCCGGCCAGGCGGTCGAGGAGGGGACGGTCGAGGAGGTCCTGCTCTCGCCGCGGATGCCCTACACGATGGGCCTCATCGAGTCGATCCCCTCGGTCGACAAGCGCGGCGGGCGGCTCTCGGCGATCAAGGGCACGGTGCCATCGCCGTTCCACCTGCCGCCGGCCTGCCGGTTCCAGCCGCGCTGCCCGTTTGCGTGGGACCTCTGCCAGCGCGAGCCCCCCGAGCTTTACTCGATCGGCGGCGGGCGTCACGCCCGCTGCCTGCTCCACACGAAGCAGGCCAACCCGGTGTCGCTCGAGCGCTTCCAGAAGCAGCTCGCGGTCCTCCAGGCACGGGCCGCCGGCGCGGAGGCCCCGGCTGCCGCCGTCGAATCGCCCGCCGCGGGCCAGCCGGCATGACCGCGCGAACCGGGGACCCGGCAACGCGTCCCGGCGCCGCGCCCGCCGCTGGCGGGTCCGCGGGCTCGGACGGGGTCGTCGTCAAGCGCCGGCTGCCGCAGCGGCCGCCGCCGGCGGTGCGCCGGGCCCGGACCGTCCTGCTCGTGCACGGCGTGCTGATGTTCATCGCCCTTGCGATCGGGCTGCTGCTGCTCACCGGATCCGTGCTGCGCGGACCGCTGGTCTTCGGCGGGCTCGGATATCTCGCCGTGATGGGCGTCGCCTCGGTCGTCACCGCCCGCCGGATGCGGCACCGCAACCGGATCGCGCTCCTCGCCGGCCTCGCGATCGCGGGTGTCCTCGTGGTCCTCAACGGCTACATCCTGTTCGGCCTCGCGACGGGCGCCCTCGGCGTGACCGGCAACCTCGCGTTCTTCGCGTTCATCGCCACGGTCATCCCGGCCGTCCTCGGGCTGATCATCGGCGTCAACCTCCTGGCGAGCCTGCGGTGGTTCCGGCCCGATCCCCTCGAGCGGCCTGTCGGCCTTGCGCGCAACTGGTGGACCGCCACGACGCAGCAGGAGGGACGCGAGAACGGCACCGGTCCGCTGCTCGTCGTCGAGGGCCTGAAGAAGCACTTCCCGATCTACGGCGGCCTGCTGCGGCGCCAGATCGCCACGGTGTACGCGGTCGACGGCGTCGACTTCGAGGTCCGCCAGGGCGAGGTCCTGAGCCTCGTCGGCGAGTCGGGCTGCGGGAAGACGACGCTCGGCCGCTCGCTCCTCCAGCTCACGCCGCCGACCGCCGGCCGCGTGATCTTCGAGGGCTACGAGCTGACCGACGTCGACCAGCCCGACATGATTCCGCTCCGCCGGCGGATGCAGATCATCTTCCAGGACCCGTTCGGCTCGCTCAATCCGCGGATGCCGGTCAGCGACATCATCGGCGAAGGCCTGCTCGCCCAGGGCGTGAAGGACCGCAAGACCCGCGACAAGCTCGTCGAGGACTCCCTCGAGAACGTCGGCCTGCGACGCGAGTACACGCGGCGCTATCCGCACGAGTTCAGCGGCGGCCAGCGGCAGCGCATCGGGATCGCCCGGGCGCTCGCGCTGCGACCGGACTTCATCGTCTGCGACGAGCCGGTGTCGGCGCTCGACGTGTCGATCCAGAGCCAGGTCCTCAACCTGCTGCTCGACCTCCGCCGCGACTTCAACCTCACGTACCTCTTCATCAGCCACAACCTCTCGGTCGTCGAGTACGTCAGCGACCGCGTCGGCGTCATGTACCTCGGCAAGATCGTCGAGCTCGCGACGGCGGTCGATCTCTACCGGGAGCCGCGCCACCCCTACTCAGTGGCGCTGCTTTCGGCCGTGCCGGCGCCCGATCCACGCCGTCGCCGGAAGCGACTCGTCCTCCGCGGCGATGTCCCGTCGCCCGTCGCGCCCCCGTCGGGCTGCCGATTCCACACCCGCTGCTGGCTGCGTGAGCAGCTCGGCAACCCGGAGCGCTGCGTGACCGAGGAGCCGCTCCTGCGCGACGTGGGCGGCGGTCACCAGGCCGCGTGCCACTACGCCGAGGAGATCTCGACCGACCGGATCGGCCAGGCGGCGAAGGAGACGAGCGCCCTCCAGACGGCCGTCGCCGTGGGCGAGGAGTAGCGGCCGCGCCGCTGCGCATGGCGACCCCGCGTCCCCGCGTTCCGGCTTCGCGCCGCCCCGACCTCGCGACGATGCCGGCCATGGTCGTTGCGCTGATCGTGGCGGCGATGGCCGCCGCGTGCGGCTCGAATCAGGCCACCGGATCGCCGACTGCCCCGCCGGCTTCGCCGACCGGCAGCGCCCTGGTCGGGCCGGCCACGCCCACGCCGACGCCGTGGCCGGAGGACGTCGCCCGGGCGATCATCCGGCTCGGCGCGATGCACGGCGAGCTCGGCAAGGCGATCGGCGAGCTCGGCGGGGCCGTCCAGCGGGAGGACGTCGCCGAGATCCGGTCGGTCGCGGACGAGCTCGCGGACTTCCTCGAGCGCAACCTCGAGAACGCCCGGACGCTCGAGGCCAAGACGTTCCCGGAGCTCGGGCGGCCGCTCGTCGCCGCGCTGACGAAGCTCCGCGACGGCGCCGTGCGGATCCGCGACGGGATCGACAAGGGCGACGCGAGCGCGATCGAGGCCGGGTTCACGACGATCACCGAGGGGATGCGCGACTACGCGGCGGTTCAGCCGCAGGTCGCCGACCTCGTCCCGGAGGCGATCCGCCAGACCGGCGGCCTCGTCCGCTAGCCCGGCGCTCCCGGGGGGGCCGGTCAGCTCGCCGGCGTGCGCCGGACCGCCCGCAGGCGCTCCTCGCTGCCCGCGCCGCGGAAGTGGCACGCGGCGATGTGGTCCGCGCCGGCCTCGCCCGGCCGGCCCACCGGCTCGAGCGGCGGCTCCTGCTGCCAGCAGATGTCCGGTCCGCCCAGCTCCGCCCGGAGCTGGCAGCGCGGGTTGAACCGGCAGCCGCTCGGCGGCCGGACGGGTGAGGGCACATCGCCCTTCAGGATGACCCGCTGGCGGCGCTGCTCCGGGTCTGGGATCGGGATCGCCGACATCAGCGCCTGGGTGTAGGGGTGCTCCGGGTCGCGGAACATCTCGCGGCGCTCGGCGACCTCGACGACCGTGCCGAGGTACATCACCGCGACCCGGTCGCTGATGTGCTCGACGACGCCCATGTTGTGGGCGATGAAGACGTACGTCAGGTGGAGCTCGCGCTGGAGCGACTTCAGGAGGTTGAGCACCTGGGCCTGGATCGAGACGTCGAGCGCCGACACCGGCTCGTCGCAGACGACGAGCTTCGGCTCGAGGACGAGGGCGCGGGCGATGCCGATGCGCTGCCGCTGGCCGCCCGAGAACTCGTGCGGGTAGCGGCGGGCGTGGTACGGCGCGAGGCCGACGAGCTCCATCATCCGGCGGACCTTCTCGCGCCGCTCCGCCGGCGTCCCGAGGCGGTGGATCCGCAACCCCTCGCCGATGCTGTCGCCGATGGGGGTGCGCGGGTCGAGGGACGCGTACGGGTCCTGGAAGATGATCTGCATCTCGCGGCGGATCCTGGTCAGGGCCGCGCCTCGGAGCGTCGTGATGTCCTGGCCCTCGAAGAGGATCGACCCCGCGGTCGGCTCGATGAGCCGCAGGAGCAGCCGCCCGACCGTCGTCTTGCCGCAGCCCGACTCGCCGACGAGGCCGAGCGTCTCCCCCCGGCGGACCTCGAAGTTCACGCCGTCGACCGCCTGGACGACGCCGATCGTCCGCTGCAGGATCCCGCCCTTGATCGGGAAGTGCTTGACGAGCCCGCGGACCTCGACGAGGGGCGCCTCGGCGTCGCCCGGCCGCGACCCCGGCGCCGGCGTCGTGCGCGACGTGGCCACCGCGCTCATCCCGGCGCGACCTCGTCCGCCGCCGGGGTCGGGGCGCCGATCCCCGTGTGGTCCGCGGCACGGGACGCCTCCGCCACGGAGCGGCCGGCGGCGACGGCCGCGGCGGCGCGCGGCAGGAGCCGGCCCGCCTCGTCGTGGTAGAGCCAGCAGCGGACGTCGTGCCCCTGCCCGACGGGCTGCAGCGCCGGGTGGTGGCCCTCGGCCAGGACGACGTTCTCCGCGACGCGCGCAGCGCACCGCGGCGCGAAGCGGCAGCCCGGCGGCAGGTCGATGAGGTTGGGCACGTTGCCGGGGATGACGGACAGCTCCTCGCGCATCGTGCCGACGACCGGGATCGACCCGATGAGCCCGCGCGTGTACGGGTGCAGCGGATCCCGGAACAGCGACACGACGTCGGTCTGCTCGACGATCTCGCCGGCGTACATCACCGCGACCCGATCGCACATCTCGGCGACGACGCCGAGGTCGTGGGTGATGAGGATGACCGCCGTGCCGGTCTCGTCGCGGAGGTTCCGGATGAGGTCGAGGATCTGCGCCTGGATCGTCACGTCGAGGGCGGTGGTGGGCTCGTCGGCGATGAGCAGGTCCGGCTCGCAGGCGAGGGCCATGGCGATCATCACCCGCTGGGCCATGCCGCCCGACATCTCGTGCGGGTAGGCCTTCAGACGCCGCTCCGGATCGGGAATGCCGACCATCCGCAGCAGCTCGAGCGCCCGGAGGCGAGCGGCGCGGCGCTTCATGTTCCGGTGCAGCTCGAGCACCTCGCCGATCTGCCGGCCGACGTCCCACACCGGGTTCAGCGCCGACGTCGGCTGCTGGAAGATCATCGAGATCTGCTCGCCGCGGACACGGCGCATCGCCTCGTCCGAGATCCTCAGCAGGTCGTGGCCGTCGAACAGGATCTCGCCCGCCTCGACGCGGCCCGGCCGGGCGACGAGCCGCATGATCGAGAGGCTCGTCACGCTCTTGCCGCAGCCGGACTCGCCGACGAGGCCCATGATCTCGCCCCGATCGACGTGGAAGTCGATGCCGTCGACCGCCCGCACGACGCCGTCACGGGTGTGGAACGACGTCCGCAGGCCCTTGACCTCGAGCAGCGGCCGCTCGCCCCGCGGCTTCCGGGCCCGGCGGGCCGAGGCGGGGACGAGCTCCTCGACGACGGTCTGGTCGAGTCGCGGGCCGAGAGTCGACGGTGTCTTCGCTGGCATTCGGCGCTAGCGATTGAGGCGCGGATCGAGGGCGTCGCGCAGCCCGTCGCCGAGGAGGTTGAACCCGAGAACCGTCAGCGTGATCGCCAGGCCGGGGAACAGCAGCAGGTGCGGCGCAGGGTTGATGAGATTCCGGTCGAGCGCGATCATGCCGCCCCATTCGGCGACCTCGCGGCTTGCGCCCAGGCCGATGAACGACAGGGCCGCAACCTCGAGGATCGCTCCGCCGATGCCGAGCGTCCCCTGGACGATCAGGGGCGTCAGCGAGTTCGGCAGGATTCGGCGGAACAAGACCCCGACCGACGACTCGCCGAGCGCCCTGGACGCGGCGATGTAATCCGCTTCCCGTGTCGCCAGGACGGAGGCGCGCATGACGCGCGCGTAGATCGGGATGGCCACGATGCCGATCGCGAGCTGCGCGTTCAGGAGGCTGGACCCGAGGACCGTGACGATCGCGATGGCGAGGAGGAGGCTCGGGAACGAGAGGAGGATGTCCATGAGGCGCATCAGGAGGTTGTCGACCCAACCACCCGCATAGCCGGCGATCGCTCCGATCAGCGTCCCGAGGACGATCGCGAATCCCACGGTGAGGAACCCGATCTGGAGCGATACCCGGGAGCCGTGGACGACTCGGCTGAACTCGTCGCGAAGGTTGCCATCCAGCCCGAAGAGGTGCTGCGGTCGACTGGCCGGGCACCCCAGCAGGTGGATGCACGGTCGTAGCGAGGCCGGATCCTGCCGGTTGACCTTCTCGGGGACAGGCAGGTCGAGCATCGACAGGGTCGGCGGGTACGGCGCGATGAAGTCGGCGAAGATCGCAACAAGGAACAGCGCCGTCAGGATCGCCAGCCCGACGGCAGCCGAGCGCTGCCGGAGGACGTTGGCGAGGGTGTCGCGCCAGAGGTTCGCCGGCCTGGCCCGAACGAGGGTTTCGGCGGCAAGCTCGGGCAGCGGCTCCGCGGTGACCGTCATCGGCCGCTCACGACAACCGGATCCGGGGGTCGAGGAAGGCGTACGACACGTCGACGATGAGGTTCACCAGCAGGTAGCCGATCGCGATGACGATCGTGACCCCCTGGATGACGATGTAGTCGCGCCCGGTGATCGCCTCGACGATCGTCCGCCCGATGCCGGCGAGGTTGAAGATCGATTCCGTGAGGACGGCTCCGGATAGCAGGGCGCCGAGCGACAGGCCGATGACGGTCACGACCGGCAGCATCGCGTTGCGCAACCCGTGACGCACGACGACCAGCCGCTCCCGCAGGCCCTTGGCCCGAGCCGTGCGGATGTAATCGAGACCGAGGACCTCGAGGAGGCTGGAGCGCGTCATCCGGGCGATGATCGCGAGCGGGATCGTCCCGACGGCGACGGCGGGAAGGATGAGATGCCTGACGGCGTCCCAGAAGACGTTCCATTGCCCTGTGACGAGCGTGTTGAACAGGTACATGTTCGAGGCGAAGTCGAGCAGGCCACGCAGCGGACCGTGGAGCTCCTTGAGCCCCCACGCGGTCGCCAGCGGGACGACGCTCAGGCCGGCCGTCAAGCGCCCCGATGGCGGCATCCGCAGTGGCGTGTCCTGGAGCCAGTTGGAGAACACGATCGCAAGCAGGAGGCCGAGGACGAACACGGGTGTCGAGACGCCGAGATTCGCGACGATCATCGTCCCGACGTCCGTCGGGGAGTTTCGTCGGAGGGCCGAGACGATCCCGAGGATCACCCCGAAAAACGTCGCGAAGGTGAGCGCGAACAGGGTGAGCTCGATGGTGAGCGGCAGCCGCTCTGCGAGGATGTCGGCGACCGGGCGGCCGAACCGGATCGAGCTGCCGAGGTCCCCGCCGGCCAGCTTGACCATGTAGATCCCGAACTGGACCGGGAGCGGCTGGTCGAGGCCGTAGCGTGCCTCGAAGTCGTTGCACACCGCGTCGGTCGCTCGTTCGCCGAGGGCTGCGCGGCAGGGGTCGCCGGGGATCACCCGGGCGAGGATGAACACGAGGAGCACGACCCCGAGCAGCACGGGAATGCTGGAGAGCAGCCGGCGAACGACGAAGCGGATCATCGCTGGCGGTCGATCGACCTCCTGGAACGGAAGGCCGGATAGGCGAAGGGGGCGCCGGCCGAAGGCCAGGCGCCCCCTTCTAGAACACTCGAGGCTCGGTCAGCCCTCGGGCTCCGGCGCCGGCGGGTTCAGGAACCCTCCGAACAGGCCGGGGAAGTACGAGAAGCTGCCGTCGCGGCCCTTGTGGAGCTCGTGCTTGGCGTCCCACTGGACCGCGTAGCTCAGCACCACGTCGTTGGCGTCGAGCTTCGAGCCATCGTGGAACGTCGCCTCGCGGAGCGTGCAGGTCCACACCGTGAGCTCCGTGTTCGGCTCGCATTTCTCGGCGAGGGCCGGGACTGCGGCCGTCCCACCGATCTCGTAGGAGTAGAGCGCCTCGGTCATCTGCTCGCAGACGCGAAGCGACTCGCCGTCGGACTCGTCGGCGCAGTACAGGCCGCCGGGCTCGGCTCCCTGCATCCAGACGAACTGGTTGCGGTCGCCGGGGGTCATGACGCTGAACGCCTCGTTGCCGAGCGGCGACGCGTGGGCGTCCTGGACGTCGGCCCGATACGCGACGCCGGAGCCGGCGTGAACGATCGGGATCATCGGCACGTGCTGCTTGATGGCGTTGTTCGCTCGCTCGTACGCGGGCTTGCGGGAAGCGTCGTCGGAACCACCGGCGCCCTCGGTGAGAGCGGAGGTGATGTCGTCGAACTTGTCACCGAACTGCGCCGTGGCGCCGGTGCCGAAGTGGAAGTCGAGGAAGTTGGTGACGTCCGGATAGTCGGCGCCCCAGCCGAGCAGGTAGAGCCCGGTGAGCCGGCCGGCATCGGAGTTGTCGATGAACGTCGTCGACTCCTGCTCGTCGAGCGTCGCGGTGATGTTCAGGTTGTTCTTCAGCTGCTGCTGGAGGTCCTGGACGACACCGACGGGATTCGACACGTAGCCGCGGGTGACGTTGCGATACGAGATCGTGGTGGTGAAGCCGTTCGGGTAGCCGGCCTCCGCGAGCAGCTGCTTCGCGGCAGCGGCGTCGAATTCGTACCACGGATCACCGGCGCAACCATTCGGGATCGAGCACGGCGTGAAGTGCGTCGCGACCTCGGACCCGGGCGGGTTGAACTGGTCGGTGATCCGCTGCCGGTCGATGCCCATCGCGATCGCCTGCCGGACCTTCTCGTTCGCGAACGGATTCTTGCTGTTGTCGAAGCCGGGCACGGTCGGATGGTTGTTCATGCCGAAGTACATGACGTTCAGGCCCTGGCGGGGCTTGAGCTGGAGATCGGCATTGCCCTCGACTGTCGCAAAGTCCTCGGGGGCCACGTTGTCGATACCGTCGACCGTACCGGCCACGAGCTCGGTCAGCCGCTGTGCAGGCTCGGTACCCCACCGAATCACGAGGGTTTGCGCCTTCGGCGCGTCACCCCAGTAGTTCGGATTGGCTTCGAGGACGATCTGCGAGCCGCGATCCCAGGTCTTGATCTTGTACGGCCCGGTGCCGTTGACCTGGGTGACGATGTCCTGGTTCTCGGTCTTGTTCGGGTCGATCTTCGACTCGAGCCACCCGGTGTCGTTGATCGCGAACGAGGTGAAGGCGATCTTCGACAGGAACGCCACGTCGGGATTGCACAGCTCGAAGACCACCGTTCGCGCGTCCTGCGCCGTGATCTTCTTGAAGTTGCCGGTGTACTTCCCGAAGCCGGTCGGGGCCTCGGCCTGCCCGCACGGCGCTTCGCCGGACTCGGGATAGGCGGTGCCATCGAACGGCTCCTGGCTGGCCGGCGGCTGCGAGGCCTGGCTGGCGCCCGGCGAGCTCGGGCTCGACGTGGTCGCGCCCGGCGTACACGCGGAGCCGACGATCGCCACCGTCGCGAACAGCGCGAGCAGCGACCACCTCCGTGATCGGGACATGCTCCAAACTCCTCCTCAAGAGCCCCGATCCGGACCTCGGGCCTCCCCCTGTCCGGGCACCGGGGCGGTTTCGTCCGCAGCGCGACACGCAGTCGCCGTCGCGGGTGCGGGGAAGCCTAGCACCGCGGGCTCGTGCCGTCACCTCTCTGTACGGTCCGGCTGGGCCGGCAGTTCACGAGCTCGGGTGAGCCCGGCCGTCAGGGAGTCGGCGGGTTGAGGAACCCCCGGAAGCGCTCGAGGAACGGGCGGAAGTCGCCGGTCCGGCCGCGGTGGAGCGGGTTCGCCGCGTCCCACTGCGCGGCGAACGACATGACGACGTCGGCGGCGTCGAGGCGGGAGCCGTCGTGGAAGACCACCCGGCGGCGAAGCGTGCAGGTCCACGTCGTCAACGGCTTCGGGGTCTGGCAGTCGGTCGCGAGCGCCGGCAGGAGGCTCGCCTCGCCCGGCTCGTACGCGTAGAGCGATTCGCCGATCTGGGCGCAGGCACGAAGCGTGTCTGCCTCGTCCTCGTCGGCGCAGTAGAGGCTCTCGGGCTCCGTTGCCTGGGCCCAGGCGATCTGGCGGCGGTCGCCCGGCGTCATCGCCGCGAATCGCTCCGACGCGAGCGGCGAGGTGTGCGCGGCCGCGACGTCGGATCGGTAGGCGACGTTCCAGCCGGGGTGGGCGAGGGGAACGAGCGGGACGGTGCGCCGGAGTGCGTCGTTCACCGCCGTGTAGGCGGGTGCGCGGTCGTCGTCGCTGACCGCCGTCGCAGCCTTCTTGAGGGCCGCCGTCAGCGACCGATCGACCCCGCCGAAGCGACCCGCGCCCGACCCGACGTTCCGCTCGAGGAACTCCGTGACGTCCGGCATGCGCGCCACCGTCCCGAGCAGGAACAGGCCGGGACTCTTGCCGGAGTCGACCGCGGCGATGAGCGCATCGGCCGGTTGCGGCTTGAGCGTCGCGGTGATGCCGATCTCGGCGAGCTGGGAGCGGAGGTTCTCGGCCGCCGCCGCCGGGTTCGGGAGGTAGCTGCTCGGCGCATCGGCGTAGGCGATGGTCGTCGTGAACGTCGGGAAGCCCGCCTGGTCGAGAAGGTCCTTCGCGGCGGGTCGGTCGACCTCGGGGAACGCCGTCCCTCGGCAGCCGTGGGGCACCGAGCACGGCGTGAGGTATCGAGCCACGGTCGAGCCGGACGGGAACGCGGCGTCGACGAGCGCCTGCCGGTCGATCCCGAGCGCGACCGCCTCGCGCACCGAGGGATCGTCGAACGGCACCGTCCGGGCATTGATGCCGAGAAACGCGGTCGCGAGGCCGACCGTCGGCATGAGCACGAGGTCCGGGTTCGCCGAGATCTTCGCTTCGTCGCCGATGCGCACGCGGTCCATGCCGTCGATCGAGCCCGCGACGAGGTCCGCGAGCCGGTGGCGAGGGTCCGCGTTCCAGACCATGGCCAGCGCCGCAGGCTTCGGCGGTCCGCCCCACCAGGCCTCGTTCCGGGTGAGGACCATCTCGGACCCGGGCGACCACCGCTCGAGGCGGAACGGGCCCGTGCCATTCGGCCGGGTCAGGATGGAGCCGTCCCGCGCGTTCGCCTGGAGCCAGGCGGTGTCCTGGATCGCGAAGGCGGGGCCGGCGATTCGCGCCCGGAAGGCCGGGTCCGGAGCACACAGCTCGAAGACGACCGTGTGCTCGTTGATCGCCGTGATCCGCTTGAGGAGGCCCGCATAGGCCTCCCGGTCCGCACACGGAGCCGGGCCGTCCTCGGGATACGCGATGGGACGAAAGGCCTGGGGCCGGACCGAGGCCGGCACGGATCCGGCCGGTGCGCCGGATCCCGGTGCCGCACCGCTGCGGCCGGGCCCGCCGTCCCGGATCACCTGGCAGGCGACGAGTGGCAGGCTCAGGGCAAGGACCGCCGCGACGGCCCCAAAGCGACGACCGGGTACGCCGAACCAGCCGAGGGTCCGCGGCCCGCCCAGAGGGACCTCGCGTATGCTCGGATCGTGCAGCCGCTCAAGGTCGCGCTGGCCCAGATCGCTCCTCGGCTTGGCCTGTTCGACGAGAACCTCGCCCGCCACCGGGAGATCCTCGCCGAGGCGCGGGGGCAGGGCGCCCGCCTGGTGGTCTTCCCCGAGCTGGGACTAACGGGCTACCTCCTGCAGGACCTCGCCGCCGAGGTCGCGATCCGCCTCGACGACCCCCGGCTGGCCGAGCTCGCCTCGGAGACTCGCGGGCTGTCGGCCGTGGTGTCGTTCGTCGAGGAGTCCGCGGACCACCGCCTGTTCATCGCCGCGGCGCTCCTCGAGGACGGCGCGGTCCGCCACGTCCACCGGAAGCTCTTCCTGCCGACCTACGGGCTCTTCGATGAGCGCCGGTTCTTCGCCGCGGGCGACGTGCTGCGCGCGGTGCCGTCGCGGATCGGGGCGGGCGTCGGGATCGCGGTCTGCGAGGACTTCTGGCACCTCGCGGTGCCGCAGGTGCTCGCGCTCGACGGGGCGCAGGTCCTCATCAACGTCTCGTCGTCACCGGGCCGCGACCTCGCCGCGACCAACGAGGTCGGGCTCGGGACCGCGACGTCGTGGCGGCACCTCATGCGGACGTACGCGCAGCTGACGACGTCGTTCGTCATCTTCTGCAACCGCGTCGGGATCGACGAGTCGATCTCGTTCTGGGGCGGGTCCGAGGTCATCGCGCCGAGCGGTCAGCCGCTCTTCCAGGCGCCGCTCTACGACGAGGGCGTCTTCTTCACCGAGATCTCGCTGGCCGATGTCCGGCGCGAGCGTGTCGCGCTGCCGCTGCTCCGCGACGAGCGGCTCGAGCTCCAGGCGCGGGAGCTCTCGCGGATCGTTGCGGAGCGGGCGGGCATGGCCCCCGACTCGACCGCCGAGCCGGGCTCCGAGCCGGGCCTCGACATTCGGCCGGCCGAGGAGCACGGCGCCCCGATCGGGTTCGCCGATCGGCGACCCGCGGCCGAGCGACGGCGTCGAAGCGCCAGCCGAAGCGCCAGCCGATGAGCGCTCGCGCGGCGTCGCAGCCGGTCGACCGACCCTACGAGCTCCCCGCGGAGCTCGAGATCGACACCGGCGTCGCGCGGCGGGTCATCGGCGAGTTCATCCGCGGCCAGCTCCGGCAGGCCGGCTTCGAGCGGGCGGTGCTCGGCCTGTCGGGCGGCATCGATTCGGGCCTCGTCGCGTACCTCGTCGCCGAGGCGATCGGGGCCGACAAGCTGCTGTGCGTCCTGATGCCGTATCGGACCTCGTCGCCGGCGTCGCGCGCCGACGCCGAGGAGATCGTCCGGCGTCTCGGTGCGTCGAGCGAGGTCGTCGACATCAGCCCGATGGTCGACGGCTACTTTGGTGCGGACTCCGATGCGTCGTCGCTGCGGCGGGGCAACTACGCGGCGCGGATGCGGATGGCCGTCCTCTACGACCGGTCGGTCACGTGGGGCGGACTCGTCGTCGGCACCGGCAACAAGACCGAGTCGCTCATCGGCTACACGACGATCTTCGGCGACAACGCCTGTGCGTTCAATCCGATCGGGGACCTCTACAAGAGCCAGGTCCGGCAGATGGCGACCGACATGGGCGTCCCCGACGCCGTCATCCGCAAGGCACCGACGGCCGACCTCTGGCCCGGCCAGACCGACGAGGCCGAGTCCGGGCTGAGCTATCCGGTCCTCGACCGGCTGCTCTACTGGCGGATCGACAAGCGGCGCTCGATCGACGAGGTCGTGGCCCTGGGCTTCGAGCGCGAGCTCGTCGAGCGGGTCGACCGGATGGTCGCGACGTCCGAGTTCAAGCGGCAGGTGCCGCCGATCGCCAAGCTCGGGCCCCGCACCGCCGGCGTCGACTACCTCTACCCGCGGCGGCGACCCGGCTCGCGCCGGGGGTGAGCGCCCGCGGCGGCACGCTCTACGTCGTCGCGACGCCGATCGGCAACCTCGGCGACGTCACGCTGCGGGCCCTCGAGACGCTGCGGTCCGTGCCGCTCGTCGCGGCGGAGGACACGCGGCTGACCCGGCGGCTGCTCGAGCGGCACTCGATCGCGACCCGGCTCGTGAGCTACCACGCCCGCAGCGGTCCAGGCCGCGAGGTCGAGCTGCTCGACCACCTTCGCGGAGGCGCGGACCTCGCCCTCGTCACCGACGCGGGCACTCCCGGCGTGTCCGATCCCGGCGACTCGCTCGTCGCGGCCTGGGCCGGTGAGGGCGGCGCCGTCGTCCCGATCCCGGGCGCCTCGTCGGTCCTTGCCGCGGTCTCGGCGAGCGGCGTGGCCGGGCCGCGCTGGTCGTTCGAGGGCTTCCTGCCCCGACGCGGCCGGGAGCGTCGCGAGCGGCTCGCCCGGATCGCCGCCGACGAGCGCGGCGCGGTCGTCTTCGAGGCGCCGAATCGCGTCGCGTCGACGCTGCGTGACCTCGCGACGGCGGCCGGTGGGGATCGGCCCGCGGCGGTGGCGCGCGAGCTGACGAAGCTCCACGAGTCGATCGAGCGCGGGTCGCTCGACGAGCTGGCCGCCCGGGCGGCGGACGGTCGGATCCCGGCCCGCGGCGAGTTCGTCGTCGTCGTCGGCTCGGTCGAGTCGTCCGGCGGGGCGGGCGCCGAGCCGGACGCCGCGGCGATCGAGATCGCGCGATCGGAGGTCGAGCGCCTGGTCGGGGCGGGGATTGCGCGCAGCGAGGCCGCGCGGCAGGTCGCGCAGCGGACGGGCATCCCGCGACGCCGCCTATACGGCGCGGGCGGTTAGGATCGCGCGATGGAAGCCGCACCTCCGCCTCGCTCCGGCCTGCCCGTGCTCGGCCCGCTCGGCCCGATCGCGCGCACCGCGTTCATCGCGACGCTGGCGCTCAGCGTCGTCACGATCGTCCTCGACTTCGTCCTCCACTTCGAGAACGAGATCCTGCTGTTCGTCCTGTCGGGCGTCGGCATCCTTGGGCTGGCGTGGATGGTCGGGCTGGCGACCGAGCGGCTCGGGGCGATCACCGGGCCGCAGGTCGGAGGCGTCCTCAACGCGACGTTCGGCAACATCGCCGAGCTGATCATCGCCTTCTTCGCCCTCCAGGCGGGCCTGCTCCAGGTCGTCAAGGCGTCGATCACCGGCTCGATCATCGGCAACCTGCTGCTCGTGCTCGGGGTGAGCGTGCTCGTCGGCGGGCTGCGAAACGGGACGCAGGTGTTCAGCCAGCGGATCGCCGGCTCGAACGCCGCGCTGCTCGTGCTCGCGGCGGTCGGGCTGTTCGTCCCGGCGGTGTTCGCCTTCTCGAGTCGCGACGCCGCGCAGGGCACGCTCGTCGAGGAGTCGGTGATCGTGTCCGTCCTGCTCATGGTGGGCTACGCGCTCTCGCTGGTCTTCCAGTTCACGCACCCGGCCGAGACCCTCGGCGGCCACGAGCCGAGCGAGGGCCACGGCGGTCCGGCCTGGACGGGACGGGTCGCGGTGCTCGTCCTGCTGCTGACCGCCGGGCTGCTCGCCGCGCTGTCGGAGATCCTCGTGGCGACGATCGAGACGTTCATCGAGTCGTTCGGCCTGACGCCGTTCTTCGTCGGCGTCGTGCTGATTCCGACGATCGGCAACCTCGCCGAGCACCTCGTCGCCGTGCAGCTGGCCTGGAAGAACAAGATGGAGTTCGCGATGGCCGTGTGCTACGGCTCGAGCCTGCAGGTCGCGCTGTTCGTCGCGCCGGTGCTCGTGCTCCTCGGCCTCGTCGTCGGCCAGCCGATGGACCTCGTCTTCCACCCGCTCGAGGTGGCCGCGGTGGGCGCCGCGGTCGGCATCAGCGCGCTCATCGCCCTCGACGGCGAATCGAACTGGCTCGAGGGTGCCCTGCTGACGATCATCTACGTCATCCTCGCCGGCTCGTTCTTCGAGCTGGTCTAGGCGCCCCACCGGGCACGCCCAGGCGGCGCCGGAGGGGAGACGGCGCCGCCGGACGCGTGGACGAGGACGCTCGTCAGGCGAGGACGGGCTCGGCCTCCTCGGCGATCGGCTCGCTCGCCGGAACCGCGGCGCCGTTCGTTGGCCCGTCGGCGGTCTCGCCGATCGCCTCCGCCTGGGCCGCGAGCGACTGGGCGGCCGACTCGGCCTCATAGTCCTTCTTCCGCCGTCCCGACAGCATCTCGACGTGGGCGGCGACGATCTCGGTCTTCCAGTGCCGCTGACCGCGGTCGTCGTCCCACGTCCGCGTCTGGATCCGACCCTCGATCGCGACCTGCTGGCCCTTCCCCAGGTAGGTGCCGCAGATCTCGGCGAGACGGTCCCACGTCACGACGTTGTGGTACTCGGCTCGCTCCTTGCCGTTCCCCGCGTACTCGTTCGTCGCGACGGAGAACTGGGTGACGCTCTTGCCGCTCGCGAGGCTGCGCATCTCCGGGTCGCGCGTCAGACGCCCGGTCAAGAGGACCTTGTTCACGGTCCGCATCTCCTTCTCGGTCGGCCGGTGGCACCGGTTCCCGACCCTGCGTGGTCCGGCGGGATCGACACGGCGGGCGAAGGGGTTAGTGCCGGCCTCGGCGGTGGAGGGACCCTCGGTCGGGTCGGCGGTCGGCGAGGCCGGCGGTGAAGGCGGGCAGCCCCGAACCTAGCAGGCGGCCCTGCACCGCCACGTATTCGCCGCTTATCCGCTGATCGCCGCGGCCTGGCTGAGTACCCTTGGGCTCGCCACGGCCGCAGTGAGGTCGCCACTTTGACGAGGTTCGTCGTCGACGCCGGCACGGTCATCCGACTCGCGAGCGAGGAGATCACCGTCGCCGCTCGACATGAGCTCCTCGCCCCGACGCTGCTGCGGTCGCAGGTCCTGTCGATGCTCCACGAGGCAGTCCACCGGGGCGAGCTCGAGCCCGATGTCGCGCGCGAGCGCCTGGCCCGCATCAACAAGATGCCGATCCGGCTCCTCGGCGACGCCGTCCTCCGGCGCCGCGCCTGGGAGATCGCCGACCGGCTCGGCTGGGCGTCGACCTACGACGCCGAATACATCGCCCTCACGCAGCTCCAGGCCGACGCCTTCGTCACGACGGATCGTCAGTTGGCGCGTCGGGCTCGGGCGGTCGTCAAGATCGCCCGATTCGAGGATCTTCGATAGCGGAGACGCCTTCGCCGGCAAGCTGACCCAGGCCAACGGCCACGGCCCGGACTCGGCCGACGCGGCGAGCTTCACCGTCGACGCCCTGGGGCGGTTCCGGACGCGGACGTTGACCGCCGACGGCTCGGTCGACACGTACAGCTACGTCGGCTCATCCGAGGTGGTCACCCGGATCGCTAACAGCGCCGGTGGCACGGTCGACTCGATCGTCGACGCCGACGGCAACCGCCTCGGGACCGACGGCGGCTCGTCGATGAACTGGTTCGTCCCGGATCTCCACGGCAACGTCGCCGCCCTGCTGGAAGCGGCCGACGGCCCGGTCGGCCACGCCATCCGCTACGACCCGTGGGGCGAGATCGTCGCCACCGGTGCGGCGAGCGGCGCCGCGCCGCCGGTCGGCCAGGGCCACTGGAAGTACCAGGGCCGCCTCGACGTCAGCCCGCCCGGGGTCAACGTCGAGCCGCTCTACGACATGAGCGCCCGCTTCTACTCGGCCTCCCTCGGTGTCTTCACCCAGCTCGACACGGTCATGGGCTCGGCCCAAAACCCGCTCTCGATGAATCGCTTCCTCTACGCCCACGCCAACCCGGCCACGCTCATCGACCCGACCGGGCACGGACCCGGTTGTGATGGAACGGGCAAGAAGTACGCGGGATCCGGAAAGCCGTGCCCGGACACCACTCCGACGTACGTGTGGTTCCTTGAACCACCGAAGCCGACTCCAGGTCCCGATCCGGGGTGTTGGCCGAACTGCTCAGGGCCAGCATCAGCTGGAAAGGGCTCTGACGCGCCACCTTCATCCGAACCGACCTCGCAGGGGCCGTTAAGTACTCCCGGCCCGCTCCCGTCTCCGAATAGGCAGGTAAGCGATCCTAACGCGGGAGCGGACGCCGGCCATCTCGCCTTGAGTACCTGTGGAGCCGCTGCGCCACCACCCTGGCAGTGGGCCTGCGATGCGGCTGACACGCTTCAGTACGCAGCTGAGGGTGATGCAGGTGGCGTCGTCCTTGGCGTGATTGGGTTTGTTCCGTACGCTGGCGATTGGGTCAAGGGTGCCCTTCGAGCCACCAAGGCCGCGAAGCGGCCTATACGTACCATCCGCGCTTCAGAGCTTGCCCTTGATGCGAACGTCGTGATCACGGGACTCGAGAAGCGCCAGCTCGGCGCTCTGGATGCCGCGTTGGCGGGGCGGGCACCCGTAATATCGATTACCGCCGCGAAGGAGTACCTGCGTAAGGGGGATGTCCAGGTCTTAAGGGACTTCCTGACGGCGCGGGGCGGTCGGGTCGGAGCGCCGGGAACAGCAGCCTTGGTGCGGGAGCTCCAAGGCCAAGCGGCCGTCCTGGGACGCGTTCTCAGAGACCGGGACGCCTGGGTGAGTGCATCTGCAGTCCGCGAAGGGCTGCAAATCGCGACGAATGATCGGAAGCTGTACAACTTCCTCGAGGAGGTTGGCCTCGATCCGGTATACATAAGATTCCCATGAGCGCCTTCAACCGAGTCCGTGTTGCTGCCCAATGCCGATGCCACGGAGGAAACGCTCCGTTCTGGGTGCAATTCAAGTACGGCGACACGTGGCAGTACGACTACAGCGTAGGCGACCATCTTCGTTGGGGTGGAAACGACATCGGCCAACCTGGAGCTGCCGAAGTGGTCGTGGCCGGCATCGCGGAGGTCTGCCCTGTCTGTGGCTGCGACGTCGAGGAAGAGTTCGAAGTGTGGATCCGAGATGACAGGATCGATGCGGTAGTACCTGTGAGCGGGCGGTACAAGCAGGCCTTGGCCGGCAGTGAATTCGGATACGTGATCACGCGCGTCGGTCAGGAGGGACGGTGACCGCCGTTGGCTGGGCCCAAACGACCAAGTCCGCTCCGTCTCTCGGCGCCGTGCAGTCAAGAATGGCGAATACACTAAACAATACGCGAAAGCTGATTGGAGCGGCAGAGGGTGCGGGTCTATCGTCGGTGCCATGCCGCCTCTTGGACTCCCAGGTCGTTCGGCTGTCGACTCGAGTCCTCGCCGAATCCGCCTTCTTAGGCGGAACGCGGGCAGCGCGTCTGGGTGGCCGGTCGCCGCCGTCGACGGTCAAGTGCGCTTCGGTGGGCGGGTCTGTAGCGGGTTCGAGCTCGCGCCGCTGAACCTCGCGCTAATGTCGCAGGTTGAGCGAGAGGTGACGCTCGAGAACCTCGCCGCCCTCTATGACGCAGTCCCCAAGCCGCTCCAGCTGCTGTCATTGCCGACCGACCGCAGCGCGGTCGAGCATCTTGACGCGCTCCGACCAGCCGTCGACGCGCACGGCGAGCACGTGTTCCGTCCATACGCCGCCAACTACCACGAGATCTCGACCGCGCCGACGCGGCCTCCGCGGCGGACGGTCCTGCTCGTGGTCTCCACGGCCGAGCCGGGGCTCGCCCGTGAGCTCGACCTCATCCGCCGCGTGGCCGAGGAGCGGGGGCTCGAGCTCAGGTCGCTCGATGCCGGGGAAGTCTCAGGTGTGCGGGCCGACACGACGTACCTCGCCGACGGCCAGGTGAAGCAGACGGCGTACTCGGACGGAAACCCCCTGACCTTGCGGGACACCATCGACGCGACGTACGACACGATGGGCCGCCCGGACCAGCTCAAGCGCGGCACGACCGTGCTCTCGGACTTCAACTGGAACGCCGACGGGACGCTCGCGTCTCGCGTCGACGGGGACGCTGGGGCCATCGGAACGACGACATTCGGGTACGACTGGGCGGACCGACTGGTCAGCGCGAACCTGCCCGACACGTTCAGCACGGCCGTCCCGACGCTCGCGTGGCGAGCCGACGGGCTCATCAAGGAGCGCAAGTTCGCGAGCGGCTCGACGCCGCTGACCTTCTCATACGACCGGGCCAAGCGCCCGACCCGCATCGACAAGGGCGCCGGCTTCTGGCTGACCCAGGAGTACGACGCCGACGGCAACTCCTGACGGCTCGGCAAGCTGACATTCAAGCATGGCTGCGGACGGGCCCCAAGCCCACCGAACGTCAAGCATTCGAACTTGCATTCGAGTACCAGCTCGGGATAAGCGTTCGTGCCGAGACGATGGCGGCCGTCCCAGCCTTCGGCAGCCGTGTCGTGCTCGCACCTGATGCCGCCATGCCCTTCGGCTATCGAATTGTTTCGTCGTTCCCGATCCCGTGACGGTGATCGACGATCGGATGCGCAAGCGTCTCACGATTTTCTTGCGAGCTATTTTCACCAGGACTGGTACCTCGAAAACCCTCGTTGGCAAGACAGCGTGGCGATGTTTGTTGAGGCGAACCCGGAACGAAGCAGGTCCGTGCTCGGAGACCTGATCGTGCTCTTCGCTACGGTGCCCGACGATCCTTCGATGCAGCGTATCGTGAGAGAGGCGGGCAGTTTCTACGAACCGGACAACATGCGTGAGTGGGTCGGAGAACTCATCAGTGAGTTCAAGCGCCTCGGCATATCCGCGCCGATCCACTAGTTGCGACTGCCGATAGGGCGCTAGCGAATGTATCGGGAACTCGTTCCCGCGGCGCTCAGAACTGCGCCAGCTGGAGACAAGCCCGAGTCGACCCGCCGGAACCGAGACGATTGTCAGGACTCTCGAGCTCGTGGACGGAGAACAGGACGCCTCTCCTGACCGCCTACGCGAACTCTCCAGCCAGCTCAGCTACCTCGTGCTGGACAGTCGGCCACTAACGGTCAGCCCACTCGGAGAGCGCCTGCTCAACCTTGCAGGAGCTATTAGCAGTTACGCCCGCGAGTCGAGTACGAGTAGGGACTACTGGCACAGTGGGCTGGCGTTCAGCCCGAGGCGGCGCCCTTCGTGCGGGCCGAGCCGCTCGCGCGGCGGCGACGGCCGCCGTTGGCCTCGGCCGGGGCGGGCGCCGGCTGCGGGACGCGCAGCGCCTCGTGGATTGACGACGACGCCGTAACTGCGCCGACCCAGCCGTCCGGCTGCGGCGCGTAGGTCCCGAACAGGTCGCAGAACAGCGTCACGAGCTCGGGGTCGAACTGCGTGCCCGCGTGGCGGCGCAGCTCGAAGATCGCCTGGTCGTGGCTCATCGCGCCCTTGTACGGTCGGTCGTGGGTCATCGCGTCGTAGGCGTCGGCGATGGCGACGATTCGGGCGCCCAGCGGGATGTCGTTGCCGCGCAGCCCGAACGGGTAGCCGTGGCCCGAGTAGCGCTCGTGGTGGTGGAGGATGATCGGGACCGCCTCGCGAAGCGCCGTCGCCTGCTCGAGGATGACCTGGCCGATCCGCGGGTGCTGGACGACCGACCGCCACTCGGTCGACGTCAGCGAGCTGGGCTTCTCGAGGATCTCGACCGGGACGGCGACCTTGCCGACGTCGTGGAGGAGCGCCGCCACGCGCAGCCGCTCGATCTCGACCTCGGCCAGGGCGAGGTGATAGCCCATCGCCGACACGATCGACGAGATGAGCGCCGACGGCTGGCCGCGGTAGTGGGGCAGCGGGTTGATGATCGAGGTCAGTGACGCCGTCGCCGCCTCGCGCGCGATCTTGCCCAGCTCGACGGCCCGAGCCCGGCCGGCGGGCGAGATCGGGGCGCGCGGGACGCGGGCGTCGTCGTCGGGCTCGGCGAAGATGTAGGTCTGGTTGCGGCCGAGCGACTTCGCCGAGTACATCGCCGCGTCGGCGTCGCGGACCAGGTTGTCGACGCGGAGCTGCTGGCCGACGCCGCCGGCAATGCCGATCGAGATCGTCACGCCGATGACGGTGTTGGCGTCGACCTCGAAGCGCAGGCGCTGGACGATGTGGCGGAGCTTCTCGGTCAGGACCGAGCCGTCCTCGACGTTCGTCTCGGCGAGGATCAGCATGAACTCCTCGCCGCCGTACCGGCCGATGACATCGGTCTGGCGAAGGTTCGACTTGATGGCCTGGGCGACGCCCCGCAGGACGACGTCGCCGACGCCGTGGCCGTGCGTGTCGTTGACCGCCTTGAAGTGGTCGATGTCGACGAAGGCGACCGACAGCGGCCGGTTGTAGCGGCTCGAGCGCTCGACCTCGTTGAACAGGGCCGCGAGGAGCGACTGGCGGTTGGCGACGCCGGTGAGCTTGTCGACGGTGGCCGCCTCCTGGGTCTCGGCGAAGGCGTCCGAGATGCCGTTGATCGCCTTGGCCAGGCGGCCTTCGACGCCGCCCATCGGCACCTTGACGGTCACGCCTTGCTCGCCCTCGGCGATCCGCTCGGCCGCCTTGAGGAGCCGCGAGAAGCGGAAGCGGACGTAGCCGAACACGAGCATCGAGGTCAGCGACACCCCCATCGTGCCGGCCACGATGGCCGCGACGACCGACGGCATGCCGTGCTCGACCCAGAGGTTCACGAGGGCAGGGTCGACCAGGGCGAGGACCGCCAGGGCCACCGGGGCGGACAACCCCAGGAGGCCGAGCATGCGCATCATCGCTTCGAAGGCTACGGCCGGGCCGGTGCGCACGATCCGCACCACTCGTACCGGTCCCGATCAGCCGCTCGTACGGCAGCCCGCCCCACCGGACCGCTCCGGGCCCCAGCCCGCTGCTATACTCCGCGCGTCCTCGCCAGCCGCGGGAACCGGGACCCGCGATCCAGGAGGTCGACGATCGCTCGAGTGAGGGGCATGGCCCGCCCCGTGAGGGGGCCGAGCTCCCCGGCCCGAACGACCCGCCGAGCCGTCGGCGGCACCCCGCGGGAGACGTGTATCCAGGTCCCAGAGCCCCAGGCTCGGGGCCTTTTTCATTGGCCGTCCGACTTGGGGGCGGCCTAGTGCCCGCCACCGTGATCGTCGGGCTCCAGTGGGGCGACGAGGGCAAGGGCAAGACGACCGACTTCCTCGCCGAGGGCGTCGCGATGGTCGTCCGCTACCAGGGCGGCGACAACGCCGGCCACACCGTGGTCAAGGGCGACGAGGTGCTGAAGCTCCACCTCGTGCCGTCGGGCGTGCTGTACCCGCATATCACGTCGGTCATCGGCAACGGCGTCGTGGTCAACCCCCAAACGCTCATCGACGAGCTCGACATGCTCGCGGCCCGCGGGATCGACACGTCCCGCGTCCGGGTCAGCCGGGCGGCCCACGTGATCATGCCGTACCACGTGGCCCTCGATCGGGCGATGGAGAAGCGGCTCGGCGACGGCAAGGTCGGCACGACGGGGCGGGGGATCGGGCCGGCCTACGGCGACCGGGCCTGGCGCGTCGGGCTGCGGATGGAGGACCTCCTCGACCGGGCGACCCTCACCGACCGGATCGAGCGCGTCCTCGTCGACAAGAACCCGCTGCTGGAGCTCCACGACCTCGAGCCGATGCGCTGCGAGGCGCTCGTCGAGCAGGCCCTCGGGTGGGGACAGCGACTCGGCGAC